>NZ_JAJKFX010000003.1:0-276972 GCF_022869025.1 Acinetobacter sp. F-1 | reverse complement strand
AAAATCGCACTTTTCTTCATTTCTTGAGCAGTAAAGGGACTGAATTGGATAAATAACTTAATCTTTTTTCTGTTTTATTCTGTTCCTGAAAGCGTAAAGGCCGACAATCTATGTATTCACAATAGCCCCCCTCCCCACTTTCGGTTTCTTCATTTATTTTGACCTGATAACTAAAACTTCCAACATAGCCCGCGGCCAAACCAAATTTGAAATCACCGCGACTTTGCCCTTGTACCCAAATACAGGTACCATCTTTAGCTTCGTAACACCATTCAAATTCACGTGGCAAATACATATTTTGCCCATTCGGCGTGGTGACGCGCGGATAGACACGATGAACTTTAAAATACACTTTTTGGTCAAACATCTGAGTCTGCATCTTGTTTAAATCACGCAAATACATCCGAGACTGAACAATACTATTCACTCCATCCCGAATTTGCGCCAACAGTAGCTGCCGGTTTTCACTCAGGTTAATAATTTGATAAGTCAGGAAGGCCAAAGGCAGATAAGGGAAATTGAAACTTCGTGCATATTCAAAACTTCCGAGGCTATCAATATTATATGTCTGTTGTTTATATTTTAATGTGCCCTGGCAATAGCACAGCAAAGACCAGTGCTCGGCAAGTGAAAACCTCACCTGGCTAAAGTGGGAAATGAGCTGAGTGGTATGAATGCTTAAATCGAAACTGAGTTCCGAGTCAAAACGCTGCAAACGAAAATGAGGAAAGGCCCCACTCAGTTGCTCCCGATCTAAAAACTGAAATAAGCCAGCATCAAAGTTACAGTCCTGCTGTACTGAATAACGATGCAGTTGGCCGACCATATGCGAACTCGTGCTGCAAATCACCGTAGCGGTATCCAGTGCGTTGGTTTGAATTGCACTGGGATTGGCCAGCATCGGTGCATTCGGCTGCCCGATAATGCTGAGAAAATTTAGATAGTGCAGCGGCGCCGGAAGTCCAGGAATCATCAAACCTTGATGAATAATCTTATATTTTGAGGTGGGGCCATGATAGGCAGGATAATGCGAAACAGTTGGAGTCTGATTCAGCTGTTTCGAACGATCTAAAAAATCTTGAAGAAACCGCATCTCAGACTCCTTATATTTTTATAATCTACTCGATCTTTTTGCCATAAAGGTGGTCACAAAACCAGATAAGGCATAGAGAATAGAAATGACCAGAATGCCGACAGGAATATTATAAGTCATCGCAGCAAAGACAAATACGGCAATTGGTAATACAAAAAACGGAACGCGTTTACGCTCTACGGTCTTGAATGAATAATATTTGATATTGGAAATCATCAACAAGCCCACCGCAATAATGACAACGGCGTTAATGATCTGAATGGATGCTTCACGAATATCAAAAATTTCAGGAAAATCTAAACCGACCCAGACCAGCGAAACAATCATGAGAGCCGCCAATGGACTGGCCACACCAATAAAATAACGCTTGTCTACCACGCCAATCTGTACGTTAAAACGGGCCAGACGAAAAGCAGCACAGGCGGTATAGACAAAACAGGCGGCCAGACCAATCCGGCCTAAATCACTCAACCCCCAGCTATACATCAAGATCGCGGGAGCCACACCAAAAGCCAGCATATCGGAAAGCGAATCAAACTGTTCACCAAACGGACTTTGCGCACCAATCGCACGCGCCACGCGCCCATCCAAACCATCCAGCAAAGCCGCAATAAAAATTGCATAGATCGCTTGCTGGAAATTGCCATTCATACTGGCAATAATGGAGTAGAAACCCGCTAACAACGCAGCGGTTGTAATCAGGTTCGGCCATAGATAGATGCCTCGACGCTTAACTTTCTGCCCTTCCTGGGTATGTTCCTCTTCTTCCACCTCAAAGGTGATGCCATCAAAAGGCAAGTCTTTTGATGAGTCGCGTTCCGGTTTGCTTATATTTGTCATTCTTGTCGATCCTAGCTATGACCTGTGCTTTGAAAAAATTATTCGCCGACTAACCAGCGAACTGCAGCGTGACCACCATTTTCACTCATACGAAGATGTGGGAATAACCATTGTAGTGCTTCATCTGCATCTTCAGAGAATTTCCAAGGCGGATTAATCACCAGCAAACCACAACCATTCAAGCCGACTGGGGTGTCATCCGGCCATACACAGACTTCACACACCAGTTGACGGCGGATGCCGGTCTTGAACATTTTTTTCTCGAAGCGTTCAATCATGGCACGGTCTTTAATTGGATACCAAACAGCAAATACACCTGTCGGCCATTTCTTATAAGCGGCAACCAGCAATTCTACCAATTGTGGAAAATCTTTACGCTCAAGCTCATAAGGTGGATCGATCATCACCAGACCACGTTTTTCTTTCGGCGGAATCACCCCCAAAAGACCTTCATAAGCATCACGCTCATGCAAACCGGCACGCTTGTCAAAAATATTATGACGAAGCTGCTGAAACACATCACGCTGCATTTCAAAAATGGTCGCTTTATCAATCTCGCGCATGCCTTCTAGTGCAAACCAAGGTGAACCGGGATAAGCACCCTTACCAAAGTTTTCACGCATTTTCTCAACAACTTTCAAATATTGTTGTACACCTTCAGGTGCATTACGCTTGATCGAGTCATCCAGTTTAACAAGACGATGAATACCGTTTAAGAACTCACCAGATTTTTGCGCTTCAGCAGTCGATAAATCATATTTACCCGCACCACCATGTGTATCTACATAGCGATAAGGTTTGTCTTTTGCATTCAGTCGAGTCAACAACTGAAGCAATAAAACGTGCTTCATGACATCGGCAAAGTTGCCTGCGTGGTAAGAGTGACGGTAATTCATGTTTCATTAATTCCTAATATCAACAGCTATTTTAACATGAAAAATAGTTTCGTTCAGGCACGATTCTTACACTAAAATAGCGAACCTGTTTTGCCACACTATCGAGAATTGAAAAAAATGGAAGCTGTTATCATCCCAGGGGATTGGAATGTTGATCAAATCTTAGATGATTTAGATCAACATGGCTTTAGTATTGTTGACGATGCTTATTCTAGTGAATATCAACATGCGGTAAGTCAGGAATGCTTAAGCCACTTAAACGAATTTCGTAATGCAGCCATTCAAAATGGCGTCGTCAGCAACATCCGTAGTGATCATATTCTTTGGTTACGACCTGAATTTCAAATTTCCCACCTACACACCCAAACCCTGCAACAGTTTTCTCAAGCTTTAAACCGCGCGTTTTATTTAGGCATTAAAGAAATCGAAGCACATTTTGCCTGCTATCACGCTGGCGAGTTTTATGCGCTGCATCGTGACAATCCTAAAGCTAAAAATGGCCGAATGATTTCCAGTGTGTATTATCTGCATGAACAATGGCAGGCAGATTGGGGGGGTGAATTGCGTCTGCAAGATAAAAATGGCCAGTGGCATATTATTCAGCCACAGCCGAACCGGATTGTACTGTTCCAGAGTGATTTGTTACATGAAGTTTTAATTTCCAAACAGCAACGTCTATCCATTACGGCCTGGTTAAGAAGCGATACAGCCCTAGTCTAATGCTCGCTCATGCTTTAAATTTATTTTTTTAACCTCATATAGGCATTATTGAGAAATGAGGATTGCGTTGATGCGATTAACAACCAAGCAGATTATTGAGCGACTGGGTGAAACTGACCAATTGTACTTAAAAGGCAATACGCCAGAATTAACGCTTGAACGTGCTGATCTTCGTTTACAGCTGGTGACTTTAAGTGAGCTGCGTCAGGAACAGCGACATTTCCTGCAAGAAGCGATTGTCTTACTTGAACAAGGCCGGGTGGAATTTGAAGAAATGCCGCTGCGCATGTATATCAATTTATCCTTGCATCTGGCCAAGGCTTATATGATGTTTTTTGAATTGACCAAAGAGCAGCATTTTGCCCTGATTACCCAGCAAATTCTTAAGCCGATGGCCAGTTATGAACATGGCGATATTTATTTTTTACTGGCCTATGCCAGTGCCAGTAAAAATGAGCCGGCCCTGACACGTCACTGGTTAGGTAAATACACCAAAACGGCTGAATGTGAACTGGAATTGTTGCAGCAGCATCATGCCTTTAGTGATTATCGTCAGCAGGAATGGTTTATCAAAATATTAAAAAGTAAAATGCATTAAGCTTAACAGCGTCAAAAAAACGCCTCATTTGAGGCGTTTTCTTTTGAGCATCACTTTCATTTTTTAAGTAATACCAAGATATAACACAGTTAAGCAGGCTGACGTCTGTAGGCATCCATGTGTAATTGCTGGTTCAGCTCATCCACCCAGATTGCCCAATCATCATCCTGTACCAGATGACTAATCAATAATGAACGCTGGGATTTATTCCAGAATGGTGCCTCATGCAAGGACAGGCCTGCTGGAAGTTGATGAGTCCGGATATACAACTCAATGGCAGCAGCGCTATTGGCCAGACCGAGTTGAGAAAATAACATTTCTAAGGATGGTTGGTTCTTCATGAGCATGTCGCCCTCCTTATATCAGATAAATTGTAATTATTTATAGATCTAACTTATAAGATAAGACAAAAAAAACCTAGTCATTTGACTAGGTTTGTTGTTTCTTTTTGTAGACTATAATTTAAACACTTTGCTTGTCACTTTCGACATGTAACAGCTGGTTCAGTTTATCAATAATCACAATCCATTCATCATCTTGATGCCAGTGCTCGCGTAAGAATGCACTTTGGCCCTCACTCCAGAATTCGGCATCCGGTAAAGCGACTTCAGATGGCAACTGATGGGTATGGGTGAATTCATTAATTGCGGCTTCATCAGAAGGCAAACCCAATTGTTCAAATAATAATTCTAAAGTTGGCTGTTGTTCGAACATGATCCACTTGCTCCTGTTATATGCTCTAAACTAAAAATAAGACCTTTACCATCCCTAAAATAAGAACTGGCATAAATCCTTAAATACTCATTTATAAATCACATGACCCAGAACCTTGGGCTTCGCTATGTAATTGTTCATTCAGGACATCAACTAAAATTGCCCATTCATCATCTTTTTTCCACTGACCAATCAGGAAATCATGCTGGGATTTCGACCAGAACGGCGCCTTGTGCAAAGGCACGTCCATGCCAATTTGATGGGTCTTGATAAACTCATCAATCGCCTCGGGACTCGAGTCCAATCCAAGTTGCTGAAAAAACATTTCTAACGTTGGGTGTTGATCAAACATCTTCTTCACCTCGCCTTTTATTGGATTATTTATGTTTTTTAGCTTAGTCCAAGCCTAAGCAAGATTCAGTTGCTGCTGCATCACAGCATGTTATTTTTTGTTCATCAAAAAAATAGAGAGATAAAAAAAGCACCCCGAATGGAGTGCTCTTTCAACTTAATCTAAACGATCAAATTATTTAAGCATGTCAGCAATCGCTGCGCGCTCTTCTTCAAGTTCGTTCAATGTAACATTGATACGCTCACGGCTGAACTCGTCGATTTCTAGACCTTGAACGATTTTGTATTCACCGTTCTCAGTCGTTACAGGGAAACCGAACATAACGCCTTCAGGAATACCGTAAGAACCGTCAGAAGGAATACCCATGGTTACCCATTCGCCATTTGTGCCAAGAGCCCAATCGCGCATATGATCGATTGCAGCGTTTGCAGCAGAAGCAGCAGAAGACAAACCACGCGCTTCAATGATGGCAGCGCCACGCTTACCAACAGTCGGAAGGAATGTGTTTGCATTCCAATCTTGGTCGTTAATCATGTCTTTAACGCTTTCGCCATTAATTGTAGCGAAACGGTAGTCAGCATACATTGTTGGAGAGTGGTTGCCCCAAACTGTAAGATTTTTGATGTCTTTAACCGCTTTACCGGTTTTAGCAGCAATTTGAGATGCAGCACGGTTGTGGTCAAGACGTAACATTGCAGTGAAGTTTTTCGCTGGAAGATCTGGAGCAGATTTCATCGCGATGTAAGCATTCGTGTTCGCAGGGTTACCTACAACAAGAACTTTAACGTCACGGCTCGCAACTTCGTTAAGTGCCTGGCCTTGACCGATAAAGATTTCGCCGTTCACTTTAAGCAGATCAGCACGTTCCATACCTGGACCACGTGGACGTGAACCAACTAATAACGCGTAGTCAGCATCTTTGAATGCAACTTTAGGATCATCAGTACCGATCATGTCTTCTAGTAGCGGGAATGCGCAATCTTGAAGCTCCATCATTACGCCTTTAAGCGCTTGCTGAGCTTTCTCAAAAGGAACTTCGAGCAAT
This sequence comes from Acinetobacter sp. F-1, assembly GCF_022869025.1. NCBI lineage: Bacteria > Pseudomonadati > Pseudomonadota > Gammaproteobacteria > Moraxellales > Moraxellaceae > Acinetobacter > Acinetobacter sp. F-1. The sequence continues at coordinate 270,714 of NZ_JAJKFX010000003.1, read as the reverse complement.
TGCAAAATCACTGGTTGATCTTTACCTAGCATTTCGCCGCTTGCGATACGGAATAATAGGCTGTAACCAATTTGACCTGCAGCGCCAGTAACGGCAACACGAACTGCTTGCTTCATCTAATTATCTCCAATTGAGGATATTCAACGCGATTAAATAGTTAGTATTTAATCTAATAATCGTAAACGCGAAAGATTGTACTCCAATCCTTTGCCGGATGCATATAAAAGAGGACGGATTTCATCTAAAGTCTGATAGGAAATATAAATTAAACCGGCAAAAAAGCTCAGTATGTTCCTTTTATTGTGACAGTTTTTGGGCATGTATTAATAATGTTGGCAGGACAGGATTTATAATTGCCATTTTTGTGATAACAGACTTTGATCGAGGTCAACACGCTGCTAGCTTGAGTAAGCTGGCAATTAAATCTCAAAGCATTGGCGGGTAATTGCGGATTAATTCTCACAAATTTCACACGCAGCGCATCGACTGATATGGTGATATTTTCCTGTTCAGTCAGCTCTGCCGGCACTTTAAGCCGGTCTGCATAATTGATAATCGTCCGGAAATATTGGCTGGCATTCATTGGAACACAGCCGCCGATGTTGCGCCACAAAATGGTCCGGGTATTTTCATCCGGCATAATTCTGGCCACCACCTTGGACTGAAGTGGTGAAAGTTTCGCAGAGCTATTGGTTGTACAGTTTTCTGACGTAGCCTGAGGATATAAGCCGGAAATATTCAAGGAATAGCCTTCCAGACATTTTCGTTTCTTTGCATATTCAGGGTACAGGCTACATAAAGCCGGCACCATTTCTACATCCATAACATAGTCTGTCGGCATGGCGAATGCTGCCGGACTGCTGCCCAAAAATACAAGCGCTGCCCATTTCCCCCAAACTCGACGATCCTTCATTATTTTCATGAATAAATCACCATCCCCAATAATTTTAATTTTATTGTGTATTACGTAATGGTATCAGTTGCATACGCTTACCCACGGACTGTGCACCCTGTCCTAACAAGAGACCGTAATGTGTGGCATTGGTCATGACATGTTTCACATAATCCCGAGTTTCAAGTAAAGGAATACTTTCAGTATATTGATCTGCTGCCATGCCCTGAAATTCCGGCTGCCAACGGCGGGCACGGTTTGGTCCGGCATTATAGCCTGCGGTTGCCAAGACTGGGCTGTTGCTGAGCTGACGCTGAATGGTCGATAAATAAAAGGTGCCATAACGGATATTGGTATTCATATCGGTCAAAGCTGCCGGATTATAAGCCTCACCCATTTGACGCGCCACCAGCTTGGCAGTATCTGGCATGATTTGCATCAGGCCACCGGCACCCACATGTGAACGTGCCACGGTATTGAAACGGCTTTCCTGACGCATCAAGCCATAAGCCCAAGCCGGATCGATCCCGGCATTGCGGCTATGACTGACCACGTAATTCTGGTGCGGCATTGGATAACGATAATTGTAGTTATGTTTGTTCACGGTGCGGTCAGCTGCATAAATGGCCCGATCATGCCAACCCATGTCCATGGCACGCTTTGCTGCGGCCAGCAACAGCTCATCATCTTTCTTCAGATAGGCCTGACGCACTGCCCAGTTCCATTCACGGTTAATGTAGTTATTCGGTGCACTGATATTACGTAGCGTGAACGCACGACGGAAATGAATATCCTGATTCAAACGTTGCATGGCCTGATTCGATGGCTGAATTGGATTGGGTGTGCTCGCAGTCAGCTGTCCCAACTTGTCGCGTGCCAGAAGATTGTGATAATCATCCCCGGCGGCCAATGTACGATAAATACTCTCTGCAGTTTTCTTTGAACTACGATCTGCACGCTGCTCACTGGCACGGGCCAGCCAATATTGCCAGCGATCTTCCTGTTTCTGATTGACGCTCATGGCATCAATCGCACGGATTAGGCTTTCCCACGCACTAAAACGGATGGCCTGACGCGCATAAATCTCAGCTTCTTCCGGACTAAATGGCAGACCATAACTGGCATCAAAGGCATTTAACACTTCCCGGTTAAAGTTGTTCTTCATGACTGTGGTTCCACCGACATACCCCACAGCTCGGTATAAGGCACGTTGTACTTGTACCGGTGTGCCTTCAGCAGTCCGTTTCACAATGGATAACGCCGAGTCCAGATCACTATCTGCCAGACGTCCCAGTGCATAAATCAGATAAGCATGTTCTGCCGCACTGTTTTTCGGTGCAGACCATAAATAATTGGTTGGATTGGCCTGAATCGAATTGAGTTGTGCTAAAGACAGATTCAGACCGATTCCTTGCGCAGTGGCAATAGCCTGACCTGACTGACCGGCACGCAATTGTACCCAAAGTCGCTGTTGGCGGTCTTCTGCCGTCATTAAAGGGCTAGAAAGCATCATTCGACCAAGTCCAGTACAAGAATCCGGTTGGCTATTGGTGGTTAGCCAGACCTCTTTAAACTCGGCATAAACCAGCTCATCACCGGCTTTGGCACGAACTTGTGCTACGGCACAGGCTTCAGCTGGATCAGCATTGGTCACATAAGGCAATACCGGTTGAGCCGTGGTGAAATCTGCCATTTTGACTTTTTCTTCGACATAGTCCGCTGCCAGCTTTTCAGCCATCGCAGATTGCGGGTAGCGCTGAGCAAAACTGACAATTTGGCTGGCAGGTTGCAAGGCAAGATTCTGGTTTAAAATCCAGTATTCCGGATAATAGCCTAAAGCATCATTCTGCATGGACAGGCGATATTGTTGTAATAATTCAGTATTACCTGAATTGGCCGCACGTAAGGCATCGTTAAATTGCTCTTCAGCTGCATATGTACTTGCTGAACCGATACACGCCACACTTAACGTAATTAATTTATAATATTTATACATATTTTCAGTGTGTTTCAACATCCCTTTGCCTTCTCTCATCGATTCTGTGCCTAGCCTATGTTGCTTATCATAAGAGCTTTGTTGAAATATTATAAGCAACTGTATTGTTCAGTTATGTAACCTTATGATTAAGCAATATTAATCTACAGACAATTTTTACCCATAAATCAATATTTTTCCACGTTTAATTTAAGCTATAAGTTTAAGCGACTTTCCTGCTAAAATATGCGCCTTCCCATATTTCAGTCCGTGAATTGAATTGTTATTCACCTGTTTGATGCGTCAATCAGGCTGTTCGTTCACTCTTTCAACGTATTACCTTGTAGGAGCCTACATGACGGTTCAAACCTTCATTCCGAATGGTGCCCCAGCTGCCTCAGAAAACACTGTTACCCAGCCAGCGCACACCCCTGTCCATGAGATTGCAGTAAAAAAACTGTATATCGAAACGCAAGGGTGTCAGATGAATGAGTACGACAGTCACCGTATGGCAGACCTGTTAGGCGATTCTCATGGCTATGTGCTGACCAACGATCCTAAAGATGCCGATATTCTGCTGATGAATACCTGCTCGATCCGTGAAAAAGCCCAAGAAAAAGTGTTTTCCGAGCTGGGTCGCTGGCGCAAACTGAAAGACAAGAATCCGGATCTGATTATCGGGGTTGGCGGCTGTGTGGCGTCTCAGGAAGGCGACAACATCCAGAAACGTGCCAATTATGTCGACATGATTTTTGGCCCGCAAACCCTGCACCGCTTGCCACAAATGCTGGATCAGCATTTTGACCAGATCGAAAAACCGAAAAAAGAAAAAATCAAACTGGTAGATATCTCCTTCCCGGATATCGAAAAATTCGACTTTCTGCCTGAACCGCGTGTTGAGGGCTATAAAGCCTTTGTTTCGATCATGGAAGGCTGTTCAAAATATTGTTCGTTCTGCGTGGTGCCTTATACCCGTGGTGAAGAAGTGTCTCGCCCACTGGATGATGTATTGGCTGAAATTGCGGGTCTGGCAGAAAAAGGCGTGCGTGAAATTTCCCTGCTGGGTCAAAACGTCAATGGCTATCGTGGTGAAACCTTTGAAGGCAATATCTGTACTTTTGCCGATCTGTTGCGTTTAGTCGCGGATATTCCGGGCATTGGCCGGATTCGTTATACCACTTCGCATCCACTCGAATTTAATGATGACCTGATCCAGTGTTATCGTGACCTGCCACAAATGGTTTCGCATCTGCATTTGCCGGTACAAAGTGGCTCGAATGATGTGCTTCAGGCCATGAAACGTAACCATACCATCGATGTCTATATCGAGAAGATTAAAAAGTTACGCTCAGTTCGTCCCGATATGCATTTATCTTCAGACTTTATCATTGGCTTCCCGGGTGAAACCGATGAGAACTTTGCAGAGACCTATCAGTTTATTCAGGATCTGGATTTCGATCATTCTTATAGTTTTATCTATTCAAAACGTCCGGGTACGCCTGCGGCAGAACTGGAAGATACCATTCCGGAAGATGTCAAAAAAGAACGTCTGGCCAAAGTTCAGCAATGGATTAAACGCTCGAGTATTGACAAAACGGATGCCATGCTCGGTAGCATCCAGCGGGTACTGATCGAGAAAGTCTCTGATAAAGATCCGAATATTCTGGTGGGTACGGCGGACAACACCCGTTATGTCAACTTTATTGGTGATCCTGCCTGGGTAGGTCGCTTTGCCGAGATCGAAGTGACCGAAATTAAAACTTTGAATTTAGTTTATGGTGAACTCTTGAATCTTGAGCCTGACGTGGCGTAATGTAGAGCATATAACGTACACTTCATAAGGAATACTCTTTGACTGCAGCGATTCGACGTACAGTAGCTTTTCCTGGGATTTCAATGGACCGTATCCAAGCGATGTTAGGTGCTTATAACGGTCATTTGAAGCAAATTGAACAACGTTTAGATGTCAAAATCTCCCATCGCGGAGAGAGTTTTATTGTGGATGGTGGAATCGATGCCGTTGAAAGAGCCGAAATGCTCTTGCAACGTCTACACGAAGAATCTGAACAGAGCCAGCAGATCAGCGCAGATACCCTGCACCTAATGATTCAGGGCAGTCAGACTGACCGTGAACTCCAGCAAGATCTAGAAGACCAAGAACATACCGGCCTGGACAATGTCTGGTTACAAACCCGTAAAGGCCGGATCAATCCGCGTGGTGCCAACCAGAAACGTTATGTACAGCGTATTCTGCAAAGTGATATTTCTTTTGGTATAGGTCCTGCCGGAACCGGTAAAACCTATCTGGCTGTCGCTGCTGCTGTGGACATGCTGGAACGCAATGAAATCCAGCGCATTCTACTGGTGCGTCCTGCGGTCGAGGCCGGTGAAAAACTGGGTTTCTTGCCAGGGGATTTAAGCCAGAAAATCGATCCTTATTTGCGTCCATTGTATGATGCTTTGTATGAAATGCTCGGCTTTGAAAAAGTGGCCAAGCTGATTGAACGTCAAGTGATTGAGGTGGCGCCACTCGCTTATATGCGTGGCCGTACCTTGAATCATTCTTTCGTCATTCTGGATGAGGCACAGAACACCACCCCAGAACAGATGAAAATGTTCCTGACCCGTTTAGGTTTTGGTTCACGAGCGGTCATTACTGGTGACGTGACGCAGGTGGATTTACCGCGCGGCCAACAGTCTGGTCTTTCACATGCCCTGCGTGTGATTGATAAAATCCCTGAAATTCATATCACCCGTTTTCATTCGCGTGATGTGGTTCGTCATCAACTGGTACAGAAAATTGTTGAAGCCTATGAAGGCTGGGACAGTGATCAGCAGCGTTTAAGTGCAGAAGCACGTGCCGAACGTAAAGCACGTCAGGACGCCTTGATCGCTGAAAATAATGCTGCCGCAGATGCACAGCATTAAGCTTTCAATTTAAGGATTTGTGTTGAAACTTAGTCTTTCCTTACAGCAGGATTTTCAGTCACCTGAACTGGTACTAAAACGTGCCTCTATTAAAAAAGTAGTCGAAACCACTTTAGGTCATATCGGTACGCAAAGTAATTGCGAAATCGGAATTGCCTGTGTCGATCATGATGAAAGTCATAAACTGAATCTGGAATATCGCGGCAAAGACAAATCGACCAATGTCCTGTCTTTTCCGAGCGATCTTCCAGATGAAATGGCGCAATTTCTGGATGCCTTTCCCATTGGCGATCTGGTGATCTGTATTCCTGTGGTACTTGCTGAAGCGCTTGAGCAGCAAAAAGCGCCGTTGACGCATTTCACCCATATGCTGGTGCATGGCACCTTGCATTTAATGGGTTATGATCATGAAACATCAGATGAAGATGCGGAAGAAATGGAAGGCATTGAAATTGAAATTCTGGCCAAGCTGGGTTTTGAAAATCCTTATCTGGAACGAGATTAAGATTTAAAAGAAAATGAAGGAAGCGAGCTGAGGCTCGCTTTTTTAATGCTTTATATTCGCTCTTCCTCTAGGAGATGAGAATCCTCAGAATATATTCTGAGTTCGCAAGGGAGAGGTTCTAATACCTGTTAAAACCCCTCTCTAACTCTCTCCCAAAGGGAGAGAGAACTAGAATGAATTAACGTACTTCAAACTCTGCTTCAGCCGGATCAAAACGCCAGGTTCGGATAATCCGCAATTCAGAAACTTCCTTCATTTTGGCATCAAACGCACCAAATGGCGCCGCTTTACGTACAGAAGATTTCGCAGCCTCATCCAGCATGGCATGTCCTGAACTGTCAATTAATCGGATGGCACGAATCCCTCCATTCTGATTCAGGATCACCATCAGACGAACTTCACCTGCCAGATTCTGCTGCTTGGCAGCTTCCGGATAATACTGATTGCCATAAAACTCTACTTTCTGACGGAACTTTTCCAGATAGGCTGCGGAGACATCCTGCTTGGATTGAATACCATCCACAGTTTTAATTTTTTGCTGACGACTAAAATTTTGCTGACGCTGTAAATATTGCGCTTCCAGACTGGCCACCATGGCTGCTTTGGCCTGAAACTGGCTTTGTAACTGCTCCTGCATTTTTTTACGCTGATTTTCTTCTGCCTGTTTTTGCCAGCTCAAGGTGGTCATCAGCACTTTTTCTTCAAAACTGAGTTCCTGTTTCTGTTGCAGCAGATCCGGACTTTCTTGTTGTTCTTCCCCTGCCTTCTGCTCTAACAAAGGAGATGGCATATCACTCGACATCCGATGCGCTTCTCGAAACTTGCCAGACCCTTGCTGGTCTGTCTGGGCCAGAAAATCAGCGTGTTCAATTTTTTCATCTGTTTGTCGCAAGCTGACTGCAATTTCTTTGGTGCTGGTCTCCCGATCTTGCGGCATACCAAATTCCAGTGTCAATACGATCAAATGCAGAATGCCTGCGGTGAGCACGGCACTGCTAAACACTGGATCTTTCCACCAGGTTCTGACCAGAGGCATTAATATCATTGTTTATCACATTACCCAAACTCAGTCCTGAGTTCAGTTCCCCAAAAAAGTATTTTAAAGATTAAAAACAAACAAATTGGGCATTTCTATTTTAAAAATGCCAAATCCATCAAATCTTCAACGTTACATAACTAAAACTATAAAAATGGTGCTATTTATTTTGCTAAACTTCAAGCTTGAATACTTGTATTTTTCATACAATTCGACAAGATACACTTCGAGTCAAAAATAAAGTTGCTAGGATGCTTCAATATGCAAACGCTAATTTCCAATATTTCCAACCGAATCCGCCAAGTGTATCAGAGGGCGGAAGGATTTATTGAGGATGAGCGTGAATTCCCTTTATCGCAAGTCTTCTTAAATGCAACTTTTCAACGCTTTGTCACCGACAATGTCGATGCACTGAAAGACTTACACGCAGACCTGCATGAAGACTGGCTGCGTCTCTACGCGACACTAGACTATAAAGGCCTGAATATCACTTTGTCGGTAGACTTGAAGCTGGTTCAGATGGAACTGAATAAGACCACCCAGCTGATTGTATTCGAGCAAATCAGTGATACACAGCTTATTGACGCCAAATATCCAAATCTGTTGTATAAGCTTGGGGTGCGTTTTGCCCTGTTCTTCTATCAACGCATCTTGAACAAAGATCCATTGGGCATGATTCTGGAAAAACTTGGCGTTATTAAAGTCATTGATGACTTGCTGTATCTGGACTTGAACCGCTGGTTAGGCAAAAACCGTTCGATTATTGATACTCTAGGAAAAGTTCATGTGAATCATGCAGTGCTTCGCGAAGCTGAACTGGTGGTGATTGGTAATGTGAATCTGGCAGCCCTGTTTAGGAAACTTTCTCAAGACAGAGAGGAAAATTGGGATGAAGACGAAATGGACGATAACCTGGTGACCCCGATCAAACAGAAAGATCCGTCTTGAATACTATTCAATCTCGTTTTTTGAACTTTTGTTGAAAACAACTACATGAAAGATACATTTTTGCTAGAAATATCCCTTAAATTTCCATATTTTGCCTAAAGAATAAAAGCTACAACAAGTAAGATATTTTGCCCGTTTAACCAATATAGGAAAATGACTAATGGTGAAGACTGTATTTAAGACTTTAGCGATGACCACAGGTCTAAGCGGTGCAATACTGTTGACTGGTATTTCTAGCCAGGCTTTTGCCATGACGCCTTTCCAAGCCAATTATCAATTTAGCTATAATGGCAAGAATATGGGTTCTGCCACCCGTACTCTGAGTAAATCCGGCAATAACTGGACTTACGTCTTTGCTGCAAAAGCCGGTGGTATTGCTTCAGCAACTGAAACCAGCCGTTTCACCTTTAATAACGGCAAGATTGGCTCCAGCAGTTTCAGTCGTAGCAGTAAAATCCTGGTACATAACAACACCATGAGTATTAACTTTAATCCTTCCAGCAAAACCATCAATACCAGAAAAGATGATGAAAAGCGTTCTTTTGCCTGGAGAGCCGATGTTCTGGATGAACTGAATGCGGAATTACAAATTCGTGAAGATCTAAAAAATGGTGGCTTAAAATCGAATTATTATCTTGCTGATGCTAAAGAGGTCGAAGGCCGTAAGTTTGTTCGACAAGGTTCAGAAACGGTCAGTACCAAATATGGTTCTTTTAATACCATCAAGGTGGTGATGAAGCATAGCAAGCCGGGTCGTGAAACCATCTTCTGGCTGGCACCGAAACTTGACTATCTGCCAGTCAAAGTTTCGCATGTAGACAAGAAAACCTCTTATGGTTTGCTATTAACTGACTATAAAGGTGCAAGCAACTAAGATTTTGGCGAATTTCACTTGATTTTTTCCGGGTGCTTTTTACAATACGCTTTTGCTTGAAAAAGCACCTGCTCTTGAGGATTCTCCCGTGCATGCACTAGAACAGAAAATCTTGGCCGAAGGCATCGTTCTCTCTGAAGAAGTTTTGAAAGTGGATTCTTTCTTAAACCACCAGATTGACCCAGTCATGATGCAATTAATTGGTCAAGAATTTGCGCGTCTGTTTAAGGATGCTGGTATCACCAAAATTATTACGATTGAAGCATCAGGTATTGCACCTGCAGTGATGGCAGGTTTAGAACTTGGTGTACCTGTCATCTTTGCACGTAAATACCAGTCTTTGACCCTGAAAGATGATTTATACCGCTCTAAAGTGTTTTCATTTACCAAACAGACTGAAAGCACCATCGCGATTTCAAATAAACACATCAGCTCAACCGACAAGGTTTTAGTGATTGATGACTTCCTGGCGAATGGTCAGGCGGCGCTGGGTCTGGCCGATCTGATTCATCAGGCAAACGCAGAAGTGGTCGGTATTGGTATTGTGATTGAAAAATCATTCCAGCCTGGTCGCGACTTGCTGCTTGAAAAAGGCTACCGTGTGGAGTCACTGGCACGCGTAAAATCTTTGGCAAATGGCACAGTTGAATTTGTTCGTGATTAAGCAGTCATGCTGATCATGAATTTAAAAGCGCCAGATCTGGCGCTTTTTTTTATAGCTAGCCAACTCAAAAATAAAAACCAAAATGTTCACAAAATATCAATTGTTTATCGCCTAAAGCACCTTATGCTTAACAGAACAAGATTCTAATCTTTTCAATTAAACCTATATTTATAGAAACATTATGCGTGTTACGACAGGTAGCATGTCATACATCATGGAATGAGACTATGCAATGTCCTAAATGTGGCTCAACCGAGATCGAACAGCGCGATCACGAACAGAATTTAAAGAAAATTGGCGGTATTCTCATGAGTTCTGCCGGCGCAACTGCCGGGACTGTGGGTGGTGCTGCTTCGGGTGCTTCCATTGGTGCTGCGATTGGCACGGTAGCAGGACCTTTAGGTGTTATTGTCGGCGGGACTGTAGGCACCTTTGTCGGCGCAATCAGTGTCGGGATTACTGGTGGTGTAGTGGGGAATTTTCTAGGCAAGAAAGCCGGGATTTCCGTCGACCGTAATTTATTCTTGGATTATCAATGTTTAAAATGCAAACATAGATTTATTCAAAAAGATCAAAAAGATCAAAAAGATCAAAAAGATCAAAAAGATCAAAAAGATCAAAAAGATCAAAAAGATCAAAAAGATCAAAAAGATCAAAAAGATCAAAAAGATCAAAAAGATCAAAAAGATCAAAAAGAAGATTAATATCATGAAGGAAATGAAGTGAGTGAGTTCTTCATTTCCTTCTGAGTTAATGCTTAAGACTGATTGAGTTTGAAAGCCACTTCAGCCAGTCGTTTGCCCTGTACTTCGCACAAAACTTTTTCATCTGGGCTTAAACCCTGATCATGCCGTGGGCCACTGACATGACTGGCACCGTACGGCGTACCGCCAGTCTTGGTATTGGACAAGGCAGCTGTAGCATTACTGAGCCCCATAATCATCATACCGTGGTGGAATAATGGTGGCAGCATAGTCAACAAGGTACTTTCCTGTCCGCCATGCATGGAACCCGATGCGGTAAAGACACAGGCCGGCTTACCGTGCAGCGCACCATTCAGCCATAGACTGGTGGTCTGATCCCAAAAGTATTTCATTTCTGAGGCCATATTGCCAAAACGGGTCGGTGAACCTAAGGCCAAGCCAGAACACTGGGTCAAATCCTCTAAACTGCAATAAATATCTCCTTCTGCCGGAATACTCGGCTCGGCTATGGTTACGACGCTAGAAATATTCGGGACAGTCCGAATTTTTACCGCCATTCCTGCCGATTCAACGCCATTGGCTATCAGATGTGCCATTTCTTTCGTTGAGCCATATTTGCTGTAATATAAAACAAGAACATAAGGTTGCATGAGGCTTCTTATTCATTACTTAAAAAAATAAAACTATACGATATTCTGTAACTTTTTTGGTTAAGCTAATGGATGAAAATTCATGATGATTAAAAAAATTGAGATTGGATGCACATGATTGTTGAGTATTTAAAAAAGTTACCCTTTTATGAGAAACACTGGTTTCAGTTTATTTTATTCGTACTCCGACGCTTTGAAGCAGACCGTTGTCGTGAGCAAGCCGGTTCCCTGACCTATACTACGCTTTTCGCAGTCGTGCCGATGTTGACGGTTTTCTTGGTCATTATTTCATCGATTAAAGCCTTAGAGCCTGCACGACAACAATTGCAACAGCTGATCTACAGTAACTTTCTACCCAAAACCACGATTGCCTTTGATAAAGCGCTGAATGCCTTTACCGATAAATCCAGTAATTTAACCGTGATTGGTATCCTGTTTTTATTCATTACGACCGTATTGATGCTCACCAGTATCGAAACAGCCTTTAACCGAATTTGGCGAGTGACTCAGACCCGAGGTGGAATTATCGGGTTTATGCGCTACTGGACTATCATTTCGCTGGGACCGATTTTACTGGGTAGTGCCTTCGTCATTTCATCAACTGTGGCTTCCATGAGTGTCCTCAGCAATAACTTTGCCGGGTATGAACTTAATGGTGCTTTTGTCCTCTGGGCCATTTCCTTTTCTCTGACCGTACTCGGGTTTTTCATTCTCAACTGGACCATCCCCAATCGCAGTGTGCCACTCAAGTCTGCATTTATTGCCGGCCTGTTTAGTGCAGTGGTGTTTGAGCTGCTTAAAAACCTGTTCGGTTTTGTGATGTCAAACTTTACCAGTTATGAGATTGTCTATGGTGCATTCGCCGCTGTGCCGATTTTTCTACTGTGGATTTATTTATCCTGGAATATTGTCTTACTCGGCGTTGAGATCAGTTATGCCCTGACGGCCTTTGAATCTGGCCAGGATCATAAACGTCACCCAATCATCATGCTGCTGGATCTATTAGAGCTGTTTCATAAAAAGCAAAAAACTGGTGAGAGCATTAGTGAAGCAGAAGCATTAGATGCTTTGGGTCGTGATGAAATTGGTCGCTGGCCAAACTATGTGAGCATGTTTGAAAAACAAAATCTGATCAAACGTACCGATGACAATGAATATGTTTTGGTACGTGATCTGGATCAGGTGAGTTTTTGGGACTTTTATCTGCAACTTCCTTATCCATTGCCACGTAAGCATCACTTCACCGAGGCACATACCGAGGAAATCTGGATGCAGAAATTCTCACCTAAACTACAGGAAACCGATCAATATCTGGAAGAAAAGTTGAGTTTTCCACTTTCCGAATTGTTCCGGAATAAATAATCCTAAATCCTCTCGCTTGAGAGGATTTTTTTAAGTTGTTTGCGTAGACTTCCAGCAGACGATCGCACCTGCGGTCACCAAAGCAGTACCAATCCAAAAACTCAGCTCGGGTCGAATATCCAGAATCAGCATGGACATAACTGAAGACAGAATTGGCATAAAATAGGTGGCCAAAATCAGTACCTTGATATTGCCGTACTGCATGCTCTGATTCCAGTTACTATAAGCAATCCCGATCAGACTGCCTACTATGGCGATTCTCAGCCAGAGCTTCAATGAAGGCATCCTGAAAGGCTCATCCAAGCCCAGATGTAAGCCCCATAACGCAATGACGGCGACCACAAAAAAAATCGGTACGCCGTTTTGTCCACGACCATATTTTCTGGTCAGAATGCAATAACATGGCCATAACAAGGCACCGATAAAAGCAAAGCCATAAGCCCAAGGATTTTCAGCTAAAACCTGCATAAGTTTCGATAGATTGGTAATTTCAGGATTGACCACCAACATCAGACCGACTACAGCAAGCAAAAATCCTGGAATGACCCAAAGACGCGCCTGCAATTGCCGGGCAAATATCGAAAAGACAATCATCAAGGGTGGCCAGAGATAATTAATCATCGCAATCAGCATCACCTGTTCACGGTGATCCGACCAGGCAACTGCAACAAGAAATAGAATTTCATAAGCAACGAACAAAGCCCCACAACCCAATAGATAGCGCTTGGACATTTGCCTGATTTTAGGAAATCCAATCAATGCCAGAATCGCCAGACTACTAAAAGTGTAAATCAGGGCAATCCCCTGCACCGGACTGGTAGATTCGGTAATCAATTTGACCACAGCCACCAGACTGGCCCAGATCAGAATGGAAGACAGGCCAATCCAGGTGGCCAGTTTCATCGACCAGACGTTCATGTTTGCTCTTGAGGATTATTCGTTGTATTCGGTTTTTTCAGCCATCCCTGCAAGCTCACCAGAATCACGCCCAGCATGACCATACAGGTTCCAATAATAAAATTCAGTTCGATCTGTTCATCCAGAATCAACACCCCAAACAGCATGCCAAATACAGGCGTTAAAAAAGAAAATACGCCCAAACGTGAAGCCAGATAATGTTTCAGCATCCAGAACCAGATCAAATAACTGGCAAAGGAAATCAGCACGGTATGAAAGATCAGACTGGAAATAGACAGGGTCGTCCATTGAATGGTCGCTTGCCCACTAAAAAAAGCCAAAGGTAGCAATAATATGCCGCCCATCAATAATTGATAGAATAAGGTCTGGGTGGCAGGTGCTTCAGCCAGTCGGCTCAGACGTACACTGACAGTGGTGGCTGCCCAGAATATACCTCCGAGTAAGGCCAGAAAATCTCCCCACAAAGCATCGGTTTGTAAAGTAGAGCTTGTCTGTGGTCTGAGTAAAAAACTGACCACAATCCCGCTAAATGCCACGAAGATACCGCCCCATTGCACACGCGACAAACGCTCTGCCGGCAATTTCCAGTGCAGACCCAATGCGACAAAAATCGGCGCAGTATAAAGCAAAACAATGGTATGCGAAGCTGAGGTATAGCGTAGTGCTTCCCCAATCAGATAAAATTCGGTTGCGAACAGTATTCCGACCAGCAATCCTGCAGGCAAATAGCGGGTGCTCAAAAGCTGACGGCGCACGCTCTGCTGAATCAGGGGATACACCATGATCGCAGACAAGGCTGAACGCAAGGCAATTTGCATCAAGGCTGAAATATCACTGGCCGCCCATTTCAGCACGACCTGTTGTAGCCCCCACAACATACATAATACAAACATGATGGCAGATGCTTTGGTATCTAGCGCCTGACGTTGCTTCACCCCTACTCCTGTGACCGCTTTAAAGTGCCCACTATAATCTTCTCTGCGGTAAAACAATACTTTTCTATTATTTTGCCAGCGCTGTAAATATTTTAAAACTCGATAAAAAAGGACTGCGTTCGCAGTCCTTTCAATCAAAAAATAAACCGTTCAGCTTATTTAACCCAAGTCGTCCAGATATAATCCTGAGACTGGCCTTTCAGGGTCATTTTTAACTGATCGCCTGCATGCAATGCCGCCACACCTGCGGGTGTACCCGTCATCACCACATCACCTTCTTCTAAAGTGAATACCTGGCTGATATCTGCCAGTAAAGTCGCGATATCAAAAATCAATAAAGCGGTATCGCCTTTTTGACGCAGTTCTTCATTCACCTCCAAAGTGTAATGCACATCTTGCCAGTCCGCGACCACATCATTCACAGGAATCCAGTCTGACAACAGACACGAACCATCAAAGGCTTTGGCACGTTCCCAAGGCTGGCCTTTTTTCTTGAGTTCATCCTGCAAGTCACGCAGGGTCAAGTCCAGACCTAAAGTCACCGCACCCACCGCTTGCAGTGCTTTTACAGGATCATTTTCTTTGCTTAAAGTCCGGTCAATACGCAAACTGAGTTCACATTCATAGTGGCAGTTGCCCCACTCCGGATTCCATTCAATCCCTGCATCAAGCGAGCCTAAGGCACTCGGTGGCTTAATAAATAAGACCGGATGATCAGGGATCGCATTTCCGAGTTCTTTGGCATGATCGGCATAACTGCGACCAACGCAGACAATTTTGGATGGGCGTGTACTCATGATCAAAACTTTCCTTTATTTGTCTTTATATCGATCTCTGGATTATTTTTTAAATGTATTTTCAAAAATGTTTTGCTCAGTCGCATCTTTAAAGGCACGTTTTGGCACAATGATGACGGTACGGTTTTTCAGTTCAAGCATATAGGTCAGTTTGCCGGCAGCAAAATTCTGCACTTCACTATACGCTACCAGCTTGCTACGCTCATTATTAAAAATTTCCGCATAGTCCTGATACAGATCGAGGCCTTGTTCACTCTTACCAAACTGATATTTGACGAACTGGCGTTTAAACATCATCGGCAGAAACCAGTAACGCATGATGCCTTGCAGGATCAGGAAGAATGCCCCCAAAGCCACGTAATAGCGTCCTACCCCGTCAAAGCCCATCGAAAAGCCCCAAATAATAATCCCGATACTGACCAGAGGCGTCAGAAAACGTGAAATCTGCTTTTTGCCAAAAGTCGCCAAGGCAAAACCATCCTGAGATTCTTCTAAAGTCAGAAAATAACGGGTCGATAAAGTCGGTGCTGACTCAGTCATAGCATCACATCAAAAAAAATAAAATCTTGCCCAATACTATAGCAAAATATGCACAATGCTTATGGCCTGTCGCATCAATTACATAACTTTGCTTTGGAAAAACGTGTATTTAGTTTTAAATAAACAGCAATTAAAACAAAAAATATGCAACAGGATGTTGAATGAAAGGATTCAAGCAATGTATTGCGATCGGTATCTGTTCGGGTCTGTCTACTCTATCACTGGCCAAGATTATTCCCTGGGATGCAGAATTACCCAGTAGCCTGAGTGCTTATCCGGGCAATGCCCAACAATTGGCAGAATTGACAGGCGAAAAGATTCTGATTTATGCGCATCCGGTGACTAAAACCCAGCTTCCTACCTTAAACAGTAAGGCCACCAGCAAGGCACAATTTTATAGTGCCGCCGTGGTTTTGCCTGTGGCTGAAACACAGGTCGAGAAATTGCTACAGCATTATCCGGATTATGTTGGCCTGTTTCCGACTTTAAAGTCAGCCAAAATTCTAGAACAGCAAGGCTCGATTCAGCAGGTCAAATATCAGGTGCATATCCCCACACCAATTCCGATATTGAACTTCAAAGAAACCGTGGTGATGCAGCATCATCTGGGCAATAACAGCATCAGCACTTTAATTATTGATGCACCCATTCCTTATGGCGCGGGAAAACTGGAATGGTTCGCGCTTGATCCGCACAGAACTCTGGTGACAGTGACCCAGTGGGGCGACCTGAACCAGCCTAAAGGTTTTCTATTCAGTAAAATTCTCAATGCCCTGCCTGAAGCCAAACTTGGCATTCCTCCCGGTACTAACGCATTTCTACTCGAAGCATTGCAACAGCGCTTTAAAACCAGTCATGCCACAACACTCACCGCCCCGACTCCACAGCTCAAATTTAATTCACAACAGCTACAGAAGATTGCCCAGCTTAGTCAAAAATCTGGCCAACCGGTCAGTTTTATTTTGCCCAGCTATCAGGTCAAAGAAGGAAAAGCGTCAGAAAATTTGAGATTTAGCAGCACCTATCAATACTTTCCGCATTCGGTAGACAAGCTACGACCGTGGTTGGCTGCACAAGCCAGTCAACAGCTTTTCCCGCGCCAGATCAAGAAAGTCGAACTTAACCCGATCAATACCCAAAGTGTAGATGCCAACTATAAAGTTTCAGTGGGCTTAGGCGTGATTCAGATTCCATTTAACTTCAAGATGCGTTTTTACCAGCCCGATCCCTTGCAGAATCAGTTCAATGCCAATGGTGGCGACTTAAAGTTTGTCAAAGGCGGCATGAAGCTATTGCCGCAATCACAAGGTAATCTGTTCCAAATCACCAGCAGCATGAAGATTCATGATCAGGCACCGTTTTTATTAAGGGCCATGCGCAGTCTGCCCTATCACGATGTATTACCTGCGGTGGGTGGCAATACCGTCTATGCACTCAAGGTACAGCAAAAATTAAGATAATCAACGAATCGGTAGTTATTGGTTTTTTATATGAAAAAGCGTTAAATATCACAGACGTAAAAAAACCGCATCAATGTGCGGTTTTTTCAGAATTCTTATCAAGATTGGTGCGCTCAGAGAGATTCGAACTCCCGACCCCTTAGTTCGTAGCCAAGTGCTCTATCCAGCTGAGCTATGAGCGCGACGTCTTGATGGGGTGCATTATACGGCTTTTTTAAGGCTTGTTAAGTGTTTTTTAATAAAAGCACAACTGAATGTATAGTAATTAAACGATACAGCAGTATTTACAGTTTTCTGTGAGAATTTCTGCACATTTAGAGCTAAAAACAATTAATACCATCCGGACTTTGACGCTGTATTCAATGTGGCGACAAGCTCCATTTCATCCTGATGAAAAGCACACAGCAAATACCAAGAAAGATGTTCCCAAATTTCAGGCACAAAAAAACCGCTATGAAAGCGGTTGATTGTTCAAGTTGGTGCGCTCAGAGAGATTCGAACTCCCGACCCCTTAGTTCGTAGCCAAGTGCTCTATCCAGCTGAGCTATGAGCGCGTAACTTGTGTGCCTAGGTTGGCAATACGTTTTTTTGCTTAACTTACTTGGTGCGCTCAGAGAGATTCGAACTCCCGACCCCTTAGTTCGTAGCCAAGTGCTCTATCCAGCTGAGCTATGAGCGCGCGACATAAGTAAGCGTGGCGGTGAGAGAGGGATTCGAACCCTCGATACAGTTACCCGTATGCGTCCTTAGCAGGGACGTGGTTTCAGCCACTCACCCATCTCACCGTAACGTGCGGCCATAATACAAATTTCGGCATGGCACTGCAAGCGCAGCATCGAAAAAAAGTGCATATTTTTGCTCGTTTAAATACTTTTTAAGCAATTCAGCGATTTTTCGTACATTTTCCTGCTCAAAAAACCGAATAAATTTCCAGTTATCTAAAATGAACAGAAAATTGAAAACTTAAATGGATTATTGCAATCATTTACGTGCAGTCTGCGCACACATGTTTTATGCTAAACCTATCTCCTAAGATAAATTTAAAGACATGATGAAAAACTGGGTCGATCCTGAAGCAAAAGCTGAAGCCGAACGTTATGACAACCCTATCCCAAGCCGTACGCTAATTTTAGAAACCATAGAAAAAAATAATGCCCAGTCTCATGCCGACCTGGTAGAACATTTCGAAATCGCAGATCAAAAAAGTATTGATGCTCTCAGCCATCGTTTAATTGCGATGGTGCGTGACGGGCAATTGATGAAAGATGGTTATAAATTCCAGATTGCCGTCGAGCAGCCTGAATCCGAAGCGACGGTTTATATCAATTCCCGCGGGATGGGAACTGCCAACATTTCTGGCCAGGACGATCTCTTACTGGCTGAGCGTGAACTACGGCTGGTCTTTAATGGCGACCGTGTCAAAGTACGTCAAACTTCAGTAGACCGTAAAGGTAAAGCCTGGGGTTATGTGACTGAAGTTGTGCAGCACCGCGTTAAGCAGATCATTGGTAAAGTTTCCCTATATGAAGGTGAATACTTTGTTCAACCTGCCAGCCCAAATGCGCATCAGCCGATTACTCTTGAAAAAGAACTGATTGAACATGCGCAAGTCAATCTGGGTGATTCGATTCGCGTGGCGATTGATACTTATCCGACCCGTGAAGAATTTGCGACCGGTCATATTGTCCAGTCCATGGCAGATAAAGCCGATACCGAAATCATCATTCCACAAACCATTTTAGAATATGGTTTACCGTATGAATTCCCGGAAGAAGTGATTCAGGATGCAGAAAGCTTTAAAGAACCAACAGAAAAAGACCGTGAAGGTCGTGTGGATCTGCGTGATTTAGCTTTGGTCACCATTGATGGTGAAGATGCACGTGACTTTGATGATGCAGTATATGCTGAAAAACGTCCGGGCGGTGGCTATCGCGTGGTCGTAGCGATTGCCGATGTCAGTCATTATGTACGTACAGGCAAACCACTGGACGATGAAGCTCAGGAACGCGGAACTTCTGTCTACTTCCCGCACTTTGTTTTACCAATGCTGCCTGAAGCCTTGTCGAATGGCTTGTGTTCTTTAAATCCGGCTGTTGATCGTCTCTGTATGGTCTGTGATTTAAAACTGTCACGTGCCGGTCGTGTTACCGGTTTTGAGTTCTATCCATCCGTGATGCACTCTAAAGCACGTTTGACTTATGATCAGGTTGCACAATATCTGGAAGGCGACAGTCAGGCCATTACCGAAGATCGCGAAGTTCGCAAGTCGATCAACACCCTGTTCCAGCTGTACCAGGTTCTGAAAGGCTTACGTGCTGAACGCCATGCCATGGAATTTGAAACCGTTGAAACGTATATGACTTTTGATGAGCTGGGCGGAATTAAAGAGATTTTGCCGCGTAGCCGTAATGATGCGCATAAGCTGATTGAAGAATGTATGTTGCTGGCCAACGTGGCAGCCGCAGAATATGCATTGAAAAATGAAATTCCGATGTTGTACCGCGTGCATGAGCCACCTGAGTTCTCGCGTATTCAAAAAGTCCGTGATTTCGTCAAGCTGCTTGGTTTGAAATTCCCGGAGCAACCCACTCAAGCAGATTATCAGGCGGTGATTGAAGCGACCAAAGACCGCATAGATGCACCAAGCATTCATGCGGTGTTATTACGCTCCATGATGCAGGCTTATTACGGCCCTAACAATGCGGGGCACTACGGTCTGGCTTATGAGGCGTACACACATTTCACTTCGCCAATTCGACGTTATCCAGACCTGTTATTGCATCGTGCCATTAAAGCGCATTTAAATAAAAAGCCATCTCCGCTTTCAGGTGGAGCTTTAGATGAAGCAGGAACACATTTCTCTGCCACTGAACGCCGTGCTGATGAAGCCTCTCGCTCGGTGACGACCTGGTTGAAATGTCATTATATGCAACAGCATTTAGGCGAAGAATTTGTTGGCATCATTAGTGCCACAGCAGAGTTTGGCCTGTTTGTGACGCTAAAAGACCTGTATGTGGATGGTATGGTGCATGTCAGCCAGTTGGGCGATGACTTCTTTGTCTTTGATCAAGTCAGCCAGAATCTGGTCGGCCAGAATCGTGGTCAGGTCTTTGGTCTGGGCGATGAAGTCAAGATCAAGGTGGCTGGCGTCAATCTGGAAGAGCGCAAGATCGACTTTGAACTGGTACAGCAGCTCAGTCATGCCGGCCGTGCGATCCGTGCTCGTGCGCCGCGCGTGAGCGAGAAAAAACCGGCAGTACGTCCAGCAGCAACAGAAGAGGTTTTTAGCAAGAATGAGCGCGAGTCTAAATCCAGCCTGAATGCCGATGGAGAACAGCCCATACGACGCAAAAAAGCCAAAGGAAAACCCAGCTCTTACAACAGCAAGTCTGCTAAAAAATCTGCAGCAAAGCCTGAAGCAAAGGCTAAAGATAAAGTAAAGAAAAAGACCAAAGTGAAAAAGAAAAAGTCGAATGCAAAAGCCAAGACTGAATAATTTTTGACGGTATAAAAAGAGCGCTAAGGCGCTCTTTTTTATTTATAATCAAAATATTAAAATAGGAAAAATTATAAGAATGGATACCATAACTATTTTTACTTTGATCATTTCTTTAATGGCTTTGCTTGTGACTTATGCCGTATTTAAATCTGATCAGCAACCACAAATTATAGTTTTTGCTCTTCCGCATTACGGTAAGCAATCTTTCATTCAACTACAGATAAAGAATATAGGAAAATCCATTGCCTATAATGTACAAATATCGAGTGATCAACCCATTCCTAAACAGGCCTTCGGAATTAAAAAATTAAATACTTCAAAAGATTATTTTGATAGCGGTATTTTCAAACATGGAGTCAAAGTATTTATACCCAATCAGAGCTATATATACGATTGGGGACAATACGGCGGCCTCAGAGAGGCTTTAGATAATAATCCTATCACCATGAAAGTCACGTATTGGTATCAACACCCTTTAAACTTATGGAAAACTCAAATCACTGATATTTCCATCATCGATATAAATGAACTAGAAGCCTTACCTTCATCTGATGGTGGATTTATTGAACAGCTTCAAAATATTAATAAAGAATTGAAAATATTAAATACAAAGCTAGAGAAAAAACTTTAACTACCTTGATTTCCCCCACCAAAGGCCCTACATCTAGACTGAATATAGAAAATTAATTTGGCAGACCGACATGACTTTAGAAAAGGCAACTTTGCCTGTTCCACAATTTGATCAGATTACCCTGGCCGATCTCAAAGAAAAAATTGAAACAACCATTCAAGCCGGACAAAAGTTTTTAAATGAACTGACTGACACGCCAGACTCGGTTCAGGCCCAACTTGAGATTCTGGAACAGGTCGATACCCTCGAAAATAATATGAGTGAATCCTGGGGCGTGTTATCGCATCTGAATGCCGTGATGAACAATGCCGAAACCCGTGACGTCTATCAAGCCTTATTACCGGGTCTGAGCGAATACTATACACAACTAGGTCAACATACGGCGCTGTATCAAACTTATCAGCATGTTCATGATGCATCAATTTTTAATGAATTACCTGCAGCCCAGCAAAGTGCCATCAAACTGGCCTTACGTGACTTCAAACTGTCTGGTGTGGCCTTAGAAGGCGAAGCGAAGAAACGTTATGCGGAAATTTCTGCACGTCTCTCACAACTGTCTTCGGACTTCTCCAACCATGTGCTGGATGCAACTCAGGCTTATTTCAGACCATTAGCTGAAGATGAGTTAGCGGGTCTCTCTGAAAGTAATATTGAGCTGTTAAAACAATATGGCCAGCAACGCGAGCTGGATCAGCCGGTCGCTACGCTAGATTTCCCGTCTTATCTGGCAATCATGACCCATGCGGAACATCGTGAACTGCGTGAAGAGCTGTATAAAGCCTATACCACGCGCGCTTCAGATCAGTCCGACCAAACTGAATTTGACAATACCGCCTTAATTGAAGAAATCCTCAGCTTACGTCAGGAAATGGCCAAGCTGCTCGGCTTCAACAATTATGCAGAATTGTCCCTGGCCAGCAAAATGGCGCCAAGTGTAGAAGCAGTAGACGAATTCTTGCGTGATCTGGCAGAGCATGCCCGTGCGCCGGCAACCAAAGAAATTGCAGAACTAAAAGCCATTGCCGCTGAAGATGGTATTGATGAACTGAAACCTTGGGACAGCAGCTATTATTCAGAAAAGCTGAAAATGCAGCAGTTCAATCTGTCACAGGAAGCGCTGAAACCTTATTTCCCTGCACCAAAAATCCTGCAAGGCCTGTTCAGTATTGTCAATCGCCTGTATGACATTCAGGTGATTGAACGTGAAGCGCCGGTTTGGCATCCAGAGGCGCGTTATTTCGAACTGGAAGACCAAGGTCAGGTGATTGGCGGTTTCTATTTTGACCTGTATGCACGCCAAGGCAAACGTGGTGGTGCCTGGATGAGCGGTTTCCGTTCGCGCATGCAGACACGTGATGGCCTGCAAAAACCGATCTGCTATATGGTGGGTAACTTTACTCCACCTGTTGGCAACCGACCTGCACTGCTCACGCATGATGAAGTGATTACCCTGTTCCATGAATTTGGTCACGGCCTGCATCATATGCTGACTGAAGTCGACAATATCGCGGTGGCAGGTACGCATGGCGTGGCTTGGGATGCCGTGGAGCTGCCAAGCCAGTTTATGGAATTCTGGGCCTGGGATCAGGACAGTCTGAATCTGCTCAGTGAACATATTGAAACCAAGGAATCTTTGCCGGCCGACCTGCTCAAAGCCCTGCTCGATGCACGTTTCTTCCAATCCGGTATGCAAACCCTGCGTCAACTTGAATTTGCCCTGTTTGACCTGAGTATTCACCGAGCCAATCCAGCTTTAAATGCAGCACAGGTTCAGGCTACTCTGAATGAGATCCGTGAAAAATATGCGGTTCTACCGACGACTGACTATAACCGTTTCCAGCACAGCTTCAGTCATATTTTTGCCGGTGGTTATGCAGCGGGATATTATTCCTATAAATGGGCCGAAGTTTTGGCCAGTGATGCCTTCGACCGCTTCGAAGATGAAGGTATTTTTAACACCACCACCGGAAAGCAGTTTCGGGAAAATATCCTCGCAGTTGGCGGAAAAGACACAGCACTTGACGCATTTATCAATTTCCGCGGACGCGAGCCAAAAATAGATGCATTGCTGCGTCATCAAGGTTGGACGAACCCCTCTAAAAACGCTTAAACTAGCTTTTTAAGTTGATCACAAGGTGAGTATGATGACCATTAAACGTCGTTTCATTGCAGGCGCAAAATGTCCAAAATGTCAGGCGTTAGATCGCGTCGTCATGCTGACCTCTGGTGAAGATGAATGGATCGAATGTATTGAATGTGGTTATGAAGAAAATCGTCCCACACATGTTGACCAACCAGAAACACCAGCTGTTCCAGATGAAGTTGGCGTGATTCAGTTTAAACCTCGTTCAGTAAAATAAAAATCAAGGTTCAAGCTATGTCAGTAGAACAAAGAAATAACCCCAAACTTTTAATGGGGATTATGGGGGCTTTAGTTACTGTCGTTGCATTGGTATTGCTATATCAGTGGTTGAATGCCTCTTCCGGTGAAGCGGAACGCATACATCAGGAAGATATCGCAGCTGTTCCGGCAGCAAAACCTGCGGCGAAAACTGAAGAAGATACAGCGGCAGCGAAAGCAGCTGAGGCACTCGAGACCAAAGCATTAATCAGCGGCAGCCTGTTAAAAGCGCCAGTGCCGGAAAATGCTACTTTGGCCAATGAAGAGATGGCCAAATTAGCCGATATTCAAGTTCAGCTCAATGAGCAAAAAGCCACGCTAGATGCGCAGCACAGCGATGCTGACCAGCTCATTCAATTGAAAGAGGAACAGATCAAGCTACTCGAAGCACAACTGGCTCAAGGCCAATAATCTTGATGCATTTTGGCTAGAAGATCTGCAGATCTTCTAGCCAAATTGTCTCCCTGTCTACCACAGCCACCTCACCACTATTCAAAGCCATTATTTTACTGACCTGCTCTGCTTTTCTCTTTTCAGTCATGGGCGTGTGTATCCGTTATGCCTCGGCAACGGTTGATAACGCCACCGTGGTCTTCTTTCGCAATTTTGTCGGGCTGTTTATTTTCCTGCCCTTCATTTTCAATAAAGGCATTGGTTTTTTCAAAACTGAAAAACTATGGATGCACACCTGGCGCGCAGTGGTCGGACTGACTGCCATGTACGGCTTTTTCTATGCCATTGCCCATTTAAAACTCTCCAATGCCATGGTCTTCACCTACTCTTCTCCGATTTTTATTCCTTTGATTGCCTGGCTATTTCTCAAGGAAAAAATAACAGCAAGCATGTTAGTCGCCGCTGCAATTGGTTTCATCGGGGTACTCTGTGTTGCCAAACCGGATTCGGGTTTAATTAACCTGATGTCGGTCATTGGTTTGAGTGCGAGTTTTCTAGCGGCGATGGCTTTTATTACAGTTCGAGCGCTGACCAAAACCGAATCTCCAGAAAAAATCGTATTTTATTTCTGTTTGATTGGCAGCCTGATTGCAGTGATTCCGATGTTTTGGGTGTGGCGGCCCTATACTCTGACAGAACTTCAGCTATCTGATTACTGCCGGCATTCTGGCCAATTTCAGTCAGTTATTGATGTCAAATGCTTACAAACTGGCTCCGGCAGGACAAATTGGACCGGTCAACTATGTGGCAATTTTCTTTGCTGGTATGTGGGGATTTCTGTTCTGGCAGGAAGTTCCGGACCTCTATAGCCTAATCGGGCTGGGGCTGATTTTCTGTGCGATTCTACTGTGTAGCCCGATACTGCAGAAGCGCCTGAATTCATCGAAGATTTGATCAAGATTCGAAATCAAAGCAATAAAAAAGCACCCGTAGGTGCTGTTTTATTGCTTTTCTTTTATTGATACCAGCCGAACAGCTTAAAGATATAAGGCACATAGGCAATGATCAACATCGCAGGCAGCAATACTATCACCGGCAAAATCCAGCGTTCATAACGGTAGTAGAAAGACAGGTGTCGTACTTCGGCATCCGCTTCGGCCACTTCAGCATCACCAATCGACTGTCTGGCCAACAGATGATTCAGCGCAACTGGTGGCGTCACGTAACCCAGCTCAAAACCAATCAGGGTAATCATCCAGAAATGAACCGGATGAATGCCGTATTGGTAAGCCACTGGAGCAACGGTTGCAGAAATCAGAATCACCGCGCCAAATGGATCCATGATCATCCCGACAAAAATCATCAAGCCGACAATCAGTGAAATCACCAGAATGGTACTACTGATATCGGTCGGGAAGGCTTCCATAATTTCCATACGTTCCAGCAAGCCACCCACACTCACCGAGAGTGCCATCAGGATGACCAGCGCACCAATATGTCCCACGGTCTCACTGGTCGAAATATGCATGGACTTCCAGAAACCGACATGACGCAAAATTTCAGTCGCTTTCGAACGCTGTACAGTATGATCAACAGCCAGTTCTTTGCCTAGTTGTTCGCTATGTTCAGCTTCACGATATTCTGCATTGGCCGCGGCACCGGCTGTCACCAGTTCAGATGTCGATCTTGAGTTTAAAGTTGCGGTCAAGGTTTCATCCCAATGCCCCACTGCCGGCAACGGCGCAGGTTCATGACGTAACTTATCGAACAGAACAATCATCAGCAGAATGACTGGCATCATCACTGGTGCGGTAAATTCATTCAGGTCAGTCGACAAGGCATATTTATAGAATAACCAGATCAGAATAAAAATCACGATATATGGAATAATCGCAATGAAGGCACGACCAGATTGAGGAGCAGCTATAGTAGGCGCAGCAATGCGGAATTTGTTTTCTGCAAAGAACAGGGAAATTACCAGGAATAAAGTCGAGCTGAGCAGGAAGACATAAATCCCGTAGTGATACAGTAAGTCGGTGGTCACTTCTTTATTGAGTGATGCCACAACAACAATCAGCAAGCAAGGACGTAAGACTACGCCCATTGAGCCGGACATTGCAGTGGCGGCCAGTGCAAACTGACGGCGTCCACCCGCATTCCAGACTTCCTTATAAATAATCGCACCTGCGGCAATCACGAAAATTCCTGATGCTCCAGTATAGGCGGTCGGTAATGCCGCTGCCAGCAAGATTAGCCAGGTCAGGGTTTCAGGTGCCAGATTCCAAGGACGCAGAATATTCAGGAACATGTCCACGACACGGGTCTGTTTCAGCAACATACCGGCCCAGATAAATAAGGCCAAGTTCAGGAAGATACTAGAAAACTCTACCAATTGACCGAGGTAAATCCCCTGTCCCATTGGATAGTCCATAAAGAAAGTGAAATTTATTCCGGTCGTAATGGCCATATAGGCATACAACGGTACACTCAGAAAGGCCAGACCAAAACTGCCGCCCTCTCGCGTTGGTTTTGGTTGTTTGATCACCTGATACAGGCTGATCAAGGTGAGTGTGCTGAACAGAATCATCCACAACCAGTAGATGTATTTCATTTCCCCCATCGGCACGCCCGAGTTCAATACGGACTGATATTGGCTATAGGATGAAAATGCCAGGAAAGCATTAGCAACCAGCATGGCGACCGAATAAACTTTAAAGTCGATACGCGTACTCGGGCTACGTAAGCCAATATGATGGGTTTTTAGGGTGGCACTGATCGCAGCAAAGACCACCATGATGACCAGAAGCAAAGCCCGGTTTTCCGTACCAAACTTGAAGATTCCAAAGAAAGAGGTTTCAAATGTCCGATAAGCCCGAATACTTGGATGGGCTTCCACATGCTGAATGGCTTTATCGTAAAACAGGTAGGATTCTTCACAGACCTGCTGTGCCTGTAACACCGCAGCACGGACATCCGCTTCCGAACGCACCCCGAAGAAATCGGCGTATTCATCGGCTGCATCGGCTTTCATCTGCTGCTGAACACGCTGATCAACATTGATATTGCGTTCACATTGTGGCCGCGTCGGTTCAGCCCTTAGAAATGAATATTGCATTCCGGTTGCCGGATCACCGTAAATACGCTCGCCCATACGCAGCAACTGGCCGTGAATCATTTCCCCGGTGCCAATAATCAAAGTGAGCAAAAGTAAAACCAGCACGACGAAGGTCGAGATCCACTCTGTCCATATATAACGCAACAGACCTAATCCTGATCTGTTTTGATCATCATTTTGCATGTGTATTCCTATTTTTATTTTAGCGGCCTAATGCTTGGTCTAGGACGCCGATCTTCCCTTCTGCCCCGAAAATTCCTTTTCAAAGGTCAGGATCTTTATTCTATGTTTTGACTTTGCATGAAAATTGGCACAATAAAAATGACAATTTATATTTTCTTTTTGTATTTTCTGCCAAGTAAATGATTTATCTCTGCACTTTAATTATCCCGAAAATAATTGCTCACGATATAGATCAGCGCCAGAATCACGCCCCAAATCACACCAAGTAAATGTGCCTCAACCAAAACCGGACTGCCGATCAGCTGCGCCGTTCCGACATTGCCAATGGTGTTTTCCCAGACCAGTTTGGCAAAAATCAAAAACAACACCAGCGCCGCAAAACCGCGTTCCCGTTTATACAGCAAATGCACACACGCCACTGCCACGTAGGCGCCATGCAGTACGCCCGACAAGCCGGCATAGGCTTCAATATTGGGTAAGAAAAAATAAAAACTTAAACTGATCAGCGGCGGCAAGATCAGTAAAATGGCACAGAAATGCCAGACGGTGGCGCGTGGAAAAATAAAAGGCAAACAGAGAAAAGCGAGAATATTCAGAAAATAATGAATCCAGCCCACATGCACCCAATGCGCTGTCCAGAGTCGCCAAAATTCACCTAACAGGCTCTCTTGCCAGTAGATGAAATGATCCTGAAAAATTTGCAGACATGCACAGAGAGAGACAAAAGCCGCTAGAAAAATAATTTTTCGTCGAACATGTTGATCTAGCATCAGCTTATGCTTCTCCCTAACCATCTAGTTTAATTTCATCCTTAAAATTCTATGCAGGCTATCTGGGTTACAGGTCTGCACTGAACAGGTCATCGAGTTCCGAAGAGCTGTCTGATTCATCCCAGAAACGTTGCATGCCATCATCGGCGCTGCGCACACCAGTATTTTCTGTCCAGTAACGATCTGAAATTCCACCGACCATAATCGCTGCCATACTGTCGATCAGCTTGAACTGTGGATTTACCGGCTTTTCCTCGGTACGGGCCTGCGCAAAGGTTTTTAAAGCATCGCGGATTTTGGCATCGTCACCACTGGCCTGTGCTGCTACAGCATATAAAGCGTGCGATAAACGTACACCTTTTTGCTCACCAATTTGTGTAGATTGTTTTAATGTTTGGTAAGGATCAGGTTTACCATCGCTTGCACCTGGCAATAAAGTCCAGATCACAGCACGCGTAGCATTCGGTGCTCCCCAGAATTTGGCATTATCCAGACAGGTCATACCACGCTCGACCACGGCAGCGATATCTTTGGGTACATGCACTGCACCGCCGGAATTAATATCATTGGTCATGGCTTGTAAACCGCTGAGCATACCCAGCAGATAAACCGTTTGCTCCATATCGCTGTTCATGCGCGGGCATTCTTCACCCAAGGCTTTTTGATATTTTTTTTCATAACGGCTCTGGAACAATTGATAACCGGTATATTGACGCTGTGCCGCTAGAGCCGCCCAGCGCTTCTGCTCGATTCGTGCATCTTGGGCTTCCGCTACCTGATTGGTTTTTGAAGCACGTAAATAGCGTAACTCAGCTTCCAGCGCCTTTTGCTCGGCACAAATGCCGGCAGCCGAATACATCAATACGGCTACTCGCGTCGGATCCGCTCCCATTTCTTTGGTTGCCATGATGGCCGGAGTTAGAGAATTGCCTGAATTACAGACCATCTCGGCATCATCCATGGCTAAAATTGGTGGGACAATATGGTTTTCGGTAAAACCCAGTGCGACATTGGCACCGGTTTTAATGACATGGGAACACCCCGTTAATACTGTTGTTGTTATTGCAATGGTCGCCATACCTTGGCATATTTTACGGACGCCTGACATTTTCCTGTCCTCTATAATTGTGATTATGTCCATCTTTCTGCTAAAGATATCAGAAGCATTTTGTGAATAAAAGAGTATTTACTCTAATTTAGACCAGACACTGTGCCATCAAACTGGCCGACTGCAATTGACTTGATCTGTTGAATTACCAAATTTTGGGCAAAAAAAAGTAGCATTGCGACGGTTCAGCACATGCTACTTATTAACTGTACAAACAGAGAGCCGGTAATAACTCTGCTTGATTAAGATGAAAATTTATCCTTCAGCACCATCGCGAATTGTCCAACCACCAAAGCTGAAACAATCACTACGATCAAAAACATCCACACTGGAGATTCTATTGAATTCTCCCGTATTTGCTGTTGGTGCGTTCAATGTACAGGCTAAAAATAAAACATAGGCGGGAAATTGTCATACAATTTATCTTACTGATAAGTCATTATTATTTTCTGTCTGACAATGAAAGCGTATTAATGATCTAAGTATCTGTTTTATTGAAACTTCAATCAAGTGATTAAAATAGCGTTGTCTGACAACTAGATAAGTTTGGTCAGAACTTTCAGGGATTTCCATTGTTTTAGCGGCAATTGGTCACACCAGATCAATAAAGGCTGAGCCTTGGCGTGCTGAAAATACACCACAATATAAGCTTGATGATCAATCACATGACTAACACATACCCGACAGGTGGGCCGAGATTTGGCCGTCAATGACCATTCACGTCCATCCAGATATTCAAACTGTTCAATCTGGGGCGTCTTGCGATAAAACAGCTGATAAATCACCAGTCCCATCACAGCACACAATAGCCAAATTGTAATTGGCAGTAGCTGATACAGCAGGTACATCAACAGTGCAAAAATAAAAAGCTGAAACGCCAGTGCACAATAACTGCGTTTCAGCTTGAAACAGCGATTATCCATGGACGTAAAATTTAAGCTTCTTGATCAAATCTTTTAATTCAGGACGCGGCGGCTCAGAGACTTCCATAAACCAGTCCAGCAGATCTGGATCTTCCTGATCGACCAACTCAGCAAACATCTGCTTTTCAAATGGATCAGCAGTTAAGTAGTAGTTTTTTACGTAGGGATCAAAATACACATCCAGCTCTTTTAGGCCACGACGCGCGCGATAAATCACTTTGCGCTCTTCTAAGGTGATGTCATCAGTCATCGAATTTCCCCAATTCGTTATAAACCGGAATAGTTTACCTGAAGCCATCGCTGAATTTCGAGGGATTTCATACAAATGACCAAAAGCATCAGCATATTTAAGTTATTTGAACATTCCGCTCATTGTTGCTGATCTATGCTTGACCTACTTTAAAGCAAACAGATCAGAATAAGGAATAACAAGATGCAATCTGCAGCCATTCGCCCGCTTGCCCCGATGCTGCCCCGCCAGCTTTTTACTGCCGAACATGAAGCATTTCGTCAAACCGTACGCAAGTTTTATGAAAAGGAAGTTATTCCGCATAGCGAGCGCTATGAAAAGCAACAGCATGTGGATCGAGAGCTCTGGACTAAAGCGGGTGAACTGGGACTACTCTGCGCCACCATGCCAGAGCAATATGGCGGCTCTGGGGTAGACCGGCTGTATAGCATGATTCTGATTGAAGAACAGGCTTATGCTGGTGATTCAGCCACAGGTTTTTCCCTGCATTCGGATATCGTCGCCAATTATCTGCTGAACTTTGGTAATGAAGCCCAAATGCAGCAATGGCTACCGAAAATGGCATCTGGAGAAGTAGTTACCGCCATTGCCATGACCGAACCGGGAACCGGCTCAGACTTACAGGCAGTGCGTACCTCTGCAGTACTGGATGGCGATGAGTATGTAATTAATGGATCCAAGATCTTCATTACCAATGGCTATCTCTGCGATATGGCGATTGTGGTCTGTAAAACGGGTAATAGTGACAAAGGCTCGGCCAATCTCTCATTAATTATGGTCGAAGCCGATCGAGCCGGATTTAGCAAAGGCAAGCCGCTGAATAAAATTGGCATGAAAGGCCAGGATACTTGCGAGCTGTTCTTTGACGATGTACGCGTACCACAAGAAAACTTGCTCGGTCTGGAAAGCATGGGCTTTATGATGTTGATGAAAGAACTGGCCTGGGAACGCCTGATTGTGGCAATTATGTGCCAGGCTGGCGCTGAAGCTGCTTTCGCACATACAGTGAAATACACCAAGGAACGTCAGGCCTTTGGCAAGAGTATTAGCCATTTTCAGAATACCCGCTTTAAACTGGCAGAAATGCGTACCGAAATCGAGTTTTGTCGCGCTTATCTGGATCGCTGCATGGAGCTGCAACTCAAGCAAGAATTAGGCATCGATGCCGCTGCTGCGGCCAAATATAAGATTTCAGAAATGTATAGCAAGGTGGTAGATGAATGCCTGCAATTGCATGGTGGTTATGGCTATATGCTGGAATATCCAATTGCCCGGGCCTATATCGACAACCGTGCCAACCGGATTTATGCTGGTACCAACGAAATCATGAAAGAACTGATTGCACGTTCACTGTAAACTGGACGCATAAAAAAGGAGTCACTCAGGACTCCTTTTTCTTTAGTTCAATATCCGACTTTAAGAGACCAGACGCGGTTTATGTTTGAGAGCCTTGCTGTTTTTTTTAAATTTCAGCACCCTATCTTCAAACGAAGCCTGTTTAAGTTCCTTACGATCTGCAAGATAATTGTTGCTGACTTTCCACGGTGCATGTTTACCTTGTTTTGGCATCACATCTGCGGCACGGGCAATATAGCCCGAACTGAGACTACCCATCACAGTATCCTCTAGCAATTCAGTCTGATCACCCTGAGCGATGACTTCAGCATAGCCCTGCTGATCCATATAGTTCAGCAAACGGCAAATGTACTCAGCGGCAATATCCACTTTTAAAGTCCAAGAGGCATTGATATAACCAATAATTAGCGCCATATTCGGCACATCACTAACCATGATGCCTCTATACAGCATATGTTGTGAGGTATCGACAGGTTGACCATCAATCGTCGCCTGAATTCCACCAAGAATCTGGATATTTAAGCCTGTGGCTGAAACGATAATATCTGCCTCCAGATGTTGACCCGATTTCAGCTGAATGCCAGTTTCAGTCAAGCTTTCGATCTGATCCGTTACAACTGATGCCTGCCCTTCACGTAAAATTTTAAACAGATCACCATCCGGCACCACGCATAGGCGCTGATCCCACGGCTCATAATTCGGGGTAAAGTGTTTCATATCCACTTTACCTTTGAGCTGAAACTGCACGGATTTAAGTAACAGCGTTTTTAACAGTTTTGGCTGTTTTTGTGCCAAGGCATAAATTCCGCGCTGCATGCCAATATTCCGGGCACGGGTAATTTTATAGGCCACATCTTCTGGTAGATACTGCCGCATCTTTGCATAAATCATATCAATAGAGGGCACTGAAGCGATATAGGTCGGAGAACGCTGTAACATGGTCACATGCCCGGCGCCGCCTTTGACCATCGCTGGAACTAAAGTAATCGCGGTGGCACCACTACCAATGATCACCACTTTTTTGCCCTGATAATCTAAATTTTCCGGCCAATGCTGCGGATGAATGAATTGACCTTTAAAAGCCTCCTGATTTGGAAACTCAGGCTGAAAACCTTGGTCATAATTGTAATAACCGGTACAACTCAGCACAAAGTTTGCTATCCAAGTTTCCTTTTTGCCTTGAACATTTTCGATGTGTACCGACCATTTATGTTTACTCGAGTCATAATTTGCACCTAACACACGGTGTTGATAATGAATTTTCGATTCCAGATTAAATTCATCTACTACTTCGGCCAGATAGCCCTTAATCGAAGCGCCATCGGCAAGTACACTGGCTTTTTTCCAGGGTTTAAAATTAAAACCAAAGGTCGACATATCCGAATCAGAACGAATTCCCGGATACTTAAATAAATCCCAAGTTCCGCCAATGCTGGCACGTCGCTCAATAATTTCAAATGAGCGCTGCGGACAATGTTTAGAAAGATGCGCTGCCAGACCAATTCCCGAGATCCCCGCACCCACAATTAAAATATCAACTTGTTTTTCCATGTTCTTCTTTTGACCTATGTTTTGTCATTTATTTTATTAAAGCACAAAACTGACAATACTCCATGTCAAGTTTGAATTTTTGCACTCTTTTTTTTATCTTTTGAGGACAAAATAAAAATATATCTGGCCATTTTCCCTTTTAACAGGCATTAAAAAAGGCCGGTTTATTCAACCGACCTTTTCGAACAACGTGTGCTGTTCTACACGAAATTAATTAACTTCGCGATCTACTAGCTCAACGTAAGCCATCGGTGCAGCATCACCTGCACGGAAGCCCGCTTTAAGAACACGTAGATAACCGCCGTTACGCTCTTTGTAACGAGGGCCAAGAACGGTAAATAATTTACCAACAGTTGCTGCTGAACGAGTACGAGCAAACGCCAAACGACGGTTTGCTACTGTATCGTTTTTAGCTAAAGTGATTAAAGGCTCAGCTACACGACGTAACTCTTTCGCTTTAGGCACAGTTGTTTTGATCAACTCGTGCTCGAACAAAGAGTTAGCCATGTTTTGGAACATCGCTTTACGATGGCTGCTTGTACGGCCTAATTTCACACCACTATTACGATGACGCATGGTGATAGTCCTACTTAATTAACGGCTACGATAGGCGAAACGATCGTCCATACGGAGACTAGCCGGTGGCCAGTTCTCTAAACGCATGCCGAGTTGTAAGCCTTTAGAAGCCAGAACATCTTTGATCTCAGTAAGCGATTTTTTACCCAAGTTAGGAGTTTTAAGCAACTCAACTTCAGTACGCTGTACAAGATCACCAATGTAGTAAATGTTTTCTGCTTTCAAACAGTTAGCAGAACGAACAGTTAGCTCTAGATCATCTACTGGGCGAAGCAAGATTGGGTCAACTTCTTCACGCGGCTCTTGAGCCACAGGTGCTTGATCTTTCTGAAGGTCAACAAAGATTGCAATTTGTTGTTGCAAGATTGTTGCCGCTTTACGGATTGCTTCTTCAGGATCTACAGTACCATTGGTTTCAAGATCAATGACCAATTTGTCAAGGTCAGTACGTTGTTCTACACGAGCGTTTTCCACTGTATAAGACACACGTTTGATTGGGCTATAAGAAGCATCTAACTGCAAGCGACCCACTGGGCGAGTTTCGCCTTCTGGGAAGCGTGAATCAGAAGTCTCGTAGCCACGACCTTGAGCAACTTTCAGACGCATTTTCAATGAGCCTGAGGCACTTAAAGTACCGATCAAATGTTCAGGGTTAACCACTTCAACATTATGAGGTAAACGAAGGTCAGCCGCAGTTACGTCGCCTGCACCTTGTTTCTCTAATGTTAAGTATGCTTCATTTTGATCGAACAGCTTAATCGACAATCCTTTTAGGTTCAGCAAGAGCTCGACGATGTCCTGCTGCAAGCCTTCCAAAGTACTGTACTCGTGCTCGACCCCTTCAATCTCAACTTCTACCACAGCTGCGCCAGGTAGAGAAGAAAGAAGGATGCGACGTAAAGCATTACCCAGAGTATGACCAAAGCCACGCTCTAAAGGTTCTAGAATAACTTTTGCCGAGGTCCCGCTTGCCGCTTCGACCTTGATCGCTTGCGGAGTTAGAAACTCATTTGCAGTACGCGTCATATTGCTTCCTCAAGGATTATTTAGAATACAATTCTACAATCAAGCTTTCGTTGATTTCAGCAGGTAAATCAGAACGATCCGGTGCAGCTTTGAACGTACCTTCTAATTTAGAATGGTCGATTTCCATCCAAGAAGGCATGCCACGTTGAGTTGCTAATTCAATTGCGTTTTTGATACGTAATTGTTGTTTAGCGCCTTCGTGAACTGCGATCACATCACCCGCTTTAACTTGGATAGACGCAATGTTAACACGACGGCCATTCAAAGTGATGCTGCGGTGAGATACTAACTGACGAGCTTCTGCGCGAGTAGAACCGAAACCCATACGATAAACAACGTTATCAAGACGGCTTTCAAGTAGCTTCAACAGGTTTTCACCAGTTGCGCCTTTAACACGAGCAGCTTCTTTGTAGTAGTTACTAAATTGACGCTCTAAAACACCGTACATACGACGTACTTTTTGTTTTTCACGTAATTGTAGTGAGTACTCAGACTGTTTACCGCCACGAGCTCCACCATGTTGGCCAGGAGCTTTAGCGTGTTTTTTAGTTTTTACATCAAACGGTTTAACGCCTGATTTAAGTTGCAGGTCTGTCCCTTCGCGGCGAGAGAGTTTGCATTTTGGACCAATATAACGAGCCATGAATGTTTCTCCTTACACGCGACGTTTTTTAGGTGGACGGCAACCGTTGTGCGGGATTGGCGTCACATCGGTAATGCTGTTAATTTTATAACCCACTGCACCTAAAGCACGAACCGCAGATTCACGACCAGGACCAGGACCTTTTACAAGGACGTCCAAGTTTTTCAAACCGTAGTCTAAAGCAGCTTTACCAGCAACTTCAGCAGCTACCTGAGCAGCGAACGGAGTTGATTTACGTGATCCACGGAAGCCTTGTCCACCTGAAGTGGCCCAAGCCAGTGCATTACCTTGACGATCGGTAATAGTCACAATGGTGTTATTAAAAGAAGCGTGAATGTGTGCGACACCTTCAGAGACGGTACGAGTGACCTTCTTGCGTGCGCGAGTATCTTTAGCCATCTTTTAGCTTCCAGAAATCTTATTTCTTAATAGGTTTGCGCGGACCTTTACGGGTACGAGCGTTAGTTTTGGTGCGTTGACCGCGGACAGGCAAGCTGCGACGATGACGAAGACCGCGATAGCAGCCTAAATCCATTAAACGTTTAATGTTCATGGAAATTTCGCGACGTAAATCACCTTCGGTCGGAACCTTAGCAACTTCTGCACGAATCGCATCAAGCTGAGCGTCATCTAATTCACGGATCTTAGTCGTTGGAGCAATACCCGCAGCAGCTAAAATAGCTTTTGAAGTATGGCGACCAATACCAAAGATATACGTTAGAGAGATAACAGCGTGCTTGTTATCCGGAATGTTTACACCGGCAATACGAGCCATTCAATTTTCTCCAAAAAGGCAGTAGATAATCAACCGCCCCACAAAAATCTTGAGGGGCGGATAATAACCCAATTCGCCTACAGAAATCAACAGGTCTTAATCAGATTAACCTTGACGCTGCTTATGACGAGGTTCTGCGCTACAAATTACGCGGATAACCCCATTACGACGGATAACTTTACAGCTACCACAAATTTTCTTAACAGAAGCTTGTACTTTCATGATGAAACCTCTAAGTGCGCTTATCCCTTAGGATGAGCTGTCGTTTTTCTCATTAACGTTTGATTATCGTACTGGTGCGAGGTGAGGTGTGACTGCAGCTGAGCCATAAAGTCCATCACTACTACCACAACAATCAGCAAAGAAGTACCACCCAAATAGAATGGAATACCAAATGAACTTTGCAACACCATCGGCATCAAACAAATGACGGTGATGTAAATCGCGCCAATAAATGTCAAACGACTGAGAATATGATCTAAGTAACGAGCAGTTTGCTCACCTGGACGTATACCAGGCACATAAGCTCCGCTGCGTTTCAAGTTCTCTGACACTTCTTTAGGACTAAATACCAGTGCTGTATAGAAGTAACAGAAAAAGATAATTAACGCACCAAAGAGCACCAAATACAACGGCTGACCAGGCGACAATACCAATGCTACATCTTGCAGGCTACGCTGAATAAATCCGGCATTCGGATCTGCACTACCCACCCACTGGCCTAAGCTCGCAGGGAACAACAGCAATGAGCTGGCAAAAATTGCCGGAATCACACCCGCCATATTAATTTTCAATGGCAAATGTGTCTGCTGTGCAGTAAATACACGACGACCTTGTTGTTTTTGAGCATAGTTGACCGGAATACGACGCTGCGCTTTCTCGATAAACACGATGGCTGCCAAAACACCCAGAGACAACAGACCAAAAATTACCAAGCCAATCAGGCTGGTCTGGCCATTATCTACAGATGACAAAGATTGCATAATTAAATTAGGCAATCCGGCAACAATACCCGCGAAGATGATCATGGAAATACCATTCCCCACCCCACGTTCGGTAATCTGCTCACCCAACCACATCAAGAACATGGTTCCCGCAACCAATGAGGTTACTGCAGGAATATAAAAAGCCAAACCAGTATTCAGGGTAATCCCCTGACTGATCAAGCCTGCACACATCCCGATTGCTTGTACAAGCGCCAGAAATAATGTGCCTTGTCGTGTGTATTGATTTATTTTACGCTTGCCTTGCTCGCCTTCTTTTTTCAAAGCTTCCAGCGAAGGAACCACTGTCGACATCAGCTGCACGATAATCGATGCAGAAATGTAGGGCATGATCCCAAGAGCAAGAATAGACATTCGTTCTAATGCACCACCGGAAAACATGTTAAACAAACCAAGGATAGTACCTTGGTTTGCATTAAACAGGTTTTCTAGGGCCGCATTATTGATGCCCGGTACTGGAATATGCGCTCCTAGCCGAAACACCAACAACGCACCAATGAGAAACATCATTCGACGAATAATTTCACGGTATTTCACATGAAATGGTTGGCCTTTCATCATGTTGACATGACCTGAAGAACTA
The DNA here is from genome assembly GCF_022869025.1 of Acinetobacter sp. F-1. Taxonomy (NCBI): domain Bacteria; kingdom Pseudomonadati; phylum Pseudomonadota; class Gammaproteobacteria; order Moraxellales; family Moraxellaceae; genus Acinetobacter; species Acinetobacter sp. F-1. Next base: position 232,739 of record NZ_JAJKFX010000003.1, on the reverse strand, counting down.
GGAGTCATAGACACTGGGGATTACTCCTCGACTTTGCCGCCAGCAGCTTCAACAGCAGCTTTAGCGCCTTTAGTCAATGCAACACCTTGAACAGTGAATGCACGAGTAATTTCACCAGAAAGTACGATACGAGCACGGATCATGTCTTTACGTACAACGTTCGCCGCTTTTAAAGTTTCTAGAGACACGATGTCGCCTTCAACTTTAGCAAGCTCAGATAAACGTACTTCAGCAGTTTTCAAAGCCAATTGGCTAGTGAAGCCGAATTTAGGCAAACGACGATAAAGTGCTGTTTGACCGCCTTCGAAACCTGGACGAGTACCACCGCTCTTACGTGAGTTTTGACCCTTGACACCACGGCCACCGGTCTTACCAACGCCAGAACCGATACCACGGCCTACACGAAGGTTGTCACGTTTAGCACCTTCTGCAGGTGCAATTGTATTTAAACGCAGAGTCATGGCTTATTCCTCTACACTAACCATATAGTAGACTTGGTTGATCATACCACGGTTAGAAGGCGTATCTTGCACTTCTACAGTATGACCAATACGACGCAGACCTAAACCTTGCAGGCTCAGCTTATGATTTTTCAAGCGGTGCGATGCAGATTTAGTCTGGGTAACTTTAATCGTTTTCATGATTGATTACCCTTGAATTTGTTCTACTGAAAGACCACGTTTCGCAGCAACCTTTTCAGGAGTAGTCATATCACGCAAACCGTTGAAAGTTGCGTTAACTACGTTAGCAGCGTTAGTAGAACCACGGCATTTAGTCAAAACGTTACGTACACCTACAGCTTCTAAAACTGCACGCATAGCGCCACCAGCAATTACGCCTGTACCTTCAGAGGCAGGCTGCATGAATACGCGACTAGCGCCATGACGTGCATGAATTGGGTGCTGTAACGTACCATCAACAAGGTCAACAGTAATCATGTTGCGACGAGCAGCTTCAAGTGCTTTAGAGATAGCAGCTGGAACTTCACGTGCTTTACCACGACCAAAACCTACGCGACCATTACCATCACCCACAACAGTTAATGCTGTGAAAGAGAAGATACGACCACCCTTAACAACTTTGGCTACACGATCAACGGCAACCAGCTTTTCAACAAGACCTTCGTTTTGTTCAACTTTAGCCATGATTAGAACTCCAAGCCGTTTTCACGAGCAGCATCAGCCAAGGCTTTGATACGACCATGATATTTAAAACCAGAACGGTCAAATGCAACTTTAGTAACACCAGCTGCTTTAGCGCGTTCTGCGATTAAAGCACCTACTTTTTGAGCTGCTTCAACGTTACCAGTTGTACCTGCACGTAGAGTAGCGTCTAAAGTAGAAGCTTGCGCTAATACTTTGCCACCATCTGCAGAGATAACTTGAGCATAGATGTGACGCGGAGTGCGGTTTACACACAAACGAGTCGCACCCAATGCACGGATGTGCAAGCGTGTGCTTTTCGCACGACGCAAACGGGATTGTTTCTTTTCGTTCATAAGAACCTCGCGCCTTATTTCTTCTTAGCTTCTTTACGAAGTACAACTTCGTCAGAATAACGAACACCTTTGCCTTTATACGGCTCTGGTGGACGGTAACCACGGATATCTGCAGCAACCTGACCTAAAGCTGCTTTGTCAGCAGATTTAAGTACGATTTCAGTTGCAGTTGGAGTTTCAGCAGTTACACCTGCAGGAAGTGCATAATCGATCGGGTGAGAGAAACCAAGGTTAAGATGAACAACATCACCTTTAACCGCAGCTTTATAACCAACACCGATAAGCTGTAACTTACGTTCGAAACCTTCGCTAACACCTTTTACAAGGTTGTTAAGCACAGCGCGAGCAGTACCAGCTTGCATCCAAGCGTCTTTCGACTCTTGTACTGGAGCAATAGCCAGAGTACCGTCTTCCTGTTTAAGCTCGACCAGCGCATGCAGGTTGAAAGACAATGTACCTTTAGTGCCTTTCACTTCGACCTGCCGGCCGTTCTGAGTAACTGTTACACCATTCGGTACAGTTACTGGGGCTTTAGCCACACGAGACATGAGGAATCACCTATTAAGAAACAAAAGCAATAACTTCACCACCAACGCCTGCAGCACGTGCAGCGCGATCAGTCATGATGCCTTTGCTTGTAGAAACAATTGCAATACCTAAACCTTGCTTAACGCTTGGAAGTGCATCTTTACCGCGATACTGACGTAGACCTGGACGGCTTACGCGTTTCACAGTGTCAATCACTGGCTTGCCTTCAAAATATTTTAACGTAATTGTTAAAGTTGGTTTGCCTTCAGCTTCCGCAACTTCTACGTTAGAAATGTAACCTTCTTGTTGAAGTAAGTTAGCAATTGCAACTTTCAACTTAGAATTAGGCATAGAAACAGTTTGTTTCTTCGCCATTTGTGCGTTACGAACACGTGTTAGCATGTCGGCAACGGTATCTTGCATACTCATTTATAGTGCTCCTTACCAGCTTGCCTTAACAACGCCAGGTACATCACCTTGCATTACTGTTTCACGTAATTTGTTACGGCTTAAACCGAACTTACGGAAGTAACCATGCGGACGACCAGTTAAACCACAACGGTTACGTAGACGTACTGGAGATGCATTACGTGGTAATGCTTGCAATTTCATCATCGCTTCGAAACGTTCTTCGTCTGATGCATTTACGTTTGCAATAACAGCTTTTAATTCAGCACGTTTTGCAGCGTATTTAGCAACAGTAGCTTCGCGTTTCAATTCGCGATTAATCATACCTTTCTTAGCCATATCGACCTCTTATTTGAACGGGAAGCCGAATGCACGCATAAGCGCACGGCCTTCGTCATCGGTGCGAGCAGTCGTAGTAATGGTAATGTCCATACCACGAATACGATCAATCTTGTCAAAATCGATTTCAGGGAACATGATCTGTTCCTTAAGACCCATTGAGTAGTTACCACGACCGTCGAATGATTTCGCAGAGAAACCACGGAAGTCACGGATACGAGGGATCGCAATCGAGATCAAACGGTCTAAGAATTCGTACATACGTTCGCCGCGTAAAGTAACTTTACAACCGATCGGCCAACCATCACGGATTTTAAAACCAGCGATTGATTTACGAGCTAACGTAAGTACTGGTTTTTGACCAGCGATAGCTTGCATATCTGAAAGAGCACCATCAAGGAGTTTTTTGTCAGCAGCAGCTGCGCCAACACCCATGTTGATCGTGATTTTAGTGATGCGAGGAATTTCCATCACATTTTTAACGCCTAAAGTCTCTAATAACTGAGCTTTAAGTTCGTCATTGTAACGTGTTTTAAGTCTGGCCATGGCCTATATCAACCTATTACTTCGCTACCGCCACTGATTCACCATTTGATTTGAATACGCGAGTTTTCACGCCATCAATCACTTGGTAACCAACACGGTCAGCCTTTTGGGTTGTAGCATTAAAAACTGCCACGTTTGAAATATGAAGCGAAGCTTCCTGAGTTACAACGCTACCTTCAGCGCCTGTAGCACGGTTCGGCTTTTGGTGCTTCTTCACCAAGTTAAGGCCTTCAACCTTAACACGGTCATTAGAAACAGACAGAACAGTACCCTGTTTGCCTTTTTCTTTACCTGCGATCACAATTACTTGATCGCCTTTTTTAATCTTAGCCATGATCGCCTCTTATAGAACTTCAGGAGCCAATGAAATAATTTTCATGAACTGTTCAGTACGAAGTTCACGAGTCACTGGTCCGAAAATACGAGTTGCAATCGGCGCTTTGTTGGTGTTCAAAATAACAGCAGCGTTATCGTCGAAACGAATCACTGAACCGTCTGCACGACGGATACCGAATTTTGTACGAACCACAACTGCATTCATCACGTCACCTTTTTTAACACGTGCGCGTGGAATTGCTTCTTTTACAGTAACTTTAATAATGTCGCCAACAGAAGCATAACGACGATGCGAGCCACCAAGTACTTTAATACATTGTACGCGGCGTGCACCACTGTTGTCTGCTACGTCGAGCATAGTTTCGGTCTGAATCATTGCCCTACTCCAAAACCGAGCAACACCGGTCGAAATTTCGAAAGGCTCAAAGAGTACTCGAAATTGACCGATGATGCAACAAGAACGTTAATTACTCAGCAGCTGCTTCAACAACTTCAACTAGAGTCCAAGACTTAGTTTTAGAAATTGGGCGGCTTTCTTTAATGGTTACAACATCACCAGCTTTCGCTGTGTTGTTCTCATCATGAGCATGTAATTTTGTTGAACGGCGGATTAATTTGCCATACAACGGGTGTTGAACTTGGCGTTCAATAAGAACAACGATAGATTTATCCATCTTGTCGCTTACAACTTTGCCAGTTAACGTGCGGACTGTTTTATCACTCATTGTCCGTTCCCCTGTTTTTCGGTAAGGAGGGTCTTAATACGAGCAATCGTCTGACGAGTAAGTGCAACTTCATGCGATTTACCCAATTGACCAGTTGCTTTCGCCATACGAAGACGGAATTGGTTAAGCTGTTGCTCATCAAGCAAAGCTGTCAACTCTTCTACCGACTTTTCACGTAGATCTTTAGTTTTCATTACATTACCGTCCGAGTCACGATAGCGGTTTTAAACGGAAGCTTAGCTGCTGCAAGCGTAAACGCTTCGCGAGCCAATTCTTCGTTAACACCATCAATTTCGTACAAGACTTTACCTGGTTTGATTTGGCAAACCCAATATTCCACAGAACCTTTACCTTTACCCATACGCACTTCAAGCGGCTTAGAAGTAATCGGTTTGTCCGGGAATACACGGATAAAGATCTTACCACCACGCTTAATACGACGGCTAATTGTACGACGCGCTGCTTCAATTTGACGCGCAGTCATTTGACCACGTTCAACTGATTTAAGTGCAATAGTACCGAAAGATACTGTGCTACCGCGGTGTGCTAGACCAGTGTTACGGCCTTTCTGCACTTTACGGAATTTAGTACGCTTAGGTTGCAACATGGATTATTCTCCTTTTTCAGCAGAACGATCATTGCGACGACCACGACGCTCTTGACCTTCACCACGACCACGACCGCGTTTAGCTGGACGTTCTTCTGCTGGAGCTGGGTTCATGACTTGTTTCATGCCGCCCAAGATCTCACCACGGAAGATCCAAACTTTAACACCAATCGTACCGTAAGTAGTCTCAGCACGCATAGTCGCATAGTCGATATCTGCACGAAGCGTATGTAGAGGTACACGACCTTCACGATACCACTCAGTACGAGCAATCTCAGCACCACCTAAACGGCCTGAAACTTCTACTTTGATACCTTTAGCACCAGCACGCATTGTGTTTTGTACCGCACGCTTCATAGCACGACGGAACATTACACGTTTTTCCAATTGAGAAGCGATTGCTTCAGCAACTAGACGCGCGTCTAAGTCTGGACGATCAATTTCATTGATACTTACTTGCGCAGGAACACCCATGATAGATGTTAATTCGCGTTGTAGTTTCTCAATATCTTCGCCTTTTTTACCGATTACGATACCAGGACGCGCAGTGCTAATAGTTACTTTAGCAGCGCCTGTAGGACGTTCGATAAGAATGTTGCTGATCATCGCGTTTTTAAGTTTTTTGATTAAAAACTCACGAACTTGAAGATCTTTAAGCAAGTATTCAGCGTATTGTTTCGGATTCGCATACCAGTTAGCGTTATGACGTTTCACAACACCTAGGCGGATACCGATTGGATGAACCTTCTGACCCATATCAAACCCCTACCTTAACGGTGATGTGACAAGTACGCTTAGTAATACGATCTGCACGGCCTTTAGCACGTGGCATAATACGTTTCAGGCTCATGCCTTCATCAACGTAGATCGTAGAAACTTTAAGGTCGTCTACATCTAAACTGTTATTGTGTTCAGCGTTTGCAATCGCAGATTCCAACGCTTTCTTAACTAGAACTGCAGCTTTTTTGTTGCTGAAGTTAAGGATGTTAAGCGCGTGCGCAACAGATTTGCCGCGGATAAGATCTGCAACCAAACGAGCTTTTTGTGCCGAGATAGCGGCACCGCGTAATTTAGCAGTTACTTCCATCATAGCACCCATTAACGTTTAGATTTCTTGTCAACACCGTGACCGCGATAGGTACGAGTTGGTGCAAATTCACCAAGCTTGTGACCAACCATGTGTTCAGAAACGATCACAGGAACGTGGTTACGGCCATTGTGTACAGAAATTGTTAAACCAACAAAATCCGGTAGGATCATCGAACGACGCGACCAAGTTTTGATCGGCTTACGGTTATTAGCCGCGATAGCCGCTTCAACCTTAGCGAACAAGTGCGCATCGACGAATGGGCCTTTTTTCAGAGAACGAGGCATTGTCAGATTCCTTTACTTGTTACTTAACGCGACGGTCGCGAATGATCATCTTAGTCGTACGCTTATTGGTACGTGTCTTGTACCCTTTAGCTTTTTGACCCCATGGGCTTACAGGTTGAATACCTTTGTTACGCCCTTCACCACCACCGTGCGGATGGTCAACCGGGTTCATTGCCATACCACGAACGGTAGGACGAACACCACGCCAGCGCGATGCACCAGCTTTACCAAGCGAACGAAGGTTGCTTTCCGAGTTAGATACTTCACCTAACACAGCGCGACATTCAACGTGAATTTTACGCATCTCGCCTGAACGTAGACGAACGATAGCGTAAGAACCGTCACGACCCAACAGCTGAACTGAAGTACCAGCTGAACGAGCAATCTGCGCGCCTTTACCGATTTTAAGTTCGATGTTGTGAAGAGTAGAACCGATTGGCATGTTGCGAAGCGGCAAGCAGTTACCTGGACGAATTGGAGCATCGTTACCAGACTGTACTTTATCGCCAGCGCGAAGGCCTTTAGGAGCAATGATATAACGACGTTCACCATCAGCATACAATACAAGTGCAATGTGTGCAGTACGGTTAGGATCGTATTCGATACGCTCTACAGTTGCAGGAATACCATCTTTGTTACGTTTAAAGTCAACTAGACGGTAGTGCTGCTTATGACCGCCACCAACGTGACGAGTCGTGATGTGACCGTTATTGTTACGGCCGCCAGTACGTTTTTTAGCTTCAACCAACGGAGAGTACGGTGCGCCTTTGTGAAGGTGATCATGAACCACTTTCTCTACAAAGCGACGTCCTGGAGACGTTGGCTTACATTTTTGAATAGGCATAATTCTCGTCCTTATTCCGCTGTGCTTTCAGCGGTATCGCCCAAGTCAGCCATTTCAACATCTTGGCCAGCTTTCAGGGTGACGTATGCTTTTTTAACATCAGAACGACGTCCTAATGTTTTACCAAAGCGTTTAGACTTACCTTTAGTGATAGTCGTGTTAACTTTAACAACTTCTACACCAAAGAGTTGTTCCACTGCTTTTTTGATTTCAAGCTTGTTTGCGTTGATAGCAACTTTAAACACTTGAACACCAGCAGTTTCACCTAAAACTTGTGCTTTTTCTGAGAATACAGGTCCTTGCAGGACTTGATAGATACGTTCGTTGTTCATCCGAGTTCTACCTCAATTTTCTTAGCAGCAGCTACAGACATAACAACTTTGTCGAACGCAATCAAGCTAACCGGATCGATTGCAGCAGCATCAACCACATCTACGTGTGGAATATTGCGTGCAGCAAGATACAAGTTCTCATCAACAGCATCGGTAACGATCAATGCACGAGTTGCATTCAAGTCGTTAAGCTTTGCAAGCAATTCTTTAGTTTTTGGAGCTGCAACAGCAAACTCATCAACTAAAATTAGGCGATCTTGACGAACAAGTTCAGCCATGATGCATTGCATAGCACCGCGGTACATTTTACGGTTTACTTTTTGAGACCAGTCTTGTGGACGAGCAGCAAAAGTTTTACCACCGCCAACCCAGATTGGGCTACGAATAGAACCAGCACGAGCACGGCCAGTACCTTTTTGACGGAATGGCTTGCGGCCACCGCCAGAAACGTCTGCACGTGATTTCTGAGCTTTTGAACCTTGACGGCCACCAGCTAAATAAGCTGTAACCACTTGGTGAACAAGAGCTTCATTAAATTCACGACCGAACGCAACTTCTGATAATTCAACAGCAGAGCCGGAAACAGTATTTAAATTCACGTTATTTCCCCTCAGGCCTTGATCGTAGGACGAACGATTACGTCGCCACCAGTAGCACCAGGAACCGCGCCTTTAACAACAAGAACTGAACGTTCTGTGTCGATAGCAACGATCTCAAGACCCTGTGTAGTTACGCGTTCAGCACCTAAATGGCCAGCCATTTTTTTGCCTTTGAATACGCGACCAGGAGTCTGGTTTTGACCAGTAGAACCTAAAACACGGTGAGAAAGCGAGTTACCGTGAGTTGCATCTTGCGTACGGAAATTCCAACGCTTAACACCACCTTGGAAACCTTTACCTTTAGATTGACCAGTTACGTCAACAACTTGACCAACCTGGAACAATTCAACGGTAAGCGTACCACCAACTTCACGACCTTCAAGATCAGCTTCTGTAGCGCGGAATTCTTGAACTAGACGACCAGCTGCAACACCTGCTTTCGCAAAGTGGCCTTTCTGAGCGTTAGTTACGCGAGATTCGCGACGTTCACCAGTAGTGATTTGAATCGCTTGATAACCATCAGTTTCAAGCGTTTTGATTTGAGTGATGCGGTTAGGATCAACCTCAATCACTGTAACAGGCACAGAAACACCAGCATCTGTAAAGATACGTGTCATACCGCACTTGCGACCGACTAAACCAATAGCCATGTGCATAAACCTCTAAAAAAGCGGCCTAATTAACTTAGAGTGTTAATTAACCCGAAAGCCTTAACCCAATGCGATCTGAACATCAACACCAGCTGCAAGATCTAACTTCATCAATGCATCTACAGTTTTGTCTGTAGGTTGAACGATGTCGATCAAACGCTTGTAAGTACGGATTTCGTACTGGTCACGCGCGTCTTTGTTTACGTGTGGTGATGTTAAAACGTTAAAACGTTCAATGCGTGTTGGCATTGGAATTGGACCACACACTTGTGCGCCAGTACGTTTTGCGGTTTCTACGATTTCTTGAGCAGATTGATCAATCAGGCGATGATCAAAAGACTTAAGACGGATACGAATTCTCTGGTTAGACATACCAGTAAACTCCAAGCCAAATATATAAAGAATCACTCCTGACGCATCTCACCCCACTTTAATACGGGTAAGTGTCAAGAGCAGTGAAATATCACTAAGGTCGTGATCGATGCCACGACTGTAACGATAGTTAACTACTTTATTCGCAGTTAACCCCCTTCCTATCGAAGGGTCGCTTATTATAGCCATTGTTTAATGCATAAGCAAATCCCTTTTATGGTTTTATCCAAGTTTTCAATTTACCCCCTAAAACAAGAGTTTATTTTCTGAATGCGGGGCAGTTTTCGCCAAGACATATTCTATAGCTCGATTTAATATCTGATTTCCTTCAACAAACTTATTTTTATGGGTCTTTTTTAATTCAGAGAGATCCTGAACATATTTTCCTGAAAATTGTGCAAGCTGCTCCTCATCTTCCAAAAATAAAGACAGGGTTTCTGGAGTACTCTCTGGATGAAACTGAAAACCGAGTACATTTTTGCCCAACTGGTACATCTGATTACGACAGGCTTGGTTTTCTGCCAGATGCACTGCCCCTTTGGGTATTTCAAAGCTTTCACTATGCCATTGCAGAATATTGAACTGTTCGGGCAAGCTAAAACATTCTTGCGGTAGATTGGCTACCTTGTGTACCGTGGCCCAGCCCAATTCCTGCTCAGGATTACGACTGACGCCCGCCCCCAATGCATTGGCAATCAATTGTCCACCCAGGCATAAACCGATTGCCGGTTTGCCATGTGACAGATAACGACGCAACCAGCGTTTCTCTATCTTTAACCAAGGGAAATTCGCCTCATCATTGACACTCATGGTTCCGCCCATGATGATCAGTAAATCGACGTCCTCAACCCTTGGCAAAGCCTCAATCTCTAAAGGACGATCCAACGGTAAAGCAAAAAACTCAGTCGCACTAATGTACGCCTGATACTGCTTTAAAAACTTATGACAACTACCATAACCTTCGCCAGCAATATGCTGAAAATAATGCACTTTTAAATGCGACTTCATGCTCCTCAACCTATTTTTTAGCTAGATAGTTTTAGGTTTTGCAAAAATGAAGCCAACTTTTTTCAAGGACCAATTTTTTTAACAATTCACAACCGAACTGGCAGTGAGTCACAGATTCTCTTAAGCTAAGGTAATATTTGATTACATTTAAGGGCATTCACGTGAAAAAAAACGCTCAAACCACCCTGATTCATGCACCACGAAAAGCCCCTCAATCCATTTCTACGGTTCAACCTCCCCTGTTTCGTGCATCGACCATTATTTTTGAGAATACTGATGCGCTATTTAATCGCCACTGGACCGATGCTTATGACTATAGCTACGGCACCCACGGCACACCCACGACATTCACCTTAGGCGATAACATCGCGCAAATTGAAGGGGGTGAATACTGCCTACTTGCGCCGAGCGGTTTATCCGCCATTAACCTGGTGAATTCTTGTTTCTTGAGCCAAGGTGATGAAGTCTGGGTTGCCGATAACATCTATGGCCCAAACATGGAACATCTGCGCAATCTGGAAACGCGTTATGGCATTGCGGTCAAAGTGTATAACCCGCTTGAGGTCGAAACCTTTACACCAAGTAAAAAAGCAAAACTGCTTTGGCTGGAAGCGGCCGGTTCAGTCACACTGGAATTTCCAGATCTGGTCGGTTTAATCAAAAAAGCCCAGGCACATCATATTTTGACGGCGCTGGATAATACCTGGGGCGCAGGTCTGGCTTTTAATGCTTTTGATTTTGGCGAAGAGCATTTAAGTGTCGATATCACGGTTCATGCACTGACCAAATATCCAAGCGGTGGTGGCGACATCTTGATGGGCTCAGTTGTTACACGAGATAAAACCCTGCATCACAAACTGTTCCGTACCCATGCCATTCAGGGCATTAGTGTTTCTGGTGATGATGTGGCGCAGGTACAACGCAGTCTGGCTTCGATGCAACTGCGTTATCAGCATCAGTCCGAAAGCGCACTGACTTTAATGAAGTGGCTCAAACAGCAAACTGAGCTTGTTCAAGTTTTACATCCAGCCGATCCAGATTGCGCTGGACATCAATACTGGAAAGATATTTGCTCCGAGAGTCATAGTGCAGGACTTGTGAGTGTTATTTTTGATGCCAAGTTTAGTTTCGAAGATATTCGTCATTTCTGCGATGCTTTAACCTTATTTAAACTTGGATTTAGCTGGGGTGGCCCTGTCAGCCTGGTCATGCTCTATAACTTAAAAGACATGCGTGTACTGAAACATTCACATTTAAAAGATGGCTTTCTGGTTCGTTTCTGTATCGGCCTGGAACATCCGCAAGATTTGATTCAAGATATCCAGTACGCCCTAGAACACATGAAAAAGCCTAAAAATAAATGATAAACAATAGGAAAAGTTATGTGAGCACCACTTGGTATTGCTAAAAAACCACAAATACCATGCAAGACATTGTCTTACGTTCACAGCTTGCCAGTCGGCATGGTCTGCTTGTCGGTTTAACTGAAACTAAAAAAATAGTCACTCTTATTTATGAACAGAGTGTCGATCGGAATAGTGCTTTTGAAATGCTGCAAAAACCCAAGTGGCTGAACCTCAAAAAAAATGCCAAACAAGCAGAATTTGCAAAACAGCAAGCCAAGGAACAGTGACCTCTAACCGGTGAGCAACCAAAGGAATTAGAACACGCGACTTAGGCAACCTGAAGAGTTCATAAAAGATACTGATCGATTTATCAAACTGCACACGCAGGCTCGGAGATGATACCGGGGAGAATTGTCCGCGAGTTTCATGACTGCTTTTTCAGTGAAAATAGCACGATTTATTCCTATCAAGATTTTTAAAATTATGGGATATTCAGATATCCCATAATTTTTTTATGGTTTTATTAAAAAATGTATTTACAAGGCATGCTATAAGATGTATTTTAAATACATCTTATAAATAAACAGCCATGAGAGATCAAACATGACTCCGCAGCAAATTGACCTTGTAAAAGCAACAGTGCCTGTACTCCGCGAAAATGGTGTGGCACTCACGGGCTATTTTTATAACCGCATGTTAGGCAACAACCCTGCCCTTAAAGAAACGTTTAATATGGGTCACCAACGCAGTGGTGCACAGGCGCAAGCTCTTGCCGGCGCTGTATTGGCCTATGCCGAAAATATTGAAGACCCATCTGTACTTTTACCTGTGGTTGAGCTGATCGCGCATAAACACGTGAGCTTAAACATTCAAGCGCCAGACTATAATATTGTGGGTGAAAACCTGCTGCATTCTATTAGTGAAGTATTAAGCATCCCGATGGAAGATCCATTAATTGATGCTTGGGCTACAGCTTATGGTCAATTGGCTGACTTGTTCATCAGCACTGAAAAAACGATCTATGAGCAGCATCAGCAAACCAAAGGTAGCTGGTTAGGCTGGCGCAATTTCAAAATTGCCCAAAAAGTAGTGGAAAGTGACGAGATTACTTCAATCTATCTACAACCGGTCGATGGTGGCGATTTACCGAAATATGAAGCCGGTCAATATATTTCAGTTCGTGTATTCGTAGAAGAACTTGGCTTAAAACAGCCGCGTCAATATACGCTTTCAACCAGCCCTCAAGCAGACTATTTGCGTATTTCAGTTAAACGTGAACCGGGCAATGGCGCAGATCAAGTTGCAGGTTGGGTGTCTAACACTCTACATGGTTTGCCGGAAGGTTCAGAAATTGAAGTATCTGCACCAACAGGTAACTTCTACCTGATCGATCCAGCTAAACGTAATGTGTTTATCAGTGGTGGTGTTGGCCTGACGCCAATGATCGCGATGCTGAACCAGCTGGTGACTCTGGATATGCCACAACCTGTGACCTTTATCCATGCTTGCCGTAGCAAACAGGTTCATGCGATGCACCAGCATATTCATGACCTGAAAGCAAAATATCCGCGCTTAAGCACCCTTACTGCTTATGAATTTCCACATCAAGCTGACAAACTGGGTGAGGATTATGATGTAGCAGGTCGTCTGGATCTGAGTACAGTTGATGCAGCGCTGTTACCAGTCAATGCCGATTATTACCTTTGCGGCCCAATGCCATTTATGGCAGAACAGCAAAAAGCACTCGTTGCCCGCGGTATTCCTGCTGAAAATATTCATAGTGAAGCATTTGGTACAGGTGGGGTTCACCACTAAGCCCTCGCTTCAAGCTGAATAGGTGGGGCTAGTCTGGTTATGCTAGACTAGCCCTTATCTATTTAATTCTTAAAGATATTAGTGCGATCATGCAATTAAACAAATTTACCGACTATGCTTTGCGTATTTTAATGTACATCTCCCAGCCGCGAGATACGCCGTATACGATTGCGGAAATTGCGCGAGATTTGTATGTGTCACAAAATCATTTAATGAAGATTGTGCATTTCATGTCGAAACAAGACTGGATTATTGCCACACGCGGTAAAGGCGGCGGCATCCGCTTAAATCCTACCACACTAAATCTAAAACTCGGTGAGATCGTGCGTAGCTTGCAGGGTGAAAATCATGTGATTGTCGAATGTAATACCCCACCCTGCGTACTGCGTAGCAATTGCGGCTTAAAAGGTATTCTCGACCATGCGCTGGAACAGTTTTACCAAAGCCTGAACCAATATACGCTGGCCGATGTGCTCACCCCATCTAACCAATCTCATTTTAGTACTGTTTCTCCAATCGGTTTAATTAACCTGATGGATTAAGTTGCAATAGCATTGCAAAGCAAAGTTCGCTTGCCTGTGCGACTTCCTTTATAATGTTTCTTTGTAGATCATTTATTGAAGTTGAGTTATGCACCACAGCAGAGGAAAATCCAAAAACAGTAAGACAGCCCATGCACCCAAGCAAAAGATCAGCTACGAGAAAAAAGTTGATTCTGCTATTACTGAATATTCTGTGCGCTCACTCAACTGGCTACGCAAAGCCGAATTTTTAATGAGTGCACCAAAACTCAGTCTTTGTGTAGAAGATACAGGCTATGAAATTGCTTTTGCCGGTCGCTCCAATGCCGGTAAATCCAGTGCGATTAATGCCCTGACCAACCAGAAACAGTTGGCACGTGCATCAAAAAGACCCGGCCGCACCCAGATGATTAACTTTTTTAGCTTGGGTAATCCAGATCAGCGTCTGGTCGATTTACCAGGCTATGGCTATGCTGCCGTACCAGAGGCGATGAAAATTGTTTGGCAAAAAGAACTGGAAAATTATCTGATTCATCGCAAAAGCTTACAGGGCTTGGTGCTGTTAATGGATATTCGTCATCCGCTACAACACTTTGATGTGATGATGCTGGAATGGGCTTATTCACGTCATTTGTTTGTGCATGTTCTTTTGACCAAATCAGATAAACTGAATCGCGGCCCTGCCTCTAAAGCGCTTCAGGAAGTCAAAGCTGCATTGAAAAAAATGAAACTGGACTTCTCGATTCAATTGTTCTCCTCCATGAACAAAGAGGGACTTGAAGAACTGGCCAGCGTCATGGGCGGCCGTCTGAATTTCACTTTAGATCAATCAACTCAATTTGATTTGGACAGTATTCCGGAAGTATCGGCTCATGATCTAAATCAATTCGATGAACCAGTTGAACTCGACTCTGGGTCTGATGCAACTGCTATTGGTGAGGTTTCACCGCATGACTTAAATGAAGCTGAAGAACCGCTTGAATTACTTGAGCAGGATCAGTCAGAACTTAAAGCAGCAGATGAGCTAAACCAGAATAAACGCTCAGCTGAATAATCAAATGACAAAATATTTGATTGATTGATTTAAATTAAAAACCTCCGTTATGCCGCATAACGGAGGTTTTTTTCTAAGGTGATTTTCACCATATCAAGCTGGTCAAGTGATAGCAGCGCCGGATTGATCAGATTTACCTGTTTTTACATGAAGACTGCATTGTTTACTTAGTGATTAAATCCTGATTCATATTAGAATAAATCTTGATCAGCCTTAGATCAGGAACCCATTATGAAACCATCTATCTCTGTGATTACGCTGGCTGTTCAGGACATAGAACAGTCATTGCAATTTTATTGTGAGGGTTTAGGCTTTAAAAGCGACGAAATTATGGGGCAGGAATTTGAATATGGTGCGGTGGCGTTTATTCAACTGCAATCCGGTCTTAAGCTTGCCTTATGGCCGCAGCGCAGCCTTCAGCAAGATACCGGTCTTGAATTGAGTCCGATCTGCCCAACCCAAATGGCGCTGGGACATAATGTCTATAGTCCATTAGAGGTTGACCAGATCATGGCACTGGCTGAACGTGCGGGCGCTAAAATTATCAAAGCTGCACACACCACCTTTTATGGCGGATATGCTGGTTATTTTCAGGATCCCAATGGTCATCTCTGGGAAATTGTCTGGAATCCGGACTTAGATAAAGATTAAACCGGCGCTTCAGGTTCACGGGTATGCCGGTCTACCACCACACTGATCATCATATCGCCCTGCACATTCACCACGGTACGTACCGTATCCAGTAAACGGTCGATCGGCAATAAAATCGCAATCGCCTCGGCAGGCAATCCCACAGATTGCAACACCATAATCATGGTGACCATGCCAGCGCTTGGAATCCCAGGTGCGCCTAAGGATGCAATCATTGCCGTGGCACAGACCACCATCTGTTGCCCTAAACTCAGATCCAGCCCCATTAAATTGGCAATAAACAAGGCGGCGGCTGCTTCATAGAGTGCTGTGCCATCCATATTCAGCTGTGTTCCCAGTGGAATCACAAAACCTGCCGTATGCGGACGTACGCCCAGATTTTCCTGCGCACATTTCATTGACAGTGGCATGGTGGCCGAACTGGAACTGGTGGCAAATGCAGTAATTAAAGCAGCGCGTGTGCCTTTAAAGAACGTGATCGGATCCATCTTGCCAAAAATCCACAGCAATAAAGGCAATACCACGATGCCATGGAAAATGGTGGTTCCGGTGACCACGGCCGCAAATTCAGCCAGACGACTGAGTACCGAAATATCCTCAGTCGCGATCAGCTTGGCCAATAAAGCAAAAATACCGAAAGGTGCCAGTTTCATCACCCAGCCAATCATCAACATCATGATTTCAAAAAACTGGTGACTCAACTTGCGCACGGTACGGAATTTATCTCCGCCTGCGACCAGTGCCACACCGACAAACAAGGCAAAGACCACCACTGCCAGGACATTGCCATCTGAAAATGCCTTAAATGGATTGATCAGGGTATTTTGGATAAAATTGGTAAAGAAAGAAGATGGCGTTAAGGTGTCCGGAGTCTGATGCTGCGCCATGGCATCCTGGAACATCAGTACATCGACACCCTTGCCGACATCAAACAGATGTGCACAGGCCAGACCTAAAATGAGTGCCAAAGTCGTTGTGGTCACACAGCACATCAGGGTGATTTTCCAGGTGCGATTCAGTTGTCCGCCTGCCTGTAGATTAGATACCCCGACCACAATCGACGTAAAAATTAGCGGAACCAACAGCATTTTTAATAAGCCGATAAAAACACTGCTGACGATGCCGATGCCGTATAAACTGACATCAAAAAATGAGGTCTGCGGAAATATTGTGAGTAAAAATCCAAACAGCACCCCCAATACGGCGGCAATTAAAATTTGCGTATTTAAGCTCATCTTTTCATGCATTTTAATATAGATCTTAAGCGGCACTATGCCATGCCGATTCTACAGAATCGAGTAATATTTTATAAACGCGTGCCTAGGGTGTGTCCTCATTTGGCTTTGCACCAAATAAATATACAGGCTATACGAATCATAGATTTATAATTGCGTGCCAGTTTATCAAATCGAGTTGCAATAGCACGGAAATGTTTTAATCTCGCAAAAGCATTTTCAACTAAATGTCTTAATTTATATAGATATTTATCAAATTCCTTATTCGATCTCTTACTGTTTGATCTCAATGGAATAATGGGAATCATATTCTTGTTCTTGGCATAAATTCTAATGTGCTCAGCATCATACCCCTTATCAGCAATGAGATAAGTTGCCTCGTCTACCGTATCAATCAGTTGTTTTGCAACTTGACTGTCGTGGACGTCACCCCCAGTGATTTTAAAATCAATCGGTAATCCATTCGCGTCGGTTGCAAGATGTATTTTTGTTGTTCGTCCACCACGTGATTGTCCAATTGCTCTTTCGAAACCATGCCGAGCTCCACTTGCATGTTGATGCACGCGTATGTAACTTCCGTCAATGAATACCCATTCTTGATCCAAGACGCCTCGTAATCTAAAAAAAATTTATCCCACAATCCCTTGCTTGCCCAACGATTAAAGCGATTGTAAGCAGTTTGCCAAGGACAAAATTCTTGGGGAATATCACGCCATGTGGCGCCTGTACGCAGTTTCCATAAGATCGCTTCCATGATATTTCTACTATTCTTTGAACAGTAACAACCGTGTAATCGCATAGTATCTTGAATTTGCTGCCAGATATCATCGGTGAGAAGAGTACGTGCCATTGAAAAAATATAGAAATCAAAAGAGCTTAAAGGAGGATTTTAAGTATTTAAAACCAATTTTTCAAATGAGGACACGCCCTAGAACAAGATCTCAAATAATGATTGTTCTGCGGATTAAAAACAAAAAAACCGAATCTGGGATTCGGCTTTTTGAGCAAAAATATAAAAATTATTGGGTTTCGATTTCACGTAAGCGGATCAGCCCTTCCTGCGTGGTACTACAGACCAGTTCGCCATTCTGCCACATCCGTCCAAAATTCAGACCACGCGAACTGGCACTCTGGGTGGCATCCATGTCATATAGCATCCATTCATCGGCACGAAATGGCTTATGGAAGTACATGGCATGGTCAATACTGGCACATTGCAGGCTTGGCGAAATATAGCTCAGACCATGTGGACGCAGTGCCGTGGTCATCAAGGTAAAGTCTGAATAGAAAGCGGCAATGGCCTGATGCAAAGAAATCTGATCCACTTCTGCAGCAATTCGGTCATGCGTGCGGATATAGTGCGCATAAGACGGCGCTTCCGGTTGCGGCTGAAACGGATTTTGCGGATTGATCGGGCGAATCTCGACATGACGATCACGGGTGAAGGACGCACGGACATTTTCCGGAATAAACTCAATCATTTGTTTGATCAGTTCTGCTTCATTTTTCAGGCTTTCTGCTGGCGGATATTCCGGCTCTGAAATCTGGTAATTGAGACCTTCTTCCTGATGCGCAAAAGACACCATACACATAAAAATAGTGCGACCATGCTGAATTGCACGTACTTGACGGCTGACAAAGCTCTTGCCGTCACGGATACGATCCACTTCATAAATAATCGGTGCATTGACATCTCCACCAAACAGAAAATAGGCATGTAACGAGTGTGCCGGACGGTCTGTGGTATAAGACGCAGCGCGGAGTGCCTGCCCTAAAACCTGCCCACCAAACACGCGCTTGCCCACCAGATTACGGCTGATTCCCCGAAAAATGTTTTCTTCTAACTTTTCCAAGCTGAGCAGCTCGACCAGTTCCTGTGTTAAGGCATTCATAAGCAACCTACGTAATATTGGAGATATCCCAAAAATGGAAAAACAGATCTAAATAATTAATCTGGAATATTCTGCCACAAAATCAGACCGAAACTCTAAAGATTGCATGACTGTTCTGTCATACTGATGTCATAAGTGACTAGGAAAAGCATCTGCTTTCACGCTAAAATTAGAGCACTTCTGTTGAAGTTGTTAAAAAAAGATATATGGTTTCGCTTTGGAAACCCGCAAAAATAAATCCCCTCAGAAGTCCTGTGGTTTTGGTCAGTAAAATTAGGAGCAGCTATGTCCAAGAATGGCTTTGGTCAAATGTATCGCAAGCTTTCAAGTAAGCTACTTGATCTTGTGGTTACCCCTCATGTTCTTGGGGAAGTACCAAGTGAAGTGACAGCACCTGAACCTGATCAGACTGCAACAGAATCGCGAAAGCTGGTCTGCTACGTTTTACAGAACCATTCGCGTAGTAATGCGCTGGTCGTCGATGCAGAAACCCGCCGTTTAAAGTTGCCAGCTGCGCTCGATCCAATGCAACTGGGCAATAGTAAGGAAAAAGCTTCGCTGCTGTTTTTACAGCATCATGATAAAAATAACCTGCTCAGCTCACCGCCGCATGCGTTTCCGCCGCGCCTGTTACGCCTGATTGAAATCCTGGAACAACATCCTGAACTAGATGTGGAATTGGTGCCAGTCACGGTGCTTTGGGGACGTGAACCTGAAAAAGAAGATTCCTGGTTCAAACTGCTATTTACCGATACCTGGTCTACGCCAAGCCGGGTCAAGCAACTGGTCAATATCGGTCTGCATGGCCGTCAGTCTTATTTAGAGTTTCACGAACCCCAGTCTTTACGTGCCATGATTGAGCATGCCAAAAAAACGCATCCAAATTCAGCACCAGCGACTTATATTGTTAGCACTTTAAATGATTATCTGGATGGGCAGCGCGAAGTGATTCTCGGGCCGGATCTGTCCGATCGCCGTAATGTCATGCACGGTTTAATCAAATCGCCAGATGTACAGGCTGCGATTCGCAATGACAGTATTCGCAGTAAAATCTCGATGCTGGAATCTGAACGTCGTGCCATTGGTTATCTGAACGAAATCGTTTCCGATTATTCTCATTCGACTGTACGTTTTGCCGATAAAGCTCTGACCCGCTTATGGACGCAACTCTATGACGGCGTAGAAGTACATAATTTCAGTACCGTGCGTGAACTGGCCAAAGATTATGAGATTGTCTATACCCCATGTCACCGCAGTCACATCGACTATTTGTTATTGTCTTATGTGATCTATCGTCGTGGCTTGATGGTGCCGTATATCGCTGCGGGCGATAACCTGAACATGCCTTTTGTGGGTCAGATTTTACGTGGTGGCGGTGCCTTCTTTATCCGCCGTACTTTCCGTGGCAATGCGCTCTATACCACAGTCTTTAAAGAATATTTATATAGCGTTCTATCACGCAATACCCCACTGGAATACTTTATCGAAGGTGGTCGTTCACGTACTGGTCGTTTGCTACCACCTAAAACTGGGATGCTGGCGATGACCGTGCATGGTCATTTACGCGGCAAAGCCAAACCAATTGTCTTTGTACCGACCTATATCGGTTATGAACGCCTGATGGAAGGCGGCACTTATGTCGGTGAGATGAGCGGCAAGCCGAAAGAAGCCGAATCTATTTTTGGTATTGTCAAAACCCTGCGCAAAATTGAACGCATTTTCGGTAAAGTGCATCTGAATTTTGGTGAGCCGGTATTTCTGGATGACATCCTGAAACAGCATGGCGCAGAAAATATTAAAATTGAAAAGAACGATGATCCAATTCCACAAGCAGTTTCTGATGCAGTAAACAGCTCTGCGCAAGCGATTCTGGAAAATATCAACCGTGCAGTGGTGATCAATCCGGTATCGCTATTATCGTTGATCCTGTTGGCGACACCGAAACATACGCTGGATGAAGAAATCTGTATCAAGCAGCTTGATACTTATCGTACCCTGCTGGCGGCATTACCTTATGATGAGCGGATGGAAGTTACCCCGCTTTCAGGCAAAGAAATTATTGCCTATGCAATGAAGCTGAAACTGATCAAGCGGGTAAAACATGTGCTGGGCGATATCATTGCCATTGAAGATAATCAGGCAGTTTTGCTGACTTATTTCCGTAACAATATCGTGCATTCCTTTGTGCTTCCGTCATTGATTGCAGCACTGGCTGAACACAATGGAACGATTCGCCGTGATGATGTCGTCAACATCAGCAGCACCCTGTACCCATTCCTAAAAGCAGAGCTGTTTTTAAAATGGCGTGAAGATGAGATTCAGGATCAAGTCAATGCGCATATTGATAACTTGATTTCTGCCAAACTGATCACGCAAGATGGTGAAAATCTGCTTGCTCCGGCACCCAATACTGAAGTCCATCATCAGCTCGAAGTTCTGGCTGCACCAGTGACTCAAAGTCTGGAACGTTATTACATGACTTTGGCACTGATTACCCAGCGTGGTTCAGGCAATATTTCGACCCGTCAGGTTGAAGAATTGAGCTATCTGGTCGGTCAGCGTTTATCAGTTCTATACGAATTCAATTCGCCTGAATTCTTCGACAAAGCCCTGTTTCAGAGCTTTATTAAAGTCTTAACCCAAAAAGGTTATCTGTGTACCAATGACGACAATGCCATTGTTTTTGATGAGCAGCTGACCAACGTAGCGCAATATGCAGATCTGGTACTGGATGAAGTGAAATTACAGATGCTGCATCACATCACCGCCTTTACCGATGAAGAACTCAAAGAAGCACTTGATGCAGTTGCGGCTGAACAAGCCAAGAAACGTGCCAAGCGCAAAAAGAAGTAAAGCTTTTATTCTCTCTCCTTTCAGGAGATGGGAAGCACTGCTTCATAAGGGGGATGAGGGGGAATTTAAAATCCTTCCCCTTCTCCCCAGCTCTCTCCTACAAGGAACGGGAATTTAATCCTCCCTTTTTAAAGGGAGGTTAGGAGGGATTACTTTTCCTCATTAGTTCCAAATAATCCTCAAAACAATCTGTACGCTTTAATTCAAATCCTGTTTTTTGCATCCGAGTGGCATAGAGCTTTTTACCGGTGACCTGCTTGTTCTCAACTTCGAGTAAAGGCAGCCCCATCTGCTGCTGAAACCATTGCAAGACTTCATGTAAAAGCTGTGGCTGGTTATTGCTCATAATATAAGAAGACTCAGGATGTTCCACGTGAATCATCTGTGACAAGAAACGTGATAAATCTTCGATATGAATCCGGTTTGACCAGTGCAGATTTGGATAACTGGTCATAGATACTGCCATTTTTTGTAAGCGCTCTACCGATGTTCCATAAATTCCACTTGGGCGAATGATTGTACATTGCTCAGGATAAGCCGCTAAATAGGCCTGCTCCATCCGATACAGGATTTTTCCTTGCACATCGTTGGGCTGTAGAGGCGTTTCATCATTGATATTTTCTCCAGCATTTTGCCCATAGACCCGTGTCGATGACACCACCACAATCCGCTGCACTGGATGCTGTTTCAAGGCAGTGACAATCGGCTGAACTGAATCCAGATAGGTCTGTTGATAACCATCGAAAGCACTTTGTTTTGGACTAAGCAATACATAGACCCAATCAATCGGTGTGACTGTCGTTAAATTCAGTTTATGCACATCTTGAATCAGATGAGTTGCAAAGGAATCTGTTTTGGGACTTGAGCTAATTGTGCTAATTTGATGACCTTGCTCAAATAGTTGTTTAGCAACACGCCGGGATGTTTTACCATAACCGATAAATAGAATATGCATTGAGCACCGAATCACGAATCTGGTTGAGGGGACATGGCTGCAGTCCATCAGTTACAAGGCGTTGGCAATGCCGCCGCTGCATTACTTGAAAAATTAAATATCTTCAATACTGATGATTTGCTTTTTCATCTACCACGTGACTATGAAGACCGTAGCACGATCATTCCCATGAATCAATTGAGCGTGGGGCGTAGCTATTTGCTCGAAGGTATCGTCAAAGGTGTGGATTTCCCGCCGGGTAAACGCAAGTCCATGGCTGTATTACTGGATGATGACTGCGGTAAAGTCACTTTGCGTTTTTATCATATTTATAAAGGCATCACCGATCGCTGCAAGCTCGGTCACCGTTTAAGAATTTTTGGTGAAGTCCGGGTCGGTGCGCGCGGTCTGGAAATGTATCATCCCGAACTGCAAGTCATTACTGAAGATACCCCGCTACCGCAAACCCAACTTACCGCGATTTACCCGGCCACTGAAGGTCTGACCCAGCCAAAAATACGCGATTATATTCAGCAGGCTTTGGCTCAGTATAGCGATCATCTGCCTGAACTGCTGCCAGCAAAATTTAGCAATGGTTATGCGTTAAAACAGGCACTGGAATATATTCATCATCCGCCAGTCAATGCCAATATGTTGCAACTGGCACAAGGTTCGCATCCCGCACAGCAACGCCTGATCTTTGAAGAACTGGTGGCGCATCAGATCAGTTTATTGACCCGGCGTGCCTTTATTCAGCAGGTTGAAGCCCCTTCATTTGCACCGAGTAAAACCTATGCCAAACAGCTTCTGGCCAGTCTGGCTTTTGAAATGACCGGTGCGCAAAAACGTGTATCCAAAGAAATCGCACAAGATTTAAAAGCCAATAAACCGATGTTACGTCTGGTACAAGGCGATGTCGGTGCCGGCAAAACATTGGTGGCCGGTGTCGCAGCCTGTCATGCCCTGGAAGAAAGCTGGCAAGTGGCGTTGATGGCACCTACCGAAATTCTGGCCGAGCAGCATTATCTCAACTTTAAACGCTGGTTTGAGCCACTAGGTCTTAATATCGCTTGGCTATCCGGCAAGCAAAAAGGCAAAGCCCGCGCCGCAGCGGAACAGGTCATTCGGGACGGGAGCGCCCATCTGGTGATTGGCACCCACGCCCTGTTTCAGGAGAATGTCGAGTTTGCCAAACTCGGTCTGGTGATTATTGATGAGCAACACCGCTTTGGAGTCGATCAACGTCTTGCACTCAGAAATAAAGGCCTGGATGGCATGTCCCCGCATCAGCTGGTGATGACCGCAACCCCGATTCCCCGCACCTTGGCCATGTCGGCTTATGGTGATCTGGATACCTCGGTGATTGACGAGCTGCCACCGGGTCGTACCCCGATTCAAACGGTGACCATTCCACTGGATCGGCGTGAACAAGTTCTGCAACGTATTGCGACGAATTGCGCTGAAGGCAAACAGGCCTATTGGGTCTGTACCTTGGTGGAGCAATCCGAAACTTTAGATGCCCAAGCCGCGGAGGCCACTTTTGCCGAAATTCGGGAACGCTTTCCTGCGCTGAATATCGGTCTGGTACATGGCAAAATGAAAGCCGATGAAAAACAGGCGGTGATGCAGCAATTTAAGAATAATGAATTACAGCTACTCATTGCCACCACCGTAATTGAGGTCGGGGTCGATGTACCCAACGCTTCCATTATGGTGATTGAAAATGCCGAACGTTTAGGCCTGTCACAGCTACATCAGCTACGTGGTCGGGTTGGCCGTGGTGCCAAAGCCAGTTTCTGCGCCCTGCTATACAAGCATCCGCTGTCGCAAAACGGTCAGGAACGCTTAAGAATCATGCGTGAAACCAATGATGGTTTTATGATTGCCGAGAAAGATCTGGAATTGCGTGGGCCAGGTGAATTACTGGGGACTAAACAAACCGGCGATATGAATTTCCGCGTGGCCAAACTTGAACGCGATGATCACCTGCTCAATCAGGCACATTATGTGGCGCAGCAAATTTTAAAAGATTATCCAGATCAGGCTGAGGCGTTATTACAACGCTGGCTACCGGAAGCACCGCGTTATGCCTATGTTTAAATTACTGGCACAGGGAATCTCCAAGCTGAATACGCTTCAGCCCTGCCAGTTGTGTCAGACTGATTATCAGAGCATTTATTCAGTCTGTCAGGATTGCTGGCAGCAGTTGCCGTGGATACATCAAACCATTCAGCGTCAAGAAATGCAGTTTCAGATTGCCTGCGATTATGCCTACCCAATGGATCGGTTGATTCAGCTGTTTAAATATGAACAGAAGCTGCATTTGCAAAATTTACTGGCCGGTACGCTGTTGAGTTTAGAATTACCCAAAGTCAGTGCAATAGTCCCGATGCCGATCTCGACTGAACGCCTGGCCGAACGCGGTTATAATCAATCTCTGGTGCTGGCCAAACATGTGGCGAAAAAATTGAATGTTCCCATCTGGCAACCTGTTAGCCGGCTGAAACAGCATTCACAAAAAGGCTTAAGCCGTCTGGAAAGAATCGAAGATATCCAGTCGCAATTTCAGATCAGTACACCGTCTAATATTCGTTACCGACGCGTGCTGATTATTGATGATGTGGTGACAACCGGCAGTTCGATTCGGGCACTGAGCCAAACACTTGAACAATTGGGTTGTCAAAAAATTTATGCAGCCTGTCTGGCAGGCGCGCAAATCTAAAATTTAAGCTTGGGCGAGCAAATGTGACTTCACCCACGGAATCACAATTTCAGTCGTTAAGGGCGCCAGCAAGACCTCTTTTTCATCCAGATCAACCCATTTCATTTCAGCGATTTCTGCTTCAATTTTAGGTGCTTGATCGAGCCTTACCCAATAGACATAACTCACCAGTTGATGATCAGGTTCATTGGCAGTCTGGGTTTCAAAACGGCCAATGAATTGCTGAATCTGGGCTTGTGTGCCAATTTCTTCCTGAATTTCACGCAACATGGTGGCTTCCGGGGTTTCATTTGGCTCCAGCTTGCCACCGACCTGCATAAAGCAGGATGTTCCTTGCTTGCGAACCACCAGCAGTTGCTGCGCTTCATTTAAAATAATGGCTGCAGCCACCGTAATCACTTTCATTTATTTTCTACAATTGCGTATTCTAGATAACTTATTTTACAAGGTCGGTCTGATCAACCATACCCCATTTGGCTTCAGGCGGCTGATAACTTTCGAATTGGCGCAAAATATCGTCCAGATCATCACTGATAATCAAAGCCTCAGTGAAACGTGATTTAGTAAAACCCTTCTCCGTGGTCATACGGATGAATTTAATCAGGTCATCATAAAAACCATCGGTATTGAGAAAAGCACAAGGCTTCTGATGAATCCCCAATTGTGCCCAAGTCCATTGTTCAGAAATCTCTTCCAGTGTTCCTGCACCACCGGGAATGGCAATAAATCCCTGAGCCAGTTCCGACATCCGGGTTTTACGCTCATGCATATTATCCACCACATACAGCTCGGTAATATGTGGATGTGCCAGCTCACGATTGACCAGCTGTCTTGGAATTACGCCAATCACCTTACCGCCCGCCGCCAAGGCACTATCAGCCACAATACCCATTAAACCAGAACGACCTCCTCCATAAACCAGCGTTTGCTGTCGTGCCGCCAGAGTCTGACCGACTTTTTCGGCAACCTGCGTATAAAGAGGATCCGAGCCAAGCGCTGAACCACAAAAAATTGCGATAGAATTCATCATTTCATCCTCTAATTGACGCCATATTGTACGAAATCGCGGCAAGTGCGCTTTTTACCAAAATAACTGCTTAATATCAGTGTTTTTATTCAATTCCTTGTCTAAAATACACCCATTCCAATTCACATACTGCGCCCGGGAGAAAAGACAGCATGCTTGAAGCCTTTTACGCCACAGAGCGCGGTAGCTTAGAAGATATCACGATTAATGGTGATTTCGACCTGCATCCAGATTTAGTCTGGCTTGATCTGATTGCGCCTTCACAGGAAGAGCAGCAATGGATTTTAGATGCCTACGAGCAAAATTTACCGACCTTAAAATCGCTGGAAGATATTTCCTCGAGTGCCCGATTTTACCGTGATGATGACGGTATTTTGCATATCAGCACCTATTTTTTAACCAAGAATAAAAACTATCAGGTCGAAAACGAACACGAAGATGAATCCAGCATGCTGGCAACAGTACAAACCGTTGCATTCATTCTGCACAAGGATCGTCTGTTTACTTTGCGTGGTGAAAAACTGGTGGCTTTTCGCGCCTTTCGTGCCCGCGCGCGCCGCAATGATTATGAAATCGATTATAAAGATCCGACCTGGATTTTATTGGGCTTACTCGAAGCCAAGCTGGATGAGCTGGCCGATATTCTGGAAGATGTGCATAAAGATTTAGAGAAATATTCAACTGAAGTGTTGAATAACCGCCATCGTGAACAGATTCTGGATCTGGATGACATGATTACCCGCTTGGCGCAACTTGAAGATATGTTGGGTAAAGCGCAACTGTGTTTAATTGACTTACGCCGCGTCCTGACCTTCCTGTCGCGTCCACGCGCCTTGGGCAGTCATATTTATGATGCGGATATTCGAGAACTGAGTGAAGATGTGCGCTCGCTGGTCGAGCATGATGCTTTCTTGTTCCAGAAAGTGCGTTTCCTGCTCGACACCACGTCCGGATTCATTAACACTGAGCAGAACGATACCATTCGTCGATTCTCGATTCTGCCAAGTATGCTTGCGCCCCCAATGCTGATTGCCAGTATTTACGGTATGAACACCGAAGTGCTGCCCTTTGCACAAGGCACCATGAGTTTCATCATGGTCAGTATTATTTTAATTGGCTTCCTGATTGGCCCATTGATTTACTTTAGATGGAAGAAGTGGATCTAGAATCCCTCCTAACCTCCCTTTTGAAAAGGGAGAGATGTTTCCTGTCAGGGAGAGGTTTTTTTATTAGATATCCCTTTCTAAGTCTCACTTGCTCTTTAATTAAAGTGAAGCGCAAGAAATGCCTGTATTTAATTCATATTTATTTAATCCCTCTTCAACTTCTCTTTAAAAAGTGAAGAAAATGGTTAGGGAGGATTTTTACACCCCTCTCTCTAACTCTCTCCCTGAGGCAGAGAGGACGTGCAATCCATATTTAGATCTATTTGATTTGAATGATTTCTTAAAATTTGATCACAATAAAAAAGCACCTTTCGGTGCTTTTCTTTTACTGAACGATGTTTAAATCATCCTGCAAATGGCTGGCCTGAATGATATTCATCATTTTAGCAGGAACAGCTTTAAACTGTAGCCCTTGAGCCTGAGGAGTCTGGCGCAGCCAGCGCACCAAAACTGCCAAAGCCAAAGTACTGCCACTTTCAAGCTCAGCCAGATTAACCACAAGTGGAAACTTGCTTTGTGACTGGATCACACGCAGACCATTTAAGTAATAGTCCTGTGCATTGTCATAGTCAATCTTGCCTGAAACCTGTAGTTCCTGATCATTGAATGTAATCACGGCTCACCTGTTTGATTATTTCTTGTCGATTGCAGCTTCTGCATCCGGTTTAAAGTTAGCAATTGCTTTATCAATATTACCGCCATTACGTTTTACCGTCGCAGCAAACTGGTTACGGAACTGCAAACCCAGGTCAATACCCGATACGTTGATATTGCGGATTTTCCATTGTGAACCCTTGTCCACCAGCTGGAATGCTACTGGAATTTTCTCGCCTTTGTTATTAAAGTCGATGGTCACAACAGGGTTTTTGCTGTTGCTGGCCTTGTAAGGACGCACGCTATAAGTCTGATTACTGAACTTGGCAAAGGCAGAACCATAGTTTTCAATTAAGGTTTCACGGAAATTCTTTTCAAACTGCGCACGCTGTGCCGCCGTACTATATTGGTTCGTGGCATACGTGCCCATCACAATACGTGTGAAAGACTGAGAATCAATATACGGATCCAGATTCTGGCGCACAATGCTTTTGACCAAAGCTGGATTTGATTGCAGTTTTGCATTGTCAGCTTTGAGGCGCTCAATTAAACCATCTGCTACTTTTTTAATAAAAGCAGGTGGTGCTTCAGACGGTGCAGCAAACACTGTACCAGCAACCATTGTTGAAAGAATGCTTACTGCAAGCGTTTGTTTTACTAAAGTCTTCACTGAATTCTCCTCAATCTATTATTCAACAAATGCAGGTTCTGCATCTGTTGTTTCTGAAACTGTCGTCTGTTCCGATGTAGTTTCTTGACTATCTGACGATTTGCCGGCACCACCAGTAATAAACTTCGTCACCAAATCTTCAATTTCCATGGTGCCTTGGGTATTGGCAATCTGATCGCCGCGTTGCAAATAGCTCAGACCACCACCTGGAATAATTTTCAGGTACTTTTCACCCAATAAGCCATTGGTCGCTACCATAATATAAGCATCTTCATCAATATTGGTGATGGATTTCATGTTAGCTAACAGTTGTTTTTCCATGTCTTTTTGTTGCGCAGGTGTCGCTGCTTCATAGTCCGAGCTGTAGCGTAACTCGTCCAGAGCTTCCTCTTGAACTTGCTTTAATTGTTCAGCATTAAATGAGGTCAATGAGCCATCTAAAGTCATATGTACGGTTGCCAGACGCGTTACAGGATCCAGGGTAATATCATCGACCTGTCCCACTTTCACCCCGCTTAAAGCGACTTTGGCACGTGGCTTGATGCCATTCACATTTTCAAAAGTTGCCGTCATTTTATAGCTGTCGGAAATATTGCTGCCGACCAGACCACTGACACGCATCGCTAAAAAGAATAAGGCAATACCAAATAAAATAACAAAAACACCAACGGCCAGCTCACTAGTACGTGATTTCATTAAACACCTCCGAACATGACCGCAGTCAACACAAAATCAAAGCCTAAAACGCACAGTGAAGAATACACGACTGTACGCGTTGTAGAAGTTGCAATACCTTCCGATGTTGGTACACAGGCATAGCCTTGATATACCGCAATCCAGGTACACATTAATGCGAATACAAAACTTTTAATAATAGTGCCATTCAAGACATCTTTATAGAATTGCACGCTGCTTTCCATGCCGCTCCAATAAGCGCCTTCATCAGCCCCCAAAAAGTCTACACCGACCATTTTGCCGCCCATAATTCCGACTGCGGCAAAGATCACCGAAAGCATAGGCAAGCTGAAAATCCCCGCCCAGAGACGTGGCGAAATCACCCGTTTTAAGGGATCCACCCCGATCATTTCCATACTGGACAATTGTTCAGTGGCTTTCATCAGACCAATTTCTGCGGTCAAAGCCGAACCGGCACGTCCTGCAAACAGCAAAGCCGCGACCACAGGTGCTAATTCACGCAGCAAGGTCAACGCCACCGCTGTACCAAGCATGGATTCACTGCCAAAGGTCGACAGAATACTGAACATCTGCAAGCCAAGCACGGCACCAATAAACAGACCAGAAACCACAATAATCAGCAGGGACAATACCCCGACCCGATACATCTGATAAACAAATAGTCTTAGCCCAAGCCAGGTCGGCATGGAAAATAAGATCTGCAACAGCATCAGGGTTGCGACCCCAATCCCCTGTACACGTTCAATAACGCGTCTACCTAATGCGGCAATTGCATTCATGAACGTACCTCATCACTTAAATAAGCCCGGTGACTAAACTGATAATCGACTGGACCTTCCACCGAACCCGTCAGGAATTGCTGCACAAAAGTTGAAGGATGCACTTTTAGCTCTGCCGGTGTCCCCTCGCCCTGGATCTTGCCTTCTGCCACAATATAAATGTAATCAGCAATGGATAAGGTTTCTGTCACATCATGCGAGACAATAATCGTGGTCAGATCTAGTGCTTCACGCAATGAACGGATCAGGCGAGTCAATACCCCCATCACAATCGGATCTTGTCCGGCAAAGGGTTCATCGTACATGATCAGTTCAGGGTCCAGCGCAATCGCCCGGGCCAAAGCCACACGTCGGTTCATACCACCAGACAGTTCCGATGGCATCATTTGCTCTGCACCGCGCAAGCCGACGGATTCCAGTTTCAATGCCACGATTTCCTTAATTAGATGTTCTGGCAGTTTGGTATGGGCCCGAATTGGAAACGCGACATTTTCATACACGCTCATATCGGTAAACAAAGCACCGCTCTGAAATAGCATACCCATCCGTGCACGTGCTGAAAAAAGTTCGGAACGTGACATCGAGGCAATATCTTTGCCATCCAATAAGACCTGACCATGCTCAGGCGTCAGCTGCCCACCGATCAATCTTAATAAGGTAGTTTTACCAGTTCCGGATGGCCCCATAATGGCGGTAATCTGCCCACGACGAATATTTAAACTCACGTCGTCATAAATCACGCGCTCGCCTCGTTTGAAGCTCAAATTCTTGACTTCAATCAAAGACTGAGCATCTCGCGCTGTTTGATTTTTCATAGCTGAGTTTATTCCTACATTTTTTCAGCATGCATACTATAAAGGAACGAAGTTCAAAATGTTAGCAGTTGAAAAAGGTGGGTGAATATCATAAAAAGATGACAATAATTGATTATTTCGTGTTTTTTATAATAAAAATATTTACTTAGGCTTAAAATGACTAGATTGATTAATTAAAAACACTGTATAAATAATAGATAATATTACATAAAATCAAAGTCAATGCGATATATGGCATATGCACCTCTATCAATTGAGATCGAGCGGCTAAACTTTTCATATTAATAATTATCATAACCCTGACAAAATATGAATTAGCAGACATTTTACGTTAAAAAGCAAAAAACTCAATGCATAAAAAAACCGGTATTTCTACCGGTTTTTTATCTTCATCTAGCGACTCTATTAGTCGTTAAATTTACGACGTGGACGATCTTCACCACCGAACGAACGTTCACCACGTGGTTTGTCATCAAAGTTGCGACGTACTGGACGATCACCGAAATCACGTTTTGGACGGTCATCACCGAATGAACGCGCTGGACGATCACCGAAACCACCTTCACGACGTGGAGCAGGACGATCACCAAAATCACGTTTTGGACGATCACCATAACCGCCTTCACGAGCTGGCTTGTAATCTACACGGTTGCCACGGTTGTCATCATTAGAGCGAGGACGGTCACCAAAACCACCTTCACGACGCGGAGCTGGACGATCACCGAAGTCACGCTTTGGACGGTCATCAAACGAACGTTGTGGACGGTCGCCAAAACCACCTTCACGACGTGGCGCTGGACGGTCACCAAAGTCACGCTTTGGACGGTCATCAAACGAACGTTGTGGACGATCACCGAAACCGCCTTCACGACGTGGCGCTGGACGATCACCGAAGTCACGACGTGGACGATCTTCGCCAAATGCCGGACGTTCGCCACGTGGTTTGTCATCGAAGCTACGACGTGGACGATCATCACCGCCTTCACGACGTTTGAAGTTGCTTTCGCCTTCAAAACGACGACCACCGCCAAAACCACCACGACCGCCATCACGACGACCGCCGCCATCACGACCACGACCACGGCCAGCGCCATCACGGCTACCACGTGCAGGAGGTGGAGATGGCTCAAGACCTTCAATTTCAGATACATTTAGACGCGCATCAAGGAAGTCTTCTAAAGCACGGATCTTGCCACGCTCACGGTAAGTTGCAAGTGTAATGGCTTTACCAGTACGACCGGCACGACCTGTACGACCAATACGGTGTACATAGTCTTCGTTCTTCATTGGAAGACCGAAGTTAATTACGTGTGAAATGGTTGGTACGTCAAGACCACGAGCAGCAACGTCAGTTGCAACCAAGATCTTCGCACGACCTTCACGGATGCTGCGTAAACGACGGTTACGAACAGTTTGTGGCATAGCACCATGCAGCGCTACAACTGATAGGCCTGCTTCAGCAAGTTCTTCAGCCAACATATCTGTGTCTTCTTGAGTTGACGCAAATACAACTGCTTGATCAACGTCTTCTTCGTTCAACCAGTGAGTAAGCAGTTTTTTCTTGTGCTCGAAACCGTCAGTCCAATGCAAAGTCTGAGTAATGTCAGTATTTGTAGAGTGACCAGTTTCAATCGAAATACGCAGTGGATCATTCATCATGCGTTCTGCAAGTGTAATGATACGTGGTGCAAACGTCGCAGAGAACATTAGAGTTTGTTTACGGTTTGCAGCCAACTCACCAATTGCTTCCAAGTCTTCAGAGAAACCTAGGTCAAGCATACGGTCAGCTTCATCGACGATTAACGCATCAACTTTATCAAGTTTGATTTGACGGCGATTCACCAAGTCAAGTAGACGGCCTGGAGTTGCAACAACAACTTGCGCGCCTTTTAACTGTTGAATTTGCTTACCGAAAGGCATACCGCCCATGATTGCAGCAATACGAACACCTTTCATGTGACGTACAAATGCAATTGCGTCTTGACATACCTGTTGTGCCAATTCACGAGTCGGTGAAATCACCAGAATATTCGGTTGAGTAACCGCTTTCATACGGTCTTTAAATGGTACTAATGTATCTTGGCTTGCCAACGCATTTAAGGTAGGAAGCAAGAAAGCAGCAGTTTTACCAGAACCTGTTTGGCTTGACACAAGAAGGTCTTTACCTTCAAGTGCAGCTGGAATCGCTTGTTCTTGTACAGGAGTTGGAGTAGTAAAGCCTAAAGCATCGAGAGCCTGGGTTAGAGATTCGTCGAGGGAAAAATCAGCAAAAGTTTTGCTCATAGAGAGTGTTCACCCTGAAGTGGGTGCTCCATTAAATAAATTACAATATGGACATCGGCAAAAAGCGGCACAGCAAATAGAGCTGAAAAAGTTAGGATTCAGCAGCGATCCGAATAACGACGATGTGGATATAACGCACGTATATGATTACGGCCGCAAACCTGAAGGAATCGCTTAAGCGATTGGGGCGCGAAGGATATGTCCTCTCTATGGACAGAACGCGCATACAATGATTAGAAGATAGTGTTCAGGTAAAGAACGGAAAATTAAGTGCGTGGCAAGATTATAGCAGAATAATCAACAATGTCATTAAGTTTTAAAACTAATTTGCTCTGTCTATAATTTATATATTAATTTCATACACTTAAATATGAATAAAAAAATGTAACAACCGGTATAAAAAGGCAATTTTTGCCAATTCACTTGATAGTTCCCGTATTCATGTGCGTTAAAAAACAGGCTTCTCCTCCCTGTTAACTATTTCACTGCTGCAAAAAAGGCATCCCGAAGGATGCCTTTTCTGAAAATTAGATATATTTCATCTAAACCCGATTATTTTGCTGCTTCACCCCAAGCAGGAACAACTGCTTGCATTAAAGGTTTAAGCATTTTCATTGAACAAGCCAAAACTTGACCATTTTCCATAGAGTCGCTACCACCACGTGCATCAACTACAGTACCGCCTGCTTCTTTCACGATCAATTCGCCC
The DNA here is from genome assembly GCF_022869025.1 of Acinetobacter sp. F-1. Classification (NCBI taxonomy): domain Bacteria; kingdom Pseudomonadati; phylum Pseudomonadota; class Gammaproteobacteria; order Moraxellales; family Moraxellaceae; genus Acinetobacter; species Acinetobacter sp. F-1. Next base: position 198,811 of record NZ_JAJKFX010000003.1, on the reverse strand, counting down.
GCTGCGATATCCCAAGGTTTTAAACCAAGTTCGAAGTAAGCATCAAAACGGCCTGCAGCAACATAGGCTAAATCCAATGCCGCAGAACCTGAACGACGATATTGCGCGCCAGCTTCAGTCACGTTTAACAAACTTTGAAAATGGTTCTTGGCATAAGATACAACTTCGCCATTACGTTTAGCACGGTAAGCGTGACCAACAGCCATAAAGGTATTTTCCAGACTGTCTTTGACATTCACACGAATACGACGCTGGTTCATCATGGCACCACGACCACGACTGGCAGAGAATAGCTCATCTTTCACCGGGTCATAAATCACCCCGTGTTGAGTAATGCCTTTGTGCTGAACTGCGATAGAGATACAGAAATGCGGGAAACCGTTAATGAAGTTTAAAGTACCATCCAGTGGATCGATCACCCAACACCAATCGGCGTCGTGACCATTACCTTCCTGATAGCCAAACTCTTCACCAAGGAAACTGTGATTTTTATAGCTTTTACGTAGGGTATCGATGGTCAACTGCTCCAAATAACGATCTACACGCGTTACTGGACCATCAATTCCTTTTTCTTCGACTTGTAGATCGAGTTTATGACGATTCTGATGCGCTTTTAAAAGCTCTTGACCAACTAACTGAGCCGCACGCGCAGCCATCACCACCATAGGTTCCATTGAACACCCACTACAAATTTAAAGAAACTGATAAAGAATAATGCATAAAAGCCCCGATATCTTAGCAAATATCAGGGCTTTTTTGGAGAAAATGTGTCTAAAATTTTTAAGAACTTATGACAAAACGCTTTGCCCCAAGGCTGACCAGGCTTGATTCATTGATTTTTCAATACCTTGCGCATCCAATCCGGCCTGCTGCAACATTTGTGCATGCGTGGCCTGAGCCATAAACGTGTCGTCTAAACCAAGATTCAGCAGCGGTTTCACAATCTGTGCTTCTGCCAGATATTCATTCACAGCACTACCCGCACCGCCCATCACGGCATGTTCTTCTACTGTCACAAACAGACTGGTGCTTGATGCCAGATCATCCAGCATTTGCGTATCAAGAGGTTTGATAAAACGCATGTTCACAACACGCACACCAATCTCATGTTTCACTGCAAAGGCTTCAGCGGCGTCGACTGCGGCCTGTACCCGGCTGCCAAAAGCCAGCACAGAAATATATTCGTCACACTGCGCATTAAAGCTGGCGACAATTTCCGCCTGACCGATTGGAATTTCAAGCATCTTTTGCTGGATATCCACCCCTAAGCCATTACCACGTGGATAACGCACAGCTGCCGGCCCAGGATATAAATAAGCGGTATGCAGCATTTGACGACATTCATTTTCGTCTTTTGGTGCCATGATCACGATATTCGGGATCGTCCGCATATAGGCATAGTCATAGGCACCGGCATGGGTCGGGCCATCTTCACCGACCAGACCAGCACGATCAATACCGAAGGTCACATCCAGATTTTGTAAGGCCACATCGTGTACCAGCTGGTCATAACCACGTTGCAGGAAGGTCGAATAAATTGCCACGACCGGCTTTAAGCCTTCACAGGCCATGCCCGCAGCCAGCGTCACGGCATGCTGCTCTGCAATCGCGACATCGAAAAAACGTTCCGGATATTCTTTGGCAAACTGCACCATACCTGAGCCTTCGCACATGGCCGGTGTAATCGCGAGCAAGCGCGAGTCCTGTGCTGCTTCATCGCAGAGCCACTGTCCAAATACATCCGAATATTTCGGTGCAGTCTTGGCAGCGGTAATGGCATTAAGCTTGCTAATCGCGTGATATTTGATTTGATCCGATTCGGCCGGCGCAAAGCCCTTGCCCTTTTTAGTATAGATATGAATCAGACGTGGGCCTGTACGCTTTTTCAGCGCTTTAAATACATGCACCAGTTGTTTGACATCATGACCGTCATAAGGGCCGAAATAGTCAAAGCCGATGGCTTTAAACAGGTTATCTGCGGCATCAGTCGCGGCACAGTGCAAGCGTGAGTTATACAGCCACTCCGGATGCGGCTGTACGTAAGCTTCACCTTCCTCGGTAATATTAACGAATTCACCGCGCTCCCAGATCGCCGCCAGATGCTTGGCAAAACCGCCAGTACTGCAAGAAATCGACATGTCATTGTCGTTCAGCACCACCATCAGATCGGCATTGTGCGCAACGGCATCGTTCAAGGCTTCAAAGGCCATACCCGCCGTCATGGCGCCATCGCCAATAATCGATACCACTTCACATGGCTTGTTCTGGTAGCGACGTGCCAAGGCCATGCCCAGACCAGCAGAAATCGCCGTCGAAGAATGCCCTACCCCAAAGGTATCAAATTCAGATTCTTCACGTGCCGGAAAGGCTGCCAGACCATCTTTGGCCCGGATAGTGGTGAGCTGTTCACGACGACCGGTCAGTGCCTTATGCGGATAGGCCTGATGCCCCACATCCCAGATCAGACGGTCATGTGGAGTATTGAAGCAATAGTGCAGAGCCACCGTAAGTTCAATAACACCGAGGTTGGCACCAAAATGTCCACCACTTTGCCCGGCAGCATACAAAATGAATTGACGTAACTCATCTGCCACCTGTACTAGCTGGCTTTGCTCGAGTAAACGTAGTTGCTCAGGATGATTGATCGTATCCAGCAACGGTGTTACAGGGCGTTGAGTAGGGATTTCTGTATACAGCATATTATGGCAAAGCCTTCTAAAGCCTGGCAAATCTAAAGCTAGGTCAATGGGGAGTACCCGATCATATAGCTGAATTGTAGCAGCTTCAATTCAGCTACGCTTCTAGCGATGCAATATTAAACAATGATCTCATCGGGGTGAAAAAATCGCAGGCTACGATTATCCTGAATAATCTTACTATTTATCAACTATTATCGTCTGCTTTCTACAAAAAAGAAAATCTAATACAGAATTTCGACTTTGCAATTCTACCAATGTTCAATCATTACGCTATACTTTAGCCACTTTCAGGATTTAACGGGTTCAGCTGTGCCAATCGAATTTGTCGCAACGTCAAGATTACCTACCGCTCACGGTGAATTTAAAATTACTGTATTTCAAGACCCTAAGACTGGCGAAGAACATGTCGCGCTGTCTAAAGGACTTGAAGAAGTTTCTGACGAGCCAGTCGTGGTTCGTGTACATTCTGAATGTTTAACCGGTGATGCCTTTGCTTCACTTAAATGTGACTGTGGCCCGCAATTGCAGGCGACTTTAAAGCTGATCAATGAGTTAGGTCGCGGGGCGATTCTGTATTTGCGTCAGGAAGGACGCGGTATTGGCCTGACCAACAAGATTCGTGCCTATGCCCTGCAAGATCAGGGACATGATACGGTCGATGCCAATTTAATGCTTAATCTGCCGGCTGATGCACGTCAATATGACATGTGCAGCATTATGCTGGATCATTTGCAGGTCAAAGCGGTACGTCTGGTGACCAACAATCCTTTAAAAATTGAAGCTTTAAAAGCCCAAGGGATTAATGTGGTCGATCGGGTGCCCCTCACCGTCGGCTTAAATCCGTTTAATGAGCAATATCTCAAAACCAAACATGAGCGTATGGCACATCTTTATCAGAAGGATGATTTTTAAATCCTCCCCTTAATAAATCCCTCCAAACCTCCCTTTCTTGCGCTTCGACTTAAAGCAATGCTTAAGTCTTGCTCAGGGAGGCTTTTCCTTCTTTCAAAAAGAGGAGAAAACTCCCTCCTTTCTTAAAGGAGGGCTGGGGTGGATTAAGTATTAAATCGTCATCGAAAAAATCCGGTTCTCCGGCATGCGTCGCTTTAAACGTAAATCAAAAGCCATACAAATATTACGTACAAATGGTTTCCCTTTCTCCAAAATCGTGACTGATGAGTCTGTCATTTGAATCAAACCATCCTGTGCCATTTCTTCAAGCTGCACCAAGACCTGATCAATTTCAGGGAAAAATAGCTCGGGTTTTTCCCATGAGGTACTAAAGCTGCACATCAAATTCAGAATATGCTGACGAATAATCAAATCTTCCTGACTTAATACATGCCCTTTAAATACCGGAATTTCATTACGGGCTAAACAGGCATAATATTCTTCAATGGTTTTCACATTCTGGGCAAAGCTGTACCAGCTATCACTGATCGAAGAAATGCCTAAACCGATCATCACTTGAGTTTTAGAGGCGGTATATCCCATAAAATTGCGGTGTAATGTTCCAGCTTGAAAGGACTGGTACATGCCATCTGTATCTAAAGCAAAATGATCCATGCCAATTTCATGATAGCCATGCGCCAGCAGTTTCTTTTTGGCCGCTTCATAACATTCACGTTTGATTGCATCTTTGGGTACATCAGCATCTTTAAAACCGCGCTGGCCATTGCCTTTAATCCAAGGCACATGTGCATAGCTATATAAAGCCAAACGATCCGGCAGAAGTGAATTGGTTTGCTCAATGGTGTTTAAGACATCGTCCAGATGCTGAAAAGGCAAGCCAAACACCAAATCATGCGAAATCGACTCATAGCCAATTTCACGCGCCCATTCGGTTACCTGTTTGACATGTTCATAGGGCTGAATCCGGTGAATGGCTTTTTGCACGGTTTCATTATAATCCTGCACCCCATAACTGACCCGGCGAAAGCCCAGATCATACAAGCCTTGCAAATGCTCACGCGTGGTATTGTTCGGATGCCCTTCAAAACTGAATTCATGCACAGGCGCTATGTCTGCTTTGGCCAAAATACCTTGAATCAGTTGAGTCAAATGCTCAACAGAAAAGAAAGTCGGTGTTCCCCCACCCAAATGAATTTCTTTAATGACCGGCTTATCTTTCAGCAACTCACAATACAAATCCCATTCTTTCAGCACTGCCTGAATATAGGGCTGTTCCATTTCATGTTTTTTCGTGACTCGCTTATGACACCCGCAAAAAGTGCACAGGCTTTCGCAAAATGGCAGATGGATATACAGGCTGATGCCTTCACTTTGATTGGATTCAGTAAAGGATTTTTTCAGCGTTTGCTTCCATTGTTCCAGTGAGAAATTCTGCTCTTCCCAATATGGAACGGTCGGATAACTGGTATAGCGGGGACCGGGAACATTATATTTTTGAATCAGGGAATTGACCTGTACCGACATGACACCCACCTACTACCATCGAGAAATGCCCAAACCCATGAGCGCTTGCAAGTTATTGTGCTGAGCTTGAAAAAAGAATTCAACCTAGCCATTTGGTCGGATTTAATGCCCCATTCTGTCCATCAACACTCAAATTTAAAGCCTGGTTCAATCCACTACATTGCTAAATAGACCTTAATCTTTGACTGATTTTATGCTTTGATATAGCTAGTTTTTTATTTTCCTACGAGGCTCTGATGCAGCATCCTACATCTGCGGATATTCAACGCGTTCGTGAATTTCTCCTCGACTTGCAGGCACGGATTTGTGCAGTACTGGAACAACAGGAGCGTGCTGGCGGCGGTACGGCCGAATTTATCATTGATGACTGGGAACGTCCTGAAGGTGGTGGTGGCCGTTCGCGTGTCTTGCAAAATGGTACCGTGATTGAGAAAGGCGGGGTGATGTTCTCCCATATCAATATTTCCAAACTGCCCGCTTCAGCCACTGAACGCCATCCCAATATTGCCGGTGCCAAGGCGCAAGCGATGGGTGTATCGCTGGTCATCCATCCGAAAAACCCGAATGTACCAACCTCACACGCCAACGTGCGTTTATTCGTTGCAGAAAAAGAAGGGCAAGATCCAATCTGGTGGTTTGGTGGCGGTTTCGACCTGACGCCCTTCTATCCAAATGATGAAGATGTCCTTTCGTGGCATCAGACGGCGCATGATCTGTGTGCGCCATTTGGTGAAGAGATTTATCCTGAACATAAACAATGGTGTGATGACTATTTCTATTTAAAACATCGTGATGAACAGCGTGGTGTCGGCGGGTTATTCTTTGATGATCTGAATCAGTGGGATTTTGATACCTGTTTCCAGTATATACAGGCCGTAGGCAATGGTTATCTAGAGGCGATTCTGCCGATTTTCCAGCGTAATCAGGATAAGCCTTATACCGAAGCACAACGCGAGTTCCAGTTGTATCGTCGTGGCCGTTATGTCGAATACAATCTGGTTTATGACCGCGGTACGCTATTTGGTTTGCAGACCGGCGGCCGAATTGAATCAATCTTGGTGAGCTTGCCTCCGCTGACCGGCTGGTCCTATCGTCCTGAATGGGATGAAGGCTCGCCGGAAAAGCGTTTGACCGATTACTATCTGAAACCCCATGACTGGCTCACAGAATTAAAATCAACTGCAATGAAATGATACAAACAGCCCTCAAATAGAGGGCTGTTTTAATCCATTATTCCTCTATACTGCTGCAGAGTAATCCCTGATTTGGTCGCGGCATCCTATCGCTACATCGATCACAATCTATTAGATGTCTAGTGAGAATAACAATGCATCATCTTCAATTAAATCTTCCTGTTTTTGCCTTTTGGCTTTTTCTGGCTCTCGCCATCAGTGCGATGAGTACCGCCGTTTTGAGTCATAATCTGCTTCTGGATGGCGCGGCTATTCTGGTGAGTATCCTGACTGTGGTCGGAGCTGTGCTTAGTATGGCGCTGGTATTTGCAGAACATATTATGGACATCTGCAGTTCCTAAACCGCACTTCCAGCCCCCTTATTTAAAACAGCGCAGGCTTTAGTCCCTGCGCTTTTTCACGTATATTGATGCTCATTTCAGCACATGGACATTGTGAAATGAGCAAACAATTTGCCGTGATTGGTAATCCGATTGAACAGTCACGCTCTCCAGAATTGCATCATGCTTTTGCAGCAAAAACCGGAATTGATCTAAATTACAGCAAACGTCTGGCGCCACTGGATGGCTTTGAGGCCAATATTCAGGAGTTTTTTGCCCATGGCGGAATCGGGATGAATGTCACCGTGCCGTTTAAAGAGCAGGCTTTTGCCCAGTGTCAGGTGCTCAGTGAGCGAGCCAAAATTGCCAAGGCAGTGAATACCCTGTGGATGAAAAATGGTATTTTGCATGGCGATAATACTGATGGTCAAGGTCTGGTCGATGCGATTCGTGCACTCAACTGGCCGCTGGAAAATACCAACATCCTGATTATCGGTGCAGGCGGTGCAACCCGTGGCGTGATCTATCCTCTCGCCCAGGCAGGCGCAAAAAAAATTGTGATTGCCAATCGTACCTTGGCACGCGCTGAACAACTGGTTGCGGATCTGCAGGATGCTGTAGCGCAGCTCGAATTACAGGCTATTTCACTAGAACATCTTGCCGGTGAGTTTGATCTGGTGATCAATGCCACTTCAGCCAGCCTCAGCGGTGATGCTTTGCTGCTTCCAGAAGCCTTACAGTTTAACTATGCCTATGAAATGGCCTATGGCAAGCCTTCCTCCTTCCTTGATCAGGCCAAAGCACGTGCTGTGCCAACATCTGAAGGCTTTGGCATGCTGGTCGGTCAGGCACTGGAATCTTTTTCTATCTGGAATGGCATCAAACCAGATTTAAAAGATTTTCTATAAATATCCAGTTATTTTGACCAGAGAATTCGGGTTGTAACAACAATCCGAATTGATCTTAACTCCATTATTAAAGACTAAAAATTCAGCTACTGGATTTAATGACATTTTTAACTTGAATTTTTTATTGATAACAATTGAGTACAATTCATACAAAAGTAGCACTAGACAATCTGGTGTTCAATTCATTAAAGTCCAATCAGATAAGAAGTTTTCAACCTTTCTGTACGCTGACAGCCAGAAGATGAAATCATCCGATTTTATTGGTTGGCTCTAAGACTCGATTCGCTTTTCTGACATTTTTATTTGCTTGCCTTATCAATGTTTTTTTATCTCAAATATGAATAATCAAAGAATCGATACAGATAATCCAAAACTATTTTAATCAGGATTAAACGCATGCCAGCATATAAAGCCCCTTTACACGACATTCGCTTCCTCATGAATGAAGTGCTCGATTACCCTGCGCACTACCAGAATTTGTCGAATGGTGAATATGCCGATACCGACACGGTAGACATGATCTTGGAAGGTGCAGCAGATTTCTGTGAAAACGTACTTTCACCTCTGAATGAAAGCGGTGATGCTGAAGGCTGTCATTTTGAAAATGGCGAAGTGAAAACGCCTAAAGGCTTTAAAGACGCTTATGATCAGTTCGTCCAAGGTGGCTGGCAAGGTCTGTCTTATCCTGAAGAGTTTGGTGGTCAAAACCTGCCAATGTCTTTAAACCTGATCAAATCGGAAATGATGGGAACTGCAAACTGGTCATTCCAGATGTATCCGGGTTTAAGCGTGGGCTGTATCAATACCATTATCCAGTACGGCACCGATGAGCAGAAGAATACCTATCTGCCACATCTGGTTGCGGGTACTTGGGCTGGCACCATGTGTCTGACTGAACCGCAATGTGGTACCGACTTGGGTCAGGTTAAAACCAAAGCCGAGCCGCAAGAAGATGGTACGTATGCCATTTCAGGAACCAAAATCTTTATTTCCGCAGGCGAGCACGATCTCACTGAAAATATCGTACATATCGTGCTGGCGCGCCTTCCGGATGCACCGCAAGGTACTAAAGGCATTTCACTGTTTATCGTACCAAAATTTATTGCTGCTGCCGATGGTGGCATCGGTGAGCGCAATCCAGTCAATTGCGGTTCGATTGAACATAAAATGGGGATTCGTGCCTCAGCAACAGCCGTGCTGAATTTCGACAAGGCCACGGGCTACTTGATTGGTGAACCGAATAAAGGCTTGCATGCCATGTTCACCTTCATGAACACTGCGCGTATTGGCACTGCGATTCAAGGCATCTGTCATGCGGAGTTATCCTTCCAAGGTGCTCTGCCGTATGCCAAAGAACGTATGTCGATGCGTGCCCTGTCTGGCAAAAAAGATCCGGAAAAAGTGGCGGATGCCATCATTCATCATGCCGATGTACGCCGTATGCTGTTGACGCAAAAAGCCATTGCCGAAGGTGGCCGTGCCATGATTTATCATGCTGCGCAAATTGCCGACAACATGAATGATGCTTTATTGCGTGGCGATACCGCTGCCTTTGAACAGCATGATGATCACTTAGGTTTCTATACCCCGATTCTAAAAGGCTTCCTGACTGAAATGGGCTATGAAGCATCGAATCACGGTATGCAAGTCTTTGGTGGTCATGGCTATATCAAAGAATGGGGCATGGAACAGATCGTGCGTGACTCACGTATTTCTACCCTTTACGAAGGAACGACAGGTGTACAGGCACTCGATCTGATCGGTCGTAAAGTACTGTTAACCTCGAAAGGCAAAGTGATTCGTGATTATACCGCTGAAATCCTGAAATTTTGTGGTCAGCATGCGCGTAATAAATATATGCGCCGCTTTGCTTGGGATCTCACCAAGCTATGTGCCCAGTGGAATGCATTAACTGTTCGAATCATGCTGGCAGCCCGTAAAGACCGCGACATCGTCTCTTCTGCTTCAGTCGATTTCCTGATGTTCTCGGGCTATGTGATGATGGCATACTTCTGGGCGCAGCAAGCCGCAGTTGCCTCAGCCAAACTGGCTTCTGGCGATGGCGCAGAAGTACCTGAGTTCTATAAAGCAAAAATCAAAACCGCTGATTTCTATTTCGAACGTATTCTGCCTCGTACCCAAGGTCATGCTGAAGCGATGGTGAATCCATCCAAAACTATGACCGCACTGGCACCAGAGCACTTTAGTTTTGATTACTAAGCTGTAAATTGAATTACAAAGAGCGCTTCGGCGCTCTTTTTATTGAGAGCTACCCTTTTAAACCCTAAAAACACTGGCCTGAATACAAAATATACAGGTTTAATTTTATATTTTTCAATAGCCTAATAAATTAGATAAATAAAACGCTTGTATATCTCAAAATAAGCGGTATGATAATCCCAACTAGAAAAATTCTTGTTTTGGTTAGTTTCTTTTAAGTATCGCAGTTTTAGTCATAAACCTTCGTATTACAGATCAAAAAGCTCCATCCTTTTTATTTTTCAAAGTTACAGTTAGTCATCTGAAATTTTGGCTATAAATTCATACGATTCAATAGGTTACATTATGTCTAATACAGTTAACGGTACAGTAAAATGGTTCAACGAAACTAAAGGTTTCGGTTTCATTCAACAAGAATCAGGTCCAGACGTTTTTGCTCATTTCAGCGAAATCACTGGTTCAGGTTTCAAAACTTTAGTTGAAGGCCAAAAGGTTTCTTTCAGCGTAGCTCAAGGTCAAAAAGGCCCTACAGCTGTAAATATCGTTGCTCTATAATTTAGAAGCAAGATATTGAAAAAAAGCACTCTTAGAGTGCTTTTTTTGTGCTTGTAATTTCTCTTATTCAACTCTAGCTTTTAAAGCTTATTTGTTTGATTTAAAAACCGGTGTGCTCTATGCCAAGCTAAAAACTCCTGATCTGGTAAAATCTGCACAATAAAAAACCCTCATATAGATTTATGAAGGTCTTTGAAAAATGTTCAGAAAATAAAAATCAGTTAAAGAAATTCTTCCAGTACCGAATTTAAGAAGATATGCCCCTGCTCGGTACATGCAAGCCGGTTTTGGTCATCGATCATTAATTTTCTTTTACGTAAAGAGCTTAATAAATCTTGTAAAGTATCCAAACTTTGACCAGTACGCTCGATATAAAATTTAGCCTCTACGCCCTGATTTAAGCGTAGCGCATTCATCATAAACTCAAATGGCATCTCTTCAGCTTCAATACGCTTAAACTGCAAATGTTCAGCAGGTACTTTGGCTAAGTAATCCTTAGGTAAGCGGGTTTTCTGGAAACGATATACGCCATCAGGTTGAGTCACTTTGCCATGTGCACCCGCACCAATCGCCAGATAATCGCCGAATTGCCAATAATTCAGGTTATGCGCTGAAGGTAGTTCTTTACGCCAGGCAGAAACTTCATAATTGATAAAGCCTTGAGCTTTGAGATAAATTTCGCCCTGCTCCTGAATCTCTTCAAGTACATCATCTACCGGTAGAATAGGTTGGGTACGGAAAAATACCGTATTCGGTTCAATCGTCAGCTGATACCAGGAAATATGTGTCGCGCCATTTTCTACCGCAAGTTTTAAATCATGCAAGGCCTGATCTAAAGTCTGCTCAGGCAAGCCATGCATTAAATCGACATTAATTCGTTGAAAGCCTGCTTCACGCGCCAATCCAATCGCAGAAATCGCATCTTCATTGCTGTGAATCCGACCCAAGCGTTTAAGATGGTCAGTATTAAAACTCTGTACCCCAATTGACAAACGGTTAATGCCGGCCTGCAAATAACCTGCAAATGGGTCATGCTCTACCGTACCGGGATTTGCTTCCAGCGTAATTTCACAGCCTTCTGCAAAGGGAATAATGGCTTGCAACTGATCAAATAGCCATTGATAGCCTTGAGCAGAAATCAGCGACGGCGTACCGCCACCAATAAACACACTATGAATCTGGCGGCCTTGGGCAAAATCGAACTGCGTTTTAAAATCCTCAACCAAGGCATGTAAATATTCCTGTTCTAGTTCCAGTGATAATTCACCATCAGGAACAGCATGCGAATTAAAGTCACAATACGGACATTTGCGCACGCACCATGGCATATGAATATATAAAGACAATGGGATAACAGCAGGATTCAATTCAGCCAAAGAACTACTCAAAAACGACTACAAGATATAGCTGAATTTTAACATGACTCGGCAGCAACACTGCTAAAATTAAAATGATCACCGGGTTATATCTAAAAACTCAAATAGAATTAGACAGTTAAAATTATGAAAATATCTTCTCAACTGATTATTTTACTTCCTTTAGTCTTTGCAATTGGTGTTTTGCTGACGCTTCAAACCGCAATTAACACGCAACTGAAAGAATATTTATATTCTCCTATGCAAGCTGCATTTTTTTCCTTTTTGATTGGTACAATAGTGCTCGCTGTGATTGTACTTTTTCAGTCCAATCCCAAACCCGGTGTACAGGAATTAATGAATGTTCCCTGGTATTTATGGCTTGGGGGCATCGTGGGTGTCTACGCGATTAGCATGAGCATTTATGCAGCCCCCAAACTTGGCTTTCTGGTGCTTAGCGGCCTGATTATTTTTGGTCAGATGGCCATGTCGATGCTGGTCGATCATCTGGGTTTATTGGGCAACGAAAAAATGCCGATTAACTGGCAACGTCTTTTAGGCGGCGGAGTAATTTTTATTGGTGTGCTTCTCACTTTACAACGCTAAACCCCTCTATTTAAGCACATGATCACGATGAGTAATTTTTGTGTCGAATGTTACACCGGTTACGACCTTTGGTTTTGAATTAAAAAAACTGTTTCATCTGATGTTACCTATTCTGGTGACCCAATTTTCCCAGGCAGGTTTGGGCCTGATTGATACCATTATGGCAGGTCATCTGTCTGCGACCGATCTTGCAGCAATTGCAGTCGGGGTGGGTCTATGGATTCCGGTGATGCTGCTGTTTAGCGGCATCATGATTGCCACGACACCCTTGGTGGCTGAAGCGAATGGCGCACGTACCCCTGAAAAAATTGCCACCATTGCCCGTCAGTCACTTTGGGTGGCCCTGATTCTGGGGATTATTGCTGGCCTGATTTTGCAGCTGTTGCCAGCGACTTTACCAATCTTAGGTGTACCGGAAAGCTTGCAGCCTAAAGCCGGTTTATTCCTGCATGCAATTGGTTTTGGTATGCCGGCAGTGACTATGTATGCCGCCTTACGTGGCTATTCAGAAGCGATTGGTCATCCACGTCCGGTGACCGTCATCAGCCTATTGGCACTGGTATTGCTGGTTCCACTGAACTATGTATTTATGTATGGAATTGGCCCTGTTCCAGCCTTGGGTAGTGCCGGCTGTGGTTTTGCTACGGCAATTTTACAGTGGTTAATGGTCATTACTCTGGCACTGTATATTTTTAAGAATAAAGCCTATCAACGCACCCAGCCGTTTACTCATTGGGAAAAAATCAACCCGGAATGGATGAAACGCATCTTGCAGCTTGGCCTGCCGATCGGACTGGCGATTTTCTTTGAGGTTAGTATTTTTAGTACTGCGGCGATCGTGCTCAGCCCTTTGGGAGAAACCATTGTTGCGGCGCATCAGATTGCCATTTCAGTGACCTCACAGCTATTTATGATTCCAATGTCACTGGCGATTGCCCTGACCATTCGGGTCGGCACCTATTATGGCGAGCAGAACTGGCAGGCAATGCGTAAAGTGCAATATCTCGGCCTGATTACGGCCACTATTCTGGCAATCCTGACCATGATTTTGCTTTGGGCGTTCCGTAATGAAATCGTGGCGCTCTACACCTCGGATATGATCGTGACCCAAATCGCGGTCTATCTGATTCTGTTTGCGATTGCTTATCAACTGATGGATGGCTGGCAGATCAGTGCAGCAGGTTGTCTGCGTGGGATGCAGGACACCAAAGGCCCTATGTGGATCACCATGCTGGCTTACTGGGTGATTGCCTTCCCGGTCGGGGTGTATTTGTCCCGCTTTACCGACATGGGCGCAGCCGGTGTCTGGGTTGGCCTGATTGTGGGTCTGAGCGTGGCCTGTGTACTTTTATTAGCTCGTTTATATGGCAACAATAAACGTTTAAGTCTCGACCACTCAATGCGTTCAGCCGATTAATTCAAGCTGGAAAATGCGCTGCGATTCAGGATCCAGTGCATTTTTTAATCCTTTGGAAATCTCTGATTCGTCTATCACATCTTTGATCAGCAGCGGCTCTACAATCACCTCCGTGCCATTAAAGCGCATGGTGGGTGAATCATCTAGCTTAGATTATGTATTTAAGGTTTAAGTGATACGCACACAAAAATGCACATCATCTTGAGCAGTAAAATATCGATAGACTTTCATTGAATTTTCTTCATTACTGCGAGTTGTTTTATTTATACTTTTGGGATTAAAACAACCTTTAGTATGATTATGCAGCCTAACCTAAAACAATGATGTATTCAGGAATCTTGTTTGGGTTTAAGTACAGGAGAGGAATAAAAATCTTCTGATAAATCAAAGATCATGCACTAAAGATGGAGAAGTTAAAGAAAATCACAACACAACCTCTACAATTAAATCTAGGCAATTGAATCTTTGTCACCTATGATCAAATACATCAAATAATTGTTGGTTTCAAGGAATCTCGCATGGCAAAAACGGCTAGCACACCCGGTCGTCGCTTTATGAAACTTGCCGGAATGACCGCAAGTATTGCAGGTAAAACCCTATCCAATTCAATTAAAAATTTAACTGCCGACGAAGAGCAAAAAAATACTGCGCGCAGCAAATTATTTCAGGATATTGGTATACAAATCGCGGATACCTTGGGAGAAATGAAAGGCGCGGTCATGAAAGTTGGTCAGATCGCCTCGCAATATAAAGATATTTTTCCACCCGAAGTTGCCAAAGCCATTGCCAAATTGCAACGTCAGGCACCGCCCATGCCATTTAAGGACATTCAGGCGCAAATTGAAAAGGAACTCGGCAAACCTTTACAGCAATTATTCCAACAGTTTGATGAACAGCCTTTTGCCGCTGCATCGATTGGTCAGGTACATAAAGCCACTTTACCCAATGGCCAGCAAGTGGTGGTCAAGGTGCAGTATCCGGGGGTCGATGAAGCCTGTGAAAGTGACCTGAAACAGGTACGTCTGGCGCTCCGTATGATGGGCGTTTTAAAGATTGACCGTAAACTTCAGGATCAGTTATTTAAAGAAATTCAGCATAGTCTGGACAATGAGCTCAACTATGAAATTGAAGCTCAGAACCTGGAAGTTGCCCGTGCTTTCCATGAGTCACTGGATCATAAAATTGTGATTCCACAGGTTTTTCATGAATATTCTTCACGGCATATTCTAACCTTGAGTCAGGAAATGGGAGAAAGTATTGAAACCGCCAGCACCTGGCCACAGGAAACCCGCAATGCCTTAGGGCGCCGTCTGCTGCGTGCGATTGGTCAGGAAATTTTTTATCTGAAACGCTTTCACTGTGACCCGCATCCGGGCAACTTTGCCTTTCGTGAAGATGGCTCTGTGATTGTTTATGATTATGGTGGCGTTAAGACTCTTTCGACTGAAGTGATTGGGCATTTCCGGGAACTTATTCATGCCGCACGCGAGAAGAATATTCCCGTGATTGAGCAACAGTTAGATGCGCTGCATTCCTTGACTGAAACCGGAAAATTCCCGACTGAATTGTATGAACAATGGCTGGAAGTTCTGATGCGTCCACTGGTCACCCATTATGATTTTGCTGAAAACTCGGCCCATCATGATGGCATGGAGTTGCTCAAACCTTCTCTAAAATATTGGGATGTGTTTAAGCCATCTCCAGATACGCTCATGGTGAACCGGACAATTTCAGGACAATACTGGAACCTGATTCATTTAAAAGTTCATGATGATCTGAGTGATGTATTTGAAGAACTGGTGCCGAGTCGAGGTTAATTTTGACCCCAAAGGCTTACACGCTGTAACTCTAAATGACTTGAAATACCAAATGTTATATTATAACATTTCATTAAGAATCATAAGGGAATTATATATGCGTCCAGATATTCATCCAGCGTATCGTGAAGTGTTATTCCATGATACCAATGCCAATACTTATTTTGTGATTGGCAGCACAATGAACTCTAGCCAGACTAAAGAATATGAAGGTAAAACATATCCTTATGTCACGCTTGATATTTCAAGTGCTTCTCATCCCTTCTATACTGGCGAGCAGCGTCAAACCAGCAATGAAGGTCGCGTGGCAAGCTTTAATAAACGTTTTGGCCGCTTTAAACGTGGCTAAAACTAAAAACCGTCGATTATCTTGATCTTCAAATCGTGGTTTATGTCAGGAAATAACCTCCAGTTTCCTGACTTTTTTATGTCTGTTTCAGTTTTGACTCAAAGCCAGTGAAGTCAAGTAAAAACCCAGCGCCAGAACGATAATTCCAACAATTACACTCGACAGCGCATACAATAGAGCTAAACCTACAGCGCCATGTTTCAAGAGCTGAAAGCTTTCCAGACCAAAACTGGAAAATGTGGTAAATCCGCCCAGTATCCCCACCATTAAAAACAGACGTGCTTCCTGTTGCAGCATTGGATATTTTTGGCTACAGGCAAAAAAGATCCCTGCACATAAGCAGCCCAGAATATTGACCCACCAAGTCGGCCAAGGAAATTGCATCTGTGGTTTTAGCAACCAGAGCCCTGCTGCATACCGTAAACTGGCACCCACTGCCCCACCGATTGCCACCCAAAGCCAGCCCATATACGTTCCTATTCTATTTATTGATCCAGTTGATTTGATCCGAAATTTCAAATTAATTATGAATCATTTTCATGATTATCTTGAACTGAAAACTTATTAAATACCATGGAACTTCGCAAGAAAATTGCTATATTCATCGTATCGATTTTTTATTGATTGCAAAGGGAAAACAGCATGGCACAAGATTTATTGGCACAATTGGCCGCAGGTGAGGCAAAATTTGCAGATGTGATTGCCTATATCGAAGCGCGTTATACCCATACCCCGACTGCATTTAAAAATGGCCAGCAGAGCAATGCGACCACTGAAAACCAAGGCAGCGCCAAAGTTTTTGCCTTTGCACGACTCAATGGGCTGGATCAGACCCAAACCTTAAGCCTGTTTGCCGAGCACTATGCAGCTGTACAAACGACGCCTCAAACCAGCGATCATCCGAATATCCGCCAGTTTATGCAAAATGGCTGGGATGGCATTGCATTTGAAGGTCAGGCTTTAACTGCTAAATAAGCAGTTTATCAATATATAAAACCGCTCATAAAAGCGGTTTTATATAGGCATCTAAATAGCAAATTTTAATTTAGCTTTTCCCAACCGTTTCAATCCACTGAATTGAACTGACACGGAATACCTCACAGGCGCCATCACCGGTATCGGTCGGAGTTAAAGACGATGTCCAGACCAGATCTTTATCACGCACTTCAACCAGCTCACCCTGCATACGCACCAGATCACCACGTTTTACCTTTTTAATGGCCTTGGCAATTTCAGGATTGGCCGGAATGATATGCATATTGGACACCATCTGCTTGGCTTGTTCTACCGGCACGGGCACCCGATCCATTTTCCAGTTCAGATAACGGTCATATTGATTGACACTAATATGTCGGGCAATTTCAGGTTCAGCAAACAGACCCCAACTCACCGCATAATCAATTGGAGAGAATTTGGCCTGCGGATCAGCGCTATAGACTTTGGAACCCAAAATACGGAAATCACCTTTAAAAGGCTGCAAGACGGAAATCGACTGTCCTTTGACCACAGGTGGCAAACCTTTGGCAATATTGTGATCGACCGAGCTATAGCTGGAAATAGGCAGCAACAAACCGGCCAACAAAGCATAATGTTTAAAGTGTTTGAACATCATTTTTAATCTAATCCTAATCGAGTTGATCAAACGTTTTAAGGATATCTTCCTTGATCTTACGTATTTTTTAATGAATAAACAGTTGAACTTGGTAACAAACTGGGTGTATTTAGTCAGCTTGGGCATTCCCGAATATTGTATTTTTCAGTTAAGCTAAAATACATTCAGATTAAATTAAAACAACCCAAATGCCGTATCAACTTTATCAACAACACATCTTTCCGCACCTTTTAAATCAGGTGATGCAAACGCCGTCCTTGATGGATTTACGCCGTGAATTGCTTTTGAACATTTCTGGTGAAGTACTGGAAATTGGTTTTGGTACAGGGCTGAATCTGCCTTTCTATCAAGAAGTAGATCTGGTCTATGCCGTAGAACCCAATCCGGCTATTTTCAAGCTGGCCGAAGCGCGCATCCAGCAGGCTGCTTTTCAGGTCGAACATATTCAGGCCAGTGCAGAAGCATTGCCTTTTGCAGAACATAGTCTAGAACATGTGGTCTCGACCTGGACGCTGTGTAGTATTGCTGACCTCGGCCAAAGTTTGCGTGAAATTTATCGTGTGCTACAACCGGGCGGTCACTTGCATGTGGTCGAACATGTGCTGAATCGACAAAATTTAAATATCCAGCGCCTGCAGCATTTACTCACCCCGATTCAGAAGAAAGTCGCAGATGGCTGTCATTTAAACCGGGATATTGAAACTGCCTTACTGGAAACTGGTTTTGAAATTGAAGAATTGAATTATATCAATGCCACAGGGATTCCGAAGATTGGCCAGCGTATGCTGCTGGCTCGACTGCGTAAACCGCAAGGCTAATTTATTTTCGTTTTGCCGTTAATGTTGCTGCAACTGAGTCACACGCAGCAACTGACAATGGGCATGATATTCCGAGCCTGTACCCACCTGAAATTCCTGTCCCGTGCTTCCTGAATGTACTGTGACCAGATCACCGCTGAGTGTAATCTTCTGCCCTGATTTTAGCCTGCGAATCTGATTGGCAATTTTCTCGTTGGCAGCGATCAGACTAAAATGCTGGACATGCGTGCTGAGAAATTCAGCTTCAGCCTGGCTGATTTGTTTCTCGATTTGATAACAGCGTTTTGCTTGATCAAATACTAATGTTGCCTGCATGGCTGGCAGTGACTGGCTGAGCAACAGCACATCGATATTACTGACATAGGCCAGATCATTAAAATGTCCAACCATAGGGCTGGCCTGATGCAAGACACGACGATTCGGTTTAACGAAACGTTTATCATGCACAGTAAATGTAGCTGAGATGGGTTGAATCGGCTTTACCGAAAAGTTTTTCAAGACACCTCGTTCTTCCAGATGTGGGATCGCACGAAAAAACTCATTCCAGACCCACAGTCCAAGCATAAACAGCAGCGCAGTGATCAGTAATTTCTGCATAATTTCTTATTCTTTCCTTGGTCGTGCTCAATCATCGAAATCAATCCGGATGGTTTCAAAACGCACCCGCCCTTCCTGAACTGCACGGGCAATCGCTTGCTGACCTTTGGTCAGACGTGCTCCACCACTTTTGATATCAATCAATACCACTTCAATATCCTCTGCTTCGCCTTCGCCGTCTCTGAAATCGCTGTAGCCATCAAAGACCACATAATCGACAGGATCGCCCAGAAACTTGGCATCACTGGGCAGATATTGAAATTCCGGCATGATCGGTGCGAGCTGTTCCGCCATTTTGCCTTTCAGGACTGCCCTGCTGGTATTGACACTGCGTTTTTGCGCGGCGATCAATGCCTGCTGATGTTCTAGCTCCAGCTCGGCAATATACTGCTCATATTCAGCCTTGATGCGTCCATTGCGTGTCTGACTTAAAATAATGGTGGTCAGCACCACCCCGATACATGTGCCAATCAGCATGGCCATCCATATGGACATTCAATCTTCCTAATTTACTTTATTTTTTCAGCACAACATTCGACTGAAGTTGAAAACATCAGCCATTGGTACGCTTGAAAAGAATGATATGCTAGGCAGGAACAGAATAAAATCACCTTGAGTCATGAAAACAATTTTAGTTGCGAATCAGAAAGGCGGTTGTGGCAAAACCATGACAGCGATTAGTCTAGCCTCAGCACTCGCACAAAAAGGTTATAAGGTGGCGCTGGCCGATGCCGATAACCAGAAATCGGCATTGCAATGGCTCAAGCAACGTCCGGAACAGGCCATGCCGATTCAAAGTCTGGACTGGCGCAATCACAAATCCATTGGTGATGCACCGAAGCAGATTGAGTATCTGATCATTGATGCACCGGGAGCGTTGACTGAAGATCATGCCGAGCAGCTGATCAGTGAAGCGCATGCGATTATTATTCCGATCCAGCCTTCATTTTTTGATATTGATTCGACCCGCCGTTTTCTCAAGCATTTGCAGGACATTAAGCGGATTCGTAAAGGCAAGGTTGAAATTTTACTGTTGGCCAACCGTACCAAACCGAATGCAGCCAGTAATCAGGACATACAGCAGTTTTTTGACAAGATCGACCAGCAGCCGGTGGCCTGGATTTCAGAACGTGCACCTTATAGCCGTCTGGCTATGGAAGGTCTGTCAGTCTTTGATAAACCTCAAAAAATCTATCGGGAATTACAGGATCAATGGCAACCGGTGCTGAATGCCATTATCGATGATCCCAGTCAGTGGTTTTAAGCCAGTCCGCTGAATCCTAACACTGCTTTGGGAAAATAATCACGCTACTTACCAAGCCGTCATTTTCGATCGCTTTTTTTTCAGTTAATATGCCTGAACACGACCTAAAAAATGAGCCATTAAATTCAGTGCAACAGTACGCGCCTACATTACAAAAAGTCTTATTATTTGGATTGTTCTTTATCCTGATTTTTTTGAGTTTTCATATACTCAAATATTTCATCATCCCTGTAGTTTGGGCAGCGATTATCGCCTATATGACTTGGCCCTTGTATCAGTCGGTGTTACGCATGTGCGGCAATCGGCCAACGCTGAGTGCAACCGTGATGATTCTGGCCGTGATTCTGGTGTTTGGTCTGCCATTTATCTTCGCCATTTTTATGTTGCAGCATGAAGGTCGTAATCTGTATTTTGAATTGCAGCGACAGGTCTTTTCCGGTCATCTGGATGTACCGGATTTTATTCGTGGCCTTCCGATTGTCGGCAAGGAAATTAGCCGAACTTTAAATGAAATCAATACCGATCCAAACAGTATCGCGCTATCGATCTCGAGCTGGATTCAAGGTCATCTGAATTACGGCAAAGTGGTATTGAATGAAGTCAGTAAAAATATCTTTAAATTGTGTTTTGCGATACTTTCGCTGTTCTTTTTCTACCGTGATGGTCAGACCATTTTAAATCAGGTGCGTAAAGCTTTTGAGATGGTGGTCGGGCCACGTGTACATCATTATTTTTCTACCATTTCTGCCACTACACGTGCGGTGGTCTATGGCGTTGGTTTGACTGCAATTGCCCAGTCTTTATTGGCAGGTCTGAGTTATTTTGTCGCGGGTGTACCGAATCCGATGGTCTTGACCATTGTGACCTTTATTTTCGCCCTGATTCCTTTCGGCCCACCAGTGGCTTATAGTGCAGTATCACTGTGGCTCTTTTCACAGGGACAGACGATTGAGGCGATTGGGGTGATGGCTTGGGGCGTCTGTATTGTCAGTACGGCCGACAACGTAATTCGTCCACTGGTGATTTCTGGCGCAACACAAATTCCATTCCTGTTGATTATGTTTGGTGTTCTGGGCGGTATTGCCAGTTTTGGTCTGGTCGGCGTCTTCATTGGTCCAGTGATTCTTGCAGTCTTGCTGGCAATTTGGCGTGAATGGTTACATGAAAGTAATTTGAATGAACCCTTAATGATGCCTAAAGCCACCATGGCACATGACATCGATCCGCAGACCGAAGACACACCGCCCAAAGCACCTTAAAGCACAAATTGAGTCGACTTAAACAAAACAAAACATTTAAGTACTGATTCTATATAGAGCTTCTGATCTTGCTCTGTTTCAATAGATTTACAAAACAGAATAAAGATCAGGATGCCAATACCATGTCTTCATTGTTTAAAATTACGACACTTTGTGCGCTCAGTGCTGCACTTTTCACAGGTTGCGCCTCGACTTCTCCATCGAATGAACTGGTCAGAGCCGTGACTGTAAATGCAGTAACCGCTGAGGGGATAGGTCAAGAGATTGGCACCGTATTACTCAGTGACAGTCCAGCCGGTCTGGTGATACGTACCAACCTGAAACAGCTCCCTGCCGGTGAGCGAGGTTTCCATATTCACGAAAATGGTTCATGTGCACCCGCCATGAAAGATGGCAAGATGGGTGCAGCACTGGCTGCCGGTAGTCATTACAATCCGAACCAGTCACCCAATCATGGTACGCCGGTGACCGGTCACCTCGGTGATTTGCCTGCATTAAAAGTCAATACTGACGGTACTGCCCGTGTCACCCTGCTTGCACCACGTTTGAAACTGGCAGATCTTCAGGGTCGTGCCATTATGGTTCATGCCGGCGGCGACAACTATTCTGACAACCCCTTACCATTAGGTGGTGGTGGCGACCGCATTGCATGTGGTGTGATCTAAACAGATTAGTGTAGATATAAAAAGAAAAAGACGGGCTATCTGCTCGTCTTTTTTCATGAAATTTTCTTTAGAGTTGGCATCTAAATAACTTTTTTGCTCTTGAAATAGATCAGTTTATTGTCGGAAAACTTAAAGTTTTTTTGCAGTTATGCCATCAATAATAGTATCGTGAAACTAAATAACCAACTGCTTTACTCGGTTATAACTCATTATAAATATTGAATATATTTTTATTTTTAAGATTTAATCTTCAATTTATATTGGGTACACTCAGGGTTAATTTAATTAAATCAGTATGTCTTATGAACATCAAAACTTTACGTCTGGTCGGTTTGTTTGAAGGGATTTCATTTCTGCTACTTTTATTTATCGCGATGCCCGTGAAATACATGATGGATAATCCGATCTTAGTGAAATATGTTGGTATGGGGCATGGCGTACTATTTGTGCTGTTTTTAGTGGTGTTATTTGCGGTCTGTGAAAAGCAAAAATGGTCGCTCAGCATGTTTTTGATGGGCCTGATCGCTTCAATTTTGCCATTTGGGCCATTTTTGTTTGATCTGAAATTAAAGAAACTAGAGCAGCCAGTCGCTGAGCTTCAATAGATATTAAAATCCTCTCTCCCTCTGAGAGAAAGTTAGAGAGAGGATATAGCCTTCCTTTATAAAAGGAGGAGCTTTAAAACTCCCCTCTCACCTTCCGCTCAGAAATAATCTGCTTTAAGCTCAGACGCGGCAAAGTAAACCACAATGCAATCAAAATGAAAGATGCGATGCAATAGGCCCAAATATCATAGGCTTCATAAGCCATTCGAACTGCTTCAATCACCACGAAAAAGCTCAGCATCAGGATAATCGAAACCGTAGCAGCCACCGTACCTTTGGACACTTCAGAAGACATCAGTGCAAAACGGTACAGCACCGAGAAACTTACGCCTTCACCAAGGCTGATACAGGTGGTGCCGATAATCAGGCAATGCACAAAATAATCTGGAATAAACAGACCGAGTATTAATAAGCCTGTACCAAACAGCATCAATGGCACACCCAAGAGTACAGTTTTCCCCAGCGGCATTTTGTCGATGATTTTTAGCAAAACCAGATTACCGATAATCAAGCCGCCCAAGACCGGAAACTGTGCCAGACCATATTGCACGCTGCTGAATCCAAACTGCTCGACCAGAATCACGGGTGACAAGGCAATCCACAACATCAACGGCAGGCTGACCAAAGGTAGTGCCGCGGTCATAATCACAAAGCGTTTATTTTTTAAAACCTGTTTAAAGTCATCCAGAATATAGCTAAACGGCTGCTTCGGAACACTGACTTTCAGGTTTGGCATTTTGGCTTTCAGGCCAAACCAGCTTAAAAATGACAGAAATGCAATGCCGATAAAGCCCCAATGCCAGGAGATATGATCAATCATAAAGGCACCCAGTACCGGCCCGAGCAATGGCGCCAGTAAAGAAACATTGGCCATGAGTGCCATGACTTTGATGGCATCGCGCTCTTCGAAGCTTTCCTGAATGGCGGCATAACCTACGGCGGTAATAAAGGACAGTCCAAAGCCTTGTAAGAAACGCAGGAATAAAAAGCTTTCGATATTGGGTGTTAGTAAAATTGCCAGACAGCTAATTGTGAAAAATGCCACGCCGCCCAAGAGCACGGTTTTACGTCCAAGACGATCGGATAATGGCCCCAGGATCGCTGCAACAAATGCCCCACCTAACAGGAAAAAGGACATGGAGGATGGCGCCCATGAACTGCTTACCCCAAAATCACGGGTAATCGATAGCATGGCTGGTTGGATCAGGTCATTACAGATATAGACGGAAAATTCAAACAAGACCAGTGCCAGCGGGAACATGAGTGTGGCACGGGTCAGTTTTTGGGTTTGGATTTTTTGCATGGGAGTTTTTATTGTCAGTCTGCCTGATGAAGCAGAATGAGCTTTATCTAAAATAGAAAGAAGGAATTTTAGCAGATTTGCTTTTAATAGTTTTAGGATAACTCCTCTAACGCTACTCTTTCTTTGATCTGAAAATTTATTTCAGGGTTTAGTTTAAATTGAAGCCAACCATTTTTCATCCACTGTTCTACTTTATCCTTTCCAAGAATTGCTAAAAGATTATTTAGGAGAGAAAATTTAGCCAGCTTATCAAAATAATAGACTCCAACTCTAACGTTACGATCGATATCATCGTTTAAACTAAATAAATCAAGAATGTAATCCTTATCCGAAACATCTAATGAATGACCCCAAATATTA
Source organism: Acinetobacter sp. F-1 (assembly GCF_022869025.1). Taxonomy (NCBI): domain Bacteria; kingdom Pseudomonadati; phylum Pseudomonadota; class Gammaproteobacteria; order Moraxellales; family Moraxellaceae; genus Acinetobacter; species Acinetobacter sp. F-1. The sequence goes on along the minus strand of NZ_JAJKFX010000003.1, from coordinate 174,453 downwards.
AAATTTAAATCTAACTTCATTATCTTTAAAAAATGCTCTTCTCGTTCTTGTTCAATTTGATTGTTTGGATAATTATGACTTTTATGTTTTTTATATTTTTCTAAAGTATCTTTCAACTTTTTTTTATATTCATCTAAAAATAAATAATGAGTATCTTTAAATAATTTTTGATGATATTTGGTGAAACCGTACGCTTTTAGCTTTTTAAGTGATTCATCTTCTAACTGTGAGATACCTAAAACTATATTTTGAAAGTCTCCATGATTCCCATGTAAGTAATCAACTTCAATCGAATTATAGATACGTTGATATGTATTAGTATAGTTAAATGAATAAATTTTATCTGGATTAATCCAGTCATCTGAGGAAATTTGAATATTGTTATTCGAATTAATTTTATTAACTATCAGTTCTAAATATAAATTAAATATTTCTATAAATTCTTCTAAATTTTTTACTAAATTATTTATTAGGGTGTCACTATTAAATTTCTTATAACCCAATAAAAATTGGATATTTTCATCTTTTATATAGAATCGAAAATCCCCAATATCTGAATCATTAACCTTATGTATATTTGTATAGGTATGTCCAGATTCATCATTATCTATTTCATCAATAAAGTAGCCAGATTCTAAGATTCCTAATTTTTCTAGAATATTACAGTTTTCTCTGGTCAAAAAAATTTGCCATTCATTGCTGTCTCCAGAGAAATAAACTTCCGGAGAAAAACTTCCAACTTTTTCTATTTTTTCTTCTATATTCTCAATAAATCTTGCAACTACTCTCAATGCCTCATCAATTTTATTTTCAAAATCAATCCAAGTTTTAACTTCTCTAACATGATCCTTGAAATACTGATACCAACAATTCAGTTCCAATCTATATTGGATCTTTAATACATTTTTAGCGGATAAATTAATTTTATCTACTAAATAATACTCTTTTGTTTTATCTATAAATTTAATATCTCTTATTTTTAAAAATAACTCATTAAAGCTCATATCGAACTTAAACGAATCAGGATTTTTATTTTTTAGGAACATGTCATCGAGTATATCCATCCATTCTTGCACTGTATGAATTGTTAAGTTTGGGGCCTTTCCACCAGTATTCTTATTTTCAATTGCCTCCATCACATCCATAAAATGATCGTACTTCGTCGGTAAATAGTGCGACAAATCAAATCCGTTCCCCACAATCAAAATATTCATTCTTATAAACCCCAAAAACAAAAAAGCGCATCATCTAGATACGCTTTTAACCAAAATTCACCTAAAGATCAAACACTATTAAGGACAGACCGCTTTCTGGAAAGTCTTGGTATTTGAACCTCGTGCACAACGATACAATTTCTCGGTATTTTGCAGCATCCAGCTGTTATCTTCCCGTTTAAAATAATAAATGGTCTGTACCGAATGTACCGAATCATCCATTAAACCGGTTTCAGTGACTTTGACCTGTCCAATCGTGGGCGACTCTACCTTGTCAAAGAACTGCCGTAATTCAACCGTTGCCAGTTCCTTGCGTAAATCCGTTCTTAATTGTAAAACCTGTTCCAAAGGCGTGTCCGAAGACGACTGTACCTTTGCAATCACCTGCTGGGTAGTGGTACAACCCGACATCATCATACCCAGACCTAAAGTTGTAACCGCTAATAACCGTAACATATCGTTTAACCCAGATTATCCTTATTATACAAATTTATCATGCCGCGCTTTTCAGCTTAACGCTATTTAGACTATGTAACCCCATTTACACAGCATTGACATCCTCACCTCCCTGAAACGGAGGTGATTCCTACTACTAGACGCTTATGCCCAAGCGCAAGTATGTTCTTAGCTGCGTTTTCGTCCCTGTTATTGGAACTTCCGCATTCACACTCCCATACTCTTATTCGCAAATCTGCTCTACCTTTCGGACTGCTAGAAGTGATCTCACCACAGCACGAACAGATTTGGGTTGTGAATCTCTTACTTACTTCTTCAAACATTGCCCCTGCGTTCTCGCATTTATACTTGAGCATTGTTTTGAATGCTGAAAAACCTGTATCTAAAACAGATTTTGCCATTTTAGTTTTTACAAGTTTACCCGCGCTCAGATCGCCAACAACAATCAGTGCATTTTCTCTCACAAGCATGGTGCTTGCCTTATGCAAATGATCTTTACGACAATTGGCAATTTTAGCGTGTAATGCACGTACACGTTTTTTATTCTTGGCTCGTTGAGCAATACTTAATTTCTGTTCATATTTCCGATAGAACTTAGGATTTGAAATCACAGTACCATCAGAACAGGTGGCAATGTCTTTTAAACCGAGATCAATACCAATCGCTTTAGTTGCAGTAGGTTTATTTTGCTTAGATGAATCCACTACAAGGCATACATACCACCGTCCACGACTATCCTCAACGAATGAGCCTGTTCTCACGCTGTATTTACTTAATCCGTAACTATCCCATAACTTGAATTGATGCTTGCCGTACTGAACATATCCATCAGCGTATTTGATTGCTACTTTCTTGAAAGGAATCCAACCAAGTGATCTTCTCGCTGATTTCTTATTGCTCACACGCCATTTCAGCTTTGCTTTCTTGAACTGTTTTCTTCGAGTGATTAATTCTTCTGTAACAGCCTGAATGGTTTGGCTATGTAGATTGCATTCTTTCGATGCGCCTTTGGTGTATTTGGCAACATCATAAGCTGATAGAAATTCACCTTTTCTTTTTAGATGCTTAAACCCTAAATCATTGACATAATTCCAAACAAAGTTCACCTCAGATGCCAATTGGTCTAGCACCTTGCAATGTTTGTCTTTTATGCGTAATTTAAGTGTTTTCATGTGGTTATATTAACAATTTTTTCTCTATACCCTATGTTGGGCAATTCTTAAAACGACATTTTATGTCGTGTCGCTTATATCTCTGCTCTGAAGGACAGAGTTTTACGCTTCATTTGATAAAAAAAGCGCAACTTGCGATGCGCTTTTGTAAACTTTTAAAATCCGATCAGATTAAAGATCAAATAATTTACCCGGGTTCATAATACCATTTGGATCGAACACTTGTTTCAGGGCTTTCATATATTCGATTTCTTCCGCAGAACGTGAATATTCAAGGTATGGCTTCTTGGTCATCCCTACGCCATGTTCGGCTGAAATTGAACCATCATATTTTTTCACGGTGTCAAAGACATACTTGTTTACTACCTGACATTTAGCGAAGAATTCATCCTTAGACAAATCGGCAGGTTTCAAGATGTTCAAATGCAAGTTACCGTCACCGATATGACCGAACCAGCAAATTTCAAAGTCTGGATAGTTCTCTGCAACAATTGCATCAATTTCTTTAATAAATGCAGGAACGTGCGTGATCAATACTGAAATATCATTTTTGTATGGAATAAACGGTGCGATTGACTCAGAGATGTCTTCGCGTAAACGCCATAAGCTTTCGACTTGGTCCAGACTTTGGCTCAGAACGCCGTCCAGAACCCAACCTTGTTCCATACAATGCTCAAAAATTTCCATCGCCTTGTCCATAATCGGCTCAAACGGCGCTTCAAACTCAAGCAAAACATAAAATGGACATTCAGTTTCAAATGGACGTTGTACATGACCATTGGCCAATACTTTTTGCATTGCCAGTTCACCGAAAAACTCGAATGCGGTTAAATCAATTTTCGCCTGGAATGCATGAAGCACGGGCATGACTGCATCAAAATCAGTGACACCCAGCACCATCACTTGCAGGTCTTGCGGTTGACGTTCCAACTTGATTTCAGCTTCAGTGACTAGCCCCAGTGTACCTTCACCACCAATAAATAAGTGTTGCAGCGCATAACCGGTTGCATTCTTGATCATGCCCTTGTTCAGGCGTAGTACATCACCTTTACCTGTCACCACGGTCAGGCCAAGTACCCAATTACGGGTCATGCCGTATTTAATAACTTTAATACCACCGGCATTGGTGCCGATGTTCCCGCCAATCTGGCTTGAGCCCGCAGAAGCAAAGTCGACTGGATAATACATGCCCTGATCGGAAGCATAGTTTTGCAACTGTTCAGTTACCACGCCTGCCTGCACGCGAACCATCCGGTCTGCCGGGAAGAATTCCAGAATCTGGTTCATCTTGTCCATGCTCACCACAATCTCGCCATTGGCTGCAACTGCACCTGCAGACAGACCCGTACGACCGCCTGATGGGGTGACTGCAACATTAAACTGGTTTGCCAATTTTACGATGTCTTGAACCTGTTCAGTCGTCGAAGGAAAAACGATGACCGATGGGTTTGGATCAAAGTGTTTCGTATGATCACGACCCCAATTCTGGAGGCTGTCCGTATCGGTTTTAATACGGTTTTCACCCAAAATTGCCGTCAATTGGGTCAATAACTCAGGGGTTAAAGCGACTGGAGCATTCATCGTTTGCAGACCTAGCATGATTTAAACAAGAGAGACTTCGCTGGTTTATTTGCATATTTTTTAGGCATAAAAGCCTGTATACAAATCAGGCGAAACATGATGATTAAAGCACCAAAAATGGGAGCTTAAACAGCATGGCGCAATATTATAAGCTATTTTTTGGGGTTTCCCGCGAAAAATGACAATTTTGATAATATACCTTTGAAAATACAGATTTAATTCAACCAGAATTATAAGCATTGATCATATATCTGCTCAAAATACCTGAGGTGACTGTCATCAAGGAAATGTATAACCGCCCTTTTCCTGTGCTATTATACCGCGACTAAATTTGGCCTTTGTAGCGGAGCCGTAATGAGCCAACATCTATCTCTACCTAAAGATAAAATCCGTTTTCTACTGTTAGAAGGCGTTCATCAGAACGCAATCGACACATTGAATGCAGCTGGATATACCAACATCGATTATCGTAAAACAGCGCTCGAAGGCGAAGCACTGAAAGAAGCGATTAAAGATGCACACTTCGTCGGTATTCGTTCCCGTACTCAATTGACTGAAGAAGTATTTGAAGCTGCGAACAAACTGATTGCTGTGGGTTGTTTCTGTATCGGGACCAACCAGGTTAACCTCGATGCTGCAATGCGTCGCGGTATTCCGGTATTTAATGCACCGTATTCAAATACCCGTTCAGTTGCTGAACTGGTATTGGCAGAAACGATTCTGCTTCTGCGCCGTGTACCTGAAAAATCAACAGATACACATGCAGGTGGCTGGAACAAATCGGCTGTCGGTTCATTCGAAACACGTGGTAAAACTTTAGGTATCGTTGGTTACGGTTCAATCGGTTCACAACTTTCTGTACTGGCTGAAAGCCTGGGCATGAAAGTGACCTATTATGATGCAGTGACAAAACTACCTTTAGGAAATGCACGTCAAGTCGGTTCTATGGGCGAATTACTGGCCAATGCAGATGTGGTTACTCTACATGTTCCGGATCTGCCATCTACCCGTAATTTCTTTGGCAAAGAACAGTTTGCGCAAATGAAAGAAGGTGCAATCTTCCTGAACGCAGCACGTGGTACATGTGTTGTGATTGAAGATCTGGCAGATGCGATCAAGTCTGGTCACATTGCTGGTGCTGCAGTAGACGTATTCCCGAAAGAGCCGAAAGCCAATGGTGAAGAATTCGTTTCTCCACTGCGTAACCTTCCAAACGTGATCCTGACTCCGCACGTGGGTGGTTCGACCATGGAGGCACAAGCCAACATCGGTCTGGAAGTTGCTGAGAAATTCGTTGCCTATTCAGATAAAGGTATGACTTTATCTGCAGTGAACTTCCCGGAAATTGCGCTGCCATTGACTGAAGGTAAACACCGTTTACTGCACATTCATAAAAACATGCCGGGCGTTCTTTCTAAGATCAACAACCTGTTTGCTGAACATGGCATTAACATCTCTGGCCAGTCTTTAATGACCAAAGGTGATGTCGGTTACCTGGTGATGGACGTAGACGCGACTGCATCTAAAGAAGCACTCGATACCCTACATGAAGTTGAAGGAACAATCCGCGTACGCGTACTGTTCTAATTTAACAATATGAAAAAACCACAGCTTTCGGGCTGTGGTTTTTTGTTTTTTAAGGTTTTTATTTTTCAGCCTTTACTGTTCTTCCGCTCTTCGAGAAATCGAAACCTATTAAGTTATGCTGAATTTTAAAATTGCACCTATTGTACAAGCGCCACTGATTCTCCTGATCGCGATGATCAGTATGCAAAGCAGTGGCTCCTTTGCCAAATATCTGTTCGGTCAGTTTCCCATTCTGACCGTTTCAGCCATGCGTCTGCTTTTGGGTGCTGTGATTTTGGCATTGATTTTTAAAATTTGGCAAATTCATTTCAGACAGATCAAGTGGCCGGCCATTCTCAGTTATGGTCTGGCCCTGGCAGGTATGAACCTGCTGTTTTATCTGTCGATTGATCGCTTGCCGCTGGGCATTGCGGTTGCTTTTGAATTCATTGGCCCTTTAAGTGTGGCGCTGTTTTATGCGCGGCAAAAATTTGATTTTGTCTGGGTCGGATTGGCTATTTTAGGCCTGATTCTGCTGTTTCCCTTTGATCAGGCTGCACAGCCACTTGATCCGGTCGGGATTCTATTTGCCCTAAGTGCGGGTGCCTGTTGGGCGCTATACATCGTCGCTGGGCAAAAGCCTTCCGGGGTTTCCGGCAACCATACCGTGTGCTTGGGCATGTTGGTCGGGATGCTGGTGCTGATGCCAATTGCGCTTTTTGCTGGCATTCCTGCGCATACATTTGAACCCATCAGCCTGTTATATTTCATGGCTCTGGCTGTGCTGGCCAGCGCCCTGCCTTTTACCCTGGAAATGATTGCCCTGCGAAATTTAACCGCCTTGAGTTTTGGTACTTTGATGAGTCTGGAACCTGCAATCGCAGCACTCTCTGGTTTTATCTTCCTGGGTGAAACTTTATTGTGGACACAATGGCTGGCACTGGCCACGATTATTAGTGCTTCAATTGGCTGTACGGTGACCAGTCAAAGACGAAAACATTGAATAAAAATAAAGGCGCTATAGCGCCTTTATTTAAGATAGCTTTATTAGAATCATTTTAACGTGGTGTTGCGTCTTTAATCGCCGTATTTAATACCGTGGCTGCTGTCACATTATAGCCATCACATGCAAAAGCAAGCTGATCATAAGTGTATTCTGTCCATTTGATCATTAAAGGACTGGCATCATTTTCCTTTAATTTGTCTAAAGCCACTTTTCGTGATTGGGCAACATAATCGTTGTGATCAATATGTTCTCCATGTTCCGAGAACGCACTGTTATAAATTCCTCCTTGATATTCGATCGCACCAAAATATTTGTAATATTGCATAGCAGCATCTTTATATTCTGCCTTTTTATATTTCAAGCCAGCCATGGTTTCATCTAGAATAATTTTTGCCAGCTCCTGGACAGACGTTTGTGCCTGCCAATCAGCCAGCGTGCGATAGTCAGTTTTTGTTTCCGGATCAAATTCAATATATTCTTCTTCCGGATGTTCAGCCTGAAGACGGAAACATTTAGATCCATTCGGGAATGTGCGCGCCTTCTGCAAATCAATAAAATTAGCTGCAAACTCATTATAATATTTACGGTCAGCGGCTGTCGTATTATCACTATTAAATAACACTCTGGTTGCAGCATCCTCATACATTTTCACCACAGCAATATTGGTACGTTCAGTTAATGCTTTTCCTGACAGGTCGTACCACTCTATATGCCGATGATTACTGATGTTGTTCTCCGGTAGGGTCACAGGACGACTCTTAAATTGAGTGGTCGTATTTTCCAGTACTTTTTCCAGCTTATAGCCGAATGCTGTACGGGTCCGATCTGCAGGAAATACCCCTTTAGCGGTGACATAAGTCGGGAACACCATGTTCTCCTCAATATTATATTCAGTATCCACGACACTGTTATCATCCGCATATAATATGCCGTCAGTAATTTTATTTTTATGACTGGCCAATAGAAGTTTTTTCGACTCCATGTCTGCTGTATCAGCATTCGGCAAGTTGAACTGATAGTTGTAGAATTCCGACACTATGTCTGATGCTCCATCACCCGGGGTTCCAGGATTGGTCGGATTACCAGGATTGGTCGGAGCCGGTTGGCTAGGGACTGGTGTATTATTATCCGAATTATCAGAGCTACCACATGCTGCAAGCATACAGCCCAAAATGGCGCAAGAAAGTATTCGTAATTTCATTATTATCTACCTTATTATTTTCATTGTTATTTTAATGCTGCCCCAAATTGGGATCTAAGATATTTTAATAAATATAAAAATAAGATCAAATTAAAAATTGATTAATTTGTAACCACACCTGAGGTAAGTTTAATTTTGAATTTAAAACTTCACATATTTGATTGAGCTAAAATGTAAATTGATTATCTCCAAACTTAAGTTGCATTCACAAAATATTGCTCTGGCCTACTCAGCAAAAATCAACCAGTTTGCTATAATTTCATTTCTTTCTATTTCTCATTTTCACCCGCTCTGGGTAGAAGCTGCTTCCATGCCAAACGCCCAACTTCTTGCCGTATTCTTCATGGTCTTGTCCATGACTTCGTACCAGATCAGTGCATCTTTTGCCAAACAGCTGTTTAGTGTACTGGATCCGATTACTGTCACCATTTTAAGACTCTGTTTTGCTGCAATCATTGTCTGCGTCATGTTCCGCTCTTGGAAAATAATTTCACGTTTGCCTTTTTTAAAATGGCGGGATTTACTCTGCTATAGCGCGGCTTTAGGGGTCATGAATATTTTATTCTATCTGTCACTTGGTCGTTTACCGCAAGGCATTGCAGTAGGTCTGGAGTTTATTGGCCCTTTGGGACTGGCTCTACTGTCGATTAAACACCGTAGTGATTATATCTGGGTATTGATGGCCATTTTGGGCATCGCGCTGATGGTGCCATGGGGACAGGCCAACAGCAGTAATTTTGACCTGTTGGGCGCAGCTTGTGCCTTGGGGGCAGGTTTCTGCTGGGCGCTGTATATTTTCTTTGGCCAACGTGTAGTTCAGCAGAATATCGGCATGCATGCACTGACCATTGCCATCAGTATTTCAGCGTTGTGTCTGCTGCCGATTGGTCTCTACAACAATGCGCCCGCATTGATTGATACACAACATTGGGGCAAGGCCATTGTGATTGCAATTCTGGCCACCGCGATTCCTTATGCCCTCGATTTAAAAGCCTTACAGCATTTAAACAAAATGAGCTATGGCACCCTGTCCAGCCTCTCTCCGGCTTTAGCGGCTTTGACCGGTTTTCTGTTATTGGGTGAGAAAATCACGATACTGCAAGCGGTCGCTCTGGTGTGTATTATGCTAGCCTCTGTCGGTGTGACAGTACGTGCCGCGCGTCAAGGAGCTGCAGAACGGAATGCATAAAGCCTGATTGGGATCTGGGCAACTGACTCAATATTTTCATTCATTCTTGTGCTTGCTTCCTTTGGGAGAAATACCTCGGAGAAATGAATCCGGATAAAAAAAGATGGCTGTAGCGCCATCTTTTTCATTTATTCGATTTAAAGTTAAAATTTAGCTTTGTACCAGCATATCTTTTTTCATGTCTTTATAACGTTGATATTCAGTCTTGTACTGCACTGCTAAAGCGGTCTTTTGCTCTTCACCGAGAATTTTTCCTGCCTGTTGGAAGAAACCATGTTCCTCTTCTTTTAAGTGGTGATGCACTTTTTCGGAAAGCTTTTTGGCAATTGCAATCCAGCCCGGATTACTCAATTCTGTTGCAGTCAGCTCTTCAATCATCTCGTCCATTTCATGATGTTCGGCCAAGGCATGTCGGGTGATATTCAAGCCCGAATCAGTCATCATCAGGGGGATATAGAAATAACGGTCTTCAGCCGCTTCATGGGCAAATAATTCATTCTTGAGTTGTTTGAACAGCTCACGACGTTCTGCTGTATCCCCTGAAGTTTGTAGTAATTTTTCTGCAAGATCACGCTGAATTTCATGACTTTCTCTTAATGCTTCAAAAATGGTGGTCATCTAATTTTTCTCCTGTTTTCGCCCTGCCTTTTTACATCATAGAAAGAAAATGGCATGGGTTCAGGAGGTTTTATAAGTACAAATTGTATAAAAAACTTTAATATTGAGAATGGTTTACATCTATTCTTATATAAAGAACATCTGATAGGCCATCCGGCAAATCAGTAAACTGACCAGAATCAGGAATAAAATCCGGATAAAGCCACTGCCATATTTAAAGGCTAATTTGACACCCAGCAAGGAACCACAGATATTGGCCACCGCCATCATCGCCCCGACCATAAATAGCACATTGCCGCTGGGAATAAAGAAAGTTAACGCTGCCAGATTGGTGGTGAAATTGGCAATTTTAGATAAAGCTGAAGCATGTAAAAAATCGACACTTAAATAACGAATGAAAAAGAAAATAAAGAAACTGCCCGTGCCCGGCCCGAAAATTCCGTCATAAAATCCGATGGCCAGACTGCCCAAAACTGCCAATACCAACATTTTTTTGGTGAGCTTTTGCTGAACATGCACCTGACCAAACTGCTTTTTCATCACGGTATAAATCGCGATGACAATCAGCATGATCAATACAAAAGGTTTGAGGATTTCGACCGGAATCAAGGTGACACTGGCCGCGCCAATAAACGAGCTGATGAAACTGCAAGCTGCAATCACGCCCAAGAGCAACCACGGCAGTTTTACCTGACGCAAATAGGAAAATGCCGCAGAGCCAGTACCGAAAATCGAGGCCAGTTTGTTGGTACCAAATACGGTAGCCGGCTGTAAATGCGGCAGACTGCCCATAATTGCCGGAATCTGGATCAGACCACCACCGCCTACAGCAGCATCAATTGCCCCTGCAAAAAATGCAAAGACAATCAGGCTGATGATGATCTCAATATCCATATTTCAGACCTTGCTTAGAGGTTTAAGACGCGTTTTGGCACCAGGCGTTTTTTATCACTAATTTCTGCCAAGCCTAAACATTTTTCACCATCAAAAACCAGTACCTGTTCAGCTGCATCGTGCTCGATATTACTTTCCATGCCACGGCTAAAATATTCTGCACGCCCTTCTGGCACTTGGACTTGCGGGAAATGTTGCACCGGTGCATAAGCCGGCAACAACAACCTATCACGCTCGTCTTCATTCAAGCTTTCCAGATATTCAATGGTATAACTCGGGATCAAATCAAAATGACCGGTTTTAATGCGGTGTAAATAGGTCAGATGGCCGTAAGTACCCAAGGCTTTGGCAATATCTTCACCGAGTACCCGGATATAAGTCCCTTTAGAGCAGGTAATATCCAGCGTGATGCTATTTTCAGTAAAGGATAAAAGCTCAATGGCCAGAATGCTAATCGGGCGCGCTTCACGTTCAATCTCGATGCCCTTACGTGCCAGTTCGTATAAAGGACGGCCTTCTTTTTTCAGCGCCGAATACATCGGTGGCACTTGCTGGATATCACCGATAAACTGTGTCAAGGTTTCTTGAATCAACGCTTCCGAAAGTTCAGGAACCGCTTTTTCTAATAAGACTTCGCCTTCGACATCGCCGGTGGTGGTGCTATGTCCAAGAAAGACCGTCGTTTGATAACGCTTGACTGAATCTAATAAATAATGCGAAAACTTGGTCGCCTCACCTAAACATATCGGTAATAAACCCGAGGCCAGAGGATCCAGTGCCCCGGTATGGCCTGCTTTTTGCGCACGATACAACCAGCGAACTTTTTGCAATGCAGCATTAGAACTAATGCCCAAGGGTTTATTCAAAAGGAAGACACCACTAAGATGACGACGCTGAATTTTAGAAGATGATGCTTTCATGGCAAAAAATCAGACATTTTATAAATTGGCGCCATGGTAAAACCCTGTGCGATGATTTACAACTTTTCTATGGTATCTGATGATTTTTATGGCATATTCAGCTGAATCAAAACTCTAAAAATAATGAAACCGAAAAAACAGGTGCATAGGATATGCAGAAATACAAAATATGGATCATTCTGGCTCTGGTGGTGCTGTGCTTTATCACCCTGATGCTCTGGCTATCTCCTCAGAATGAATCACAGACAGAGACTATTGGCCAATCACCTCTTAGTGAACGCCGCGGCGAACCTGCCGCATTAAGTATGACCAGCCCTGCCAATGCAGCATTTTCCAGTGCCAGCCAGAAAGATACCGAAATCAATTGCCAGATGCAGCTGGATGCGAGTAACCGTCTGACTGTCAATGAACAGACTCGAAACTGTTTTGAATATTTTATTACCCAGTTTGGTGAAAAAAATCTGGCGCAGATTCAAAAGGATTTTAAAACTTACATTCGCCAGAATCATAAAGAACCCGCTCTCTCACAAATTCTGGATTTATGGGATCGCTATATTCAGTATCGTCAAGGTTTAGGCCAACTGACTGCACCGACAGGCCTCGATCAGGAAGATCCGGCCTATTACCGCAGCATCTATAGCAGCACCCAGAATTTGCGTAAACAATATTTTTCTAATTATGAAATTGAAGGTTTATTTGGTACCGAAGACACCTATCATGAATATACGCTTGACCGTATGGCCGTGCTGGCAGACAACAGCTTAAGCGAGTCTGAAAAAGCCCAGAAGCTCAAAAATCTGTTTGAACAATTACCACAAGACTGGCAGGAAAATCTGGAACAACTGAATAAACTCGAAGATTTACGCAAACTCAGCGCAGACATTAAAGCGCGTGGTGGCTCAAATGTAGAGATTCGTCAAATGCGATTAAACCTGGTCGGCCCTGAAGCCACGCAACGTCTGGAGCAACTGGATGGCGAACGTGCTAGCTGGAAATCCAGTGTCACGACGTATCTCAATGAACGGGATAGCATCATGCAAAGTGGCATGAGTGACAGCGCCAAACAGCAAGCCGTCGAGAAGCTGCGCCAGCAACGTTTTCAACAGCCGAATGACCAGCTGCGGGTCGAAACCTTTGAACAGATTCATGATCAAGGCGGCAAGTTGCCCTTTGCGAATTAAGCCTAAAAGCCATCACCTGTTGATGGCTTTTTTTATGATCCTCATATCGAAAGCTTTATGCCTTCATATCTCCCGCCCTAACTTTGTTTCTAAATATTTCTTGTTTACACAAAATAACCGTAATGAGTGTTTTGTATTTCAACAACTTAAAATTTAAATACAGCCGTAAATAAAACATATTCTTACAATGTAAATCTCTTCTCTCTGTCGTGTCCTAAAATGACATGGTTTTAGCGCGTTGAAGTGAAAAAATACCGCTACTCAAAAGAAAAATTGCTCAGCCATAGAAGGCCAAAACTGTATGGTCCAAAGTCTGCTTTTGTGGCTTATAACACTCTAGAAAAGCAATGATTGCTTTAATAACGATAAAATTAAAAAGGGATGCTTATGCGTACTTTCAGCAAGACAGCACAGTTACTGACTGTGACTTTAGCAACAACTCTGGGATTAAGCTTTTCTGCACAGGCCCATGCCGCGGCAAGTGCGACACAGGTCACTGAAAAGGCCAGATCTGATTATGCCAAAACCAAATATCCTATTCTGATGGTACATGGCTGGCTAGGCTGGTCACGCATTGGCACCGACAGCATCGGGCTGGATTACTGGTATCAGATTCTACCGGATATGGCACGCAATGGTTCTACCGTCTTTGCTGCACAGTTGTCTCCGGCAAATAAGACAGCACATCGCGGTGAACAGCTGATCAGCCAGGTTGAAGATGTGATAGCAATCACCGGTAAACACAAAGTCAACCTGATTGGTCACTCTCATGGCGGGCCAACCGTGCTCTATGTCGCTGCCACTAAACCAGAATATCTGGCATCGATTACAGGCGTTGCTGGTACCTATCATGGTTCTAAAGTTGCTGACGATATTCAAAGCAATAGTTTAAGCCGCACCGCGTTTAATATTTTAGGTGACTATATTGTGGGACCTTTAATTGCACTCGCTCAGCTTAAACCTGAATTAGAAATCGATTTTGATGCATCAATGAAATCATTAACCCAAACAGAATCAAAAAACTTTAATGCAACTGTTGCAAAAGAAGCAGTCAAAGACGGCGTTTTAGCAGCAACTGAGAACTGTAATAAAAACCTCAAACCTAAAGATTCTAAAGGTATTTATTACTATTCATGGACAGGTGTGGCACAAGCCACCAATGCCTTAGATATCGATACGATTTTAATGCAACTGGGCCCACTGTCTTATGGCAATAAAAACAATGATGGTATGGTCGCACGTTGTAGTGCTTATATGGGCAAAGTGATTAATGACAATTACAAACTCAACCATACTGACTTGGCCAACATGATGTTTGGCTTGAAAGGTCTATTCGCCCCAGATCCGGTGACTTTATACCGTCAGCATGCCAACCGCTTAAAGCTGCAAGGTTTGTAAGCTGCTCGCCTTTATCGGGATTGATAAAGGCTTTGCTATATAAGCGGTCATCATTTCCCCGGATGAAGCAGAGATAGAATAATGAAAATAATAAGCCTGGTATTCAGTCTATTTATTGGATTCAGTTGTTCCTTGGCTTATGCCAAGCAGAGTCCATTGATTGAATATACACCCAAATTCGCTATATCCAGCTACGCCAAAACCCATTATCCGCTCATCTTTGTCCATGGCTTCGGTCTGGGCTTTAACCGCATTGGAACCGATAACATCGGTTTAGATTATTGGTATCAGATCCCGCAAGATTTAGCCCGTCATGGTGCGCCTGTATTTTCCGCGGAATTATCTGCGGTTGCATCCAATGAACTACGTGGTGAACAGCTGTTACTACAAATTGACGAAGTTCTTGCACTGACGGGTAAAGCTAAAGTCAATCTGATTGGACATAGTCAAGGTGGACCAACCATTCAATATATTGAAGCTGTTGCACCTGCCAAAGTGGCTTCACTGACCGCAATTGCAGGTGCGATGAAAGGCACACCTGTTTTTGTCAATGCCAGCCAGACACCTTTACTAGAACCGCTGATTCATGCCATTGGAACAATTCTGGGCTACAGCATGAATCTGGTAACAGCAAATCAATATCCCGTAAATATCACAGCCGCCTTAAGTGCCATGCATCCTGAAGACATTCGAGCCTTCAATATAAAATACGGTTCTGCTGCGATTCCTAAAGACTGTCAGACCCAAGGCATAAAGATCACAGCCAATGGCATTCATCATTACTCCTGGATGGGCAACCGGCAAACCACCAATCCTCTGGATATCATTGAATCGACTATTGTCAGTTTAGTCGGGACTTTCTTGAAAGGTGAAACCAATGATGGCGCTCTACCTTTATGTAGTGGACGTTATGGTCAGATCATTCGTCAGGACTATGCCCACAATCATTTCGATGAAGTGAACCAGTTTTTCGGCATTTTAGGGCCTTTTGCCCAAGCCCCGATTGCACTCTATCGCCAACATGCCAACCGGCTCAAACTGCAAGGCTTATAAATCATTTACTGTTATCCATCAATCATAATTTTTAAATACAGCAACTTAAAACCTAACTCGCCCGTTTCGGATGGGTCATTTGGCAAAGCAGGATAAGAATCATCCTGTCAAAACAACAAAAATGAGGAAAATATATGAAATACGGCTTATTCATCACCAGTCTGCTGCTGGCTGGCACATGTGTCACGGCTCAGGCATCCACTCAAGCCAGTCAGGTCACAGCGAAAGCCAGCTCACACTATGCCAAGACCCAATATCCCATCGTGTTTGCACACGGGATGGCAGGCTTTATCCGGGTCGGTACAGATCAGTTTGGTCTGGATTACTGGTATCAGATTTTACCGGATCTGGCCCGCAATGGTGGCAATGTCTGGGCGACCCGAGTATCACCGTTTAACTCATCAGAAATTCGTGGTGAACAACTCTTAGAACAAGTGAAGGAAATTCGGGCGATTACAGGCGCATCTAAAGTCAATCTGATTGGTCATTCTCATGGTGGTCCCACGATTCGTTATGTCGCTGGCGTAGCGCCTCAACTGGTCGCCTCTCTGACTGCGGTCGGTGCGCCGCATAAAGGCTCACCAGTTGCAGATCTGATTCTTCAGGCAGAAGATACGCCACTACAAGGCCCTTTGGTCGGTGGGATTAATCTGGTGTCTAAAGCCATCACCTGGGCCCAAGGACTGGATCCAAACAGCTTCCCGCATGATTCTCTTGCAGGTGGTCGCAGTCTGACACTGGCAGGATCGGCACAATTTAATCAGAAATATCCGTTGGGAATGTCAAGTACGACCTGTGGCGAAGGTGCATATAAACAGAATAATATTTATAACTATTCATTTACCGGCACCGGCACAGTCACCAACATTCTCGATCCTGACTCTGCTTTGAAAGTCACCAGCCTGCTGATTGATGGTGGCAAGGACAATGATGGTCTGGTCTCTCGCTGTAGTGCCAAATTTGGTAAAACCATTCGTGATAACTACAACTGGAATCATCTGGATGAAGTCAATATGGTCTTGGGCCTGAAAAGCATCTTTGCCCCTGACCCAGTCGATGTGTATCGTCAACATGCCAATCGATTGAAACTGCAAGGCTTATAGTTCTTATATCAATATTAGGATATAAAAAATGCGCCCAAAGGCGCATTTTTAAACTCGAGATAAAACTTAACTTGAGCCTAAACTTAAGAAGCTTTAACTTTACGAGCTGGTAATTTTTCACGGATACGTGCAGCTTTACCAGACAATTCGCGTAGGTAGTAAAGTTTAGCGCGACGAACATCACCACGACGTTTCACTTCAACTTTAGCTACGATTGGAGAGTGAGTTTGGAATACACGCTCAACACCAACACCGCTAGAAATTTTACGTACTGTGAACGCAGAGTTCAAGCCACGGTTTTTCTTCGCAATTACCACACCTTCAAAAGCCTGAAGACGCTCACGGTCGCCCTCTTTAACTTTTACAGAAACAATCACTGTATCACCTGGTGCGAAAGCAGGGATGTCTTGTTTCAATTGTGCATTTTCAATTACTTGAACTAAAGGATGCTTACCGCTCATGGGGTATCTCCAATAATGCGAGTCAGAAGAGGTCTGATCATCGCGGGGGCTAGAGGCTAAAGCGCATAGACCCGATTATCTTTCCCTTTAAAGTTGACCATCTCAACTTTAAAGGGCCTATTAAAGAATACTTAAACTCAATTTAAGTACCGTTTTCGAAGACAGCACCAATTTCTCAGCAATGTCTTACAAATCTTTCAGCCATTTTTTTTGCTGCTTGGTCAATTCTACTTGTTCGACCAGTTCAGGTCGACGTTCAAGTGTCCGTTGATAACGCTGCAAAAACCGCCATTTTTCAATGTTTGCATGATGACCTGATTTAAG
Source organism: Acinetobacter sp. F-1 (assembly GCF_022869025.1). Classification (NCBI taxonomy): domain Bacteria; kingdom Pseudomonadati; phylum Pseudomonadota; class Gammaproteobacteria; order Moraxellales; family Moraxellaceae; genus Acinetobacter; species Acinetobacter sp. F-1. The sequence continues at coordinate 157,116 of NZ_JAJKFX010000003.1, read as the reverse complement.
TACCTCAGGCACATCCAAACCTTCAAACTGGTCAGGCTTGGTATATTGTGGGCAGTCTAACAGACCATCCACAAAGGAGTCTTGCACATGGGATTGTTCATCAGACATCGCCCCCGGAAGCCTCCGGATAATACTGTCTAATAAAACCATCGCTGGCAGTTCACCACCCGACAAAACATAATCACCAATTGACCATTCCTGATCAACATATTGCTGGATCAAACGTTCATCGACCCCCTCATAACGCCCACACAGTACAATCAATCCGTCATATTGAACGAAGTCTTGTACTGCAGTTTCGTTTAAGGTTTTTCCTTGCGGTGACATATACACCACAGGAACCTGAACTGCGCCTGCTTCATTTGCAAGCTCTTTGGCACGGTGGATTGCTTGTGCCAAAGGCTCCGCCATCATCACCATACCCGGACCACCACCGAATGGACGTTCATCCACCCGTTTGTAGTTGCCCGTCGCAAAATCGCGAGGATTAATGCAATGAATTTGCATCAAATCACGTTTTGCTGCGCGCCCGCTAATACCGTAGGCTGTAATCGCTTCAAACATTTCAGGAAAAAGCGTAATGACTGCAAAAAACATCGCAGACTCCCTTATTTCCAAAAAGTGTTAGTAGTCTACGCCCCAATTGACGTAAATACGACCAGCTTCAAGATCAACGCGTTGTACCACATCTTTATGCCATGGAATCATGCGCTCTTCGCCATCGATACTGTCGGCAGTTGCGCGAACCACCATCACATCATTGGCACCTGTTTCAAACAGTTCAAAAATTTGACCGAGATTCACTTCTTGATCCTCATCATTCAGACCTAACACTGTTAGACCCTTTAAATCAGACCAATAATATTCATCTACACCCGCTTGAGGTAGTTGCGATTTAGCAATCCAGACATTGGTGCCAACCAGTTGGTCTGCCCCAGTGCGATCACTCACACCTTTAAGCGAAACAACCAGGCCTTTACCATGTGGTTTCCAACGTTTTACATCGACAATTTGCCAACCTGCTTTGGTCTCAATATACCAAGGCAGATAGTCAAATATGTTACTCATGGGTTCTGTATTGGAATAGACCCAGAGCCACCCATTTAATCCATATGCTGAACGTAGCTGTCCAATCTGAATACGATCTTCGGGAACATTCTGTGTTGGTATCATGGGCAATCTACTACCATATTAAACAGCAGTTGCAGCTTTTTTAGCTTGAGCAGCTAAAGAAGCAACGCGATCTGAAGGTTGAGCACCTTGAGAAACCCAGTGAGCAAAACGGTCAGCATCTAAACGAAGTTTTTCTGCTTTACCTTGAGCTGTCGGGTTGAAGAAACCGATACGTTCGATGAAACGACCGTCACGTGCATTGCGGCTATCAGTTACAACGATTTGATAGAACGGACGTTTTTTAGCACCACCGCGAGTAAGACGAATAACAACCATGATAGAACCTTATAGTTTTTACGGATTATCCTTGTACCGACCATCGATACAGCTCAAACCCCTTTCATAGAGGGCAGTATTTTACTTGAACTTTGCCCTGAATGAAAGATTAAAAGTGGGTTGGCTACAATTTTGAATTTAGCGACCGTCCCAGTTTGAATTTACTGCTAAAGCACTACCACAGGCACTGGCAGTCGCTGTTACTTTTGACCAGTAACGTTGACCAGTATCATCCAAACAACTTACCCCATCATTCTTCTGACTTCCTGTGGGTGAAGGTACAGCACTTAGCACCCAGCTTGTTGCTGCTGTATTAAAACTTAAATTAAGTGTATACAAACCATTTTGAGATAAAGGAGTAGCTGAAGGAAAGCCTAACTTAGTTAAATCAATCGCAGTTGTTGCATTAATCTTATAGTTAAAATTAGTTGACTTGTATTGTTGCAATCTACTTGCTATGTCAATTAACTCGGCCTGTACCTCTGTACGCTTTGTCTTTCTTACATGCTCCTGATAAGAAGGAAGAGCTACTGCTGCAAGAATAGCAATAACCGCTACCACTAACATCAGTTCAATAAGAGTAAATCCTAACCGGTTTCTTACCATGTACTCACCCCTCCTGTGCCACACCCTGTATAAGATACATTTGCTCTAGTCTGATTTTTACACTGGATTCCTGTACTCGTCATAAGAAAGGTAAAATTATTCGGATCTTGGCTTTCTGCTTTAATAGCCCATCTTTGTCCGAGCGCATTAGTATTGGTTAAAAGTTTGGCACTCTCCGTTCCATCTCGAATTGAAATAATATATTTGACAGCAGTTCCAGTACTATTTAAAGGTAGGTTTAGCTGCGCGTTAGTTGTGCTATAACCAATTAAATTTCCACTATTATCTTTATACAAATAGCTAGGATCAAAACCTAAATAGCTGAAATTTTTACCTTTATGACGCTCCAACTGCTCTGCTAGCTTTTGTATTTCCTGCTGGGCCTGACCAGCGATTGCCTTTCGGGTATGAGTCTGATAGCTCGGGATTGCAATCGTGGCAAGAATAGCCACAATTGCAACCACCACCATTAATTCAATTAATGTAAATCCTTGTTGCGGCATACGCATAGTCCAATGATTATTGTGCATATTTTTCATACCAGCGATTTGGAATAAAACGTAAGGAACCGCCTGTTTCCAGGAACTTTCCATTTGCTCCACATGCCGCACCTTTACATGGACTACAGTTAGGTCCTGAGCAAACATCATTTGGATCAGGTACCACCAGACTCCGTTTATTTGGATCATTATCTGTACTGCCCACATTTGGACTTACAATCCCTGATCCTAAATTATAAGTGTAATTCGCATCCTGCTTACATACACCTGTTGGCAAACATAAACGCTGTGTAAAACTATGCCCTTTTACCCCAGCACCACAACTTGAAGTAGTACCATTATTAGATGCGTCATATTGAGTAACATATAGACTACCCTCTAAAGCAATTGGAGTAGTTAGACCTTTAATAATGTTTGCTGCAGCTTCACTACCATCAAACTTTTTATTAAACACATAATACCAGCCTCCCCACCCACTAGTTTTATTTACTGTAGTTGAAGACGTAGCGTTATTGACATATCTCAGCTGGGTAGGGGCTGGACTGGTAGCGGAGCTACTAGCCAATGTTCTTGCTTCCATATTTGAAGTTGGATAACGTCCTTCAGCAGTACTTGGATAAGCATCATAATCATAGATCGCATAGGCAGCATCGTATTGTAAACCTAGAGGATCTTTCTTCTGTGCCGAATCTACTGTACCTACCAATGGCGAACTCTGATTACCAGACACAAAGGTAGCGACTACAATATTTCCGCCATAAATAGCATTACTACCTGCGCTATAGTGAGCCGTGAAGGCTGGCATCGTATAAAAACGCGGACTAGTACCATTATTTTGATGCAGATTTAAAATCCTGTTAGCTTGTGCAGTAAATGTCGTCGCACCATCATTCTTGAAATCCACCCTAAACGCTTGTCCCGCAAGATCACCAAAATATAAATGGTCAATCACCCCATCATTATTACGGTCTACAGTACGAATCTGACTTACAACACTATATTTTAAGTGATCATTAGTACTAGAGTCTGCATTCCATAATAGATCCCCGGTATCAGCATCAAACATATACACTCCTGCACCAATTTCTTTATTGGTTGAAGTCGCATTTTCCTGTTTGTAATTGTAGATTTCATATCCAGCATAACCCGTACGGATACCATTGATCTTCAAACCATCTCCATCAACTCCGCCCGCATCGTACCCTCCTCCGACAATCATGACGAGTTTACGTTTGCCTTGCCAGTTAATATAGCCAAGGCTTGGTTTAGACCAGCTCTGGCCCATTTTACTTAATGCACTAAAAGACTTACCGGTAGGATTTTTTTGCGAATATACTTTGCCTGTGCTTGGATCAATATGGAATTTAATTTTTGGACTATTAATATCGGTCAGATCCAGGGCGTAATAGCTACGTCCACCCATTCGCATTCCGCCATATACCCATTGCTTACCACTTAGATTTTCTGTATTCCCGTCCAAATCAGTACGCGAAGAACCTTTTACCGTTAATGTTCCATCACTTTTACTGACATACTCAGTATGTGCTGTCCATTCACCATCCATTCCGTAATACAGAGCATCTTTCCCACCTGCCAGATTTCCACCTTCATTTTTAAACGTCTCTGACTGGTTTTCTATAATTTCTTTAGGCACAAAAGAAAACTTTTCTATACCAGATTCTGCATTTACTAAGTGCACTAGACCTTGAGTAGTACCAAACAGGACATAGTCTTCACGATTTTCACTTCCGATACTAATTTTACCCGTATTAGGGTCTTTCACGGCTACCGCTTTACCTTGCTGCGTAATCAGGATAGGTCGGGAATGTAGAACACTTCCCATTTGTCTTACGGTAGCTGTATAGGTAGAAAGATCCAAATCATTTGTAGAAATATCACTCGGAATATTAAAACCAAGTAGGCTCATCAATGCTCTTGAATAAGTACCATCTGTTTTAGTCTTCGCATTAGTTGTATAAGTGTGGTCAATTTTGACTAGATCTAAATTACGAGAAACTTGTTCAGCTACCGGTTTAGTTCCATCATAACTATAGTCAGTTAAGAGAGTTCTCGCAGTGACTACCTCTTTATTTATATTGACACCGAACCCTATAGGTAACTGACTTAAAGCCCCACCTTTTTTAAATATTGGTGCATTTTCTGGATAATTAACCCCAGCTTTGGCCCAGATATCAGCTAAATCTTGCAATTTACTCTTTTTCACTACCACAGTTAAATCGCTTGGTGTTTTACTTGCATAAACCCCGTTATTGACTACGTAGAATTTTTTCAAATTACCAAACCAGATTTGCTGACGCTCTACTGGATTTACTTTTGGCTCAAACTGTGGGAAGTAAGAATAAGGCTGTACAATTGCAGGGTTCAAATCATCCAATGGAATCGTTGATGAACCAGTACTCATAGATGGAATATCTTTATTTAATTGTCTGATAAAATTATTAATACTTTTGGAAACGTCTTCAGGACTTGATCCTGCGATCCAACCACCACCTCCAACCACGCCCCAGTCTTTAGCATCTTTAACGTCATCAGATTCTATACCACCTGCACCAAAGCTACTTCCAAAACCCACGACTGCCGTTTGAATCTTTAATCCTGTTGGGTTCTTTGCTGGATCTAATAAAGCTTGGGTAAATTTACCAACACACGCCCAACCATTTTCAGGTGTATCATAGCCCGCCCTTTTACCTAAAGGACTCGTAGAACAATTAAACTCACTACCGTTGGTACCTAAAGCCTGCTTCATCAAAGCATAAGCGGTACCACTCTTTCCGTCATCACCGATAGCCCACCCCCCTGGTTGCGGTTGCCCATCTGTCAAAAAGTAAATTCCCTGACCACTACATTCGCGTTTAGCTGTATTGGTTTTTTGCCCAGTTATTGAAACAGGGGCAGCATAATTAGAATTAGCTATAGAATCACTAACTGAGTTTGAAAAGCCAGAATAGGTGGCACCATCTGATACTGTAGCCGATTTAGGTTCACCTGTATTATAAAATACTTCACGATCATAACCCCCACTATCACGCCCATAAATAAAACTAGTTGATCCGGCTGGGGGTGTCCAACTGTTAGGGTTATCATGATTACACCAGCGCATTATCATAGGTGTACCATCTGGTTTTTGAAATTTTTGATAGCTATTTATTATAGAAATACATCTATTGTTATTTCTATTATTAGAAGCAGTACGTCGATTTCCCAAGGATTGATAGTAAAGAATATTATAATCACCAATACTGGTGTTCGTGCCCAATAAATAGGCAGCTGCCTCAGCATAAGCATAAGGTGTAGGTGTTCCTCCATTTGCTTGTAAATCTTTGATTGTTTCTAATAAAAGATCGCGCTGAGTTACATTTTTAGTCACTTCACGTTGTTTTTGTACTTGTCTAGTTTTAGTTTGCAATTCTTTTAATGGTACTTCTCTTGCCCCTGTTGCTTCTTCATAAAATTCTTTACAATCATTATTATTACCTTGGCTACAAATGTTAGAAGAAAGATTTGAGTTAAATCCTAAAGGTTCATATTCTGTTTGACCATCCCACCTATTACACATTAAAGTCGTTGAATTCCACTCACAGGTTTGATAGTAGGTCTTAGTGCTAGCTGGAGTAGGAGTACAGCCAAAAATTAATTCAATAATGTTACATGTTTTACGCGGTGTAGTAATAGTAAATTCCCTCCAACGAGGCTTGGCATATGGAAAGTTTTCTGTGGTCGATCCAACTATTACTTCCTCCTGATATTCTTCATCCTCCCAATAGGTTTCCATCACTTTATATGATCGAATTACTTCATCGAGTGGTCTAGCAGGGACACGAACAAAACCATTACTACCAGCAAAAGTTGCCAGCCCCATAACAATACGATCATTAACTCGCGGTACAGTTGCTGTTCCCTCAAGCACCTGACGCAAACCATCTTTTAATCGAGTTAAGCGGTCGTAACAATGGTAACCTGTAACTCCTCCTGCCGCATTCTTTTGAGCCTCACAACCTGCCACCCATTTTCTATCCGGATCAGTTTCATTTGGATACCAATACCCTGTTACTTTTTGATTTGAAGTACTTGAAGGAACCGCACAATAATAACGTGAATATAAAGGAGTCGTGGTTGTATCCTCTACTATATTATTTCTTGAGCCCACACATACACCATAATCATCCTGAATACTCATGGACGTATTATTGTATCCTACCCCATACCCCATACTGCCTGACAAGTCGAGCATCAGCATTAAAGTGGTACTACCCACACTATCTTCAGGCACTTTATAAATTTCGATGTCGCTTGCATAACTCATAGGGAGTGCAGTACATAATAAAGCGGTTAATACTGTAGAGATTCCCGCTACTTTAAATTTAGAGACAATCGTTTTTCGGAAAAATGGTGTCATATTCACTTGTTTTTTTATATATTTCATCATTAGCATTCCTCTACGATGTTCCTTTTACAGGTCTTAGGGTGTATTGCATTTCCTGATCGCTATAAGGCACATTATGTTCCTTTAAACACTCTGCTACCGTCTTATTGGCTGCCAAAGGATCATAAAAACTTGTGTAATTGGATAAGCAGTTTTGGATATCCGTTGCAGAGCTTTCACTTAAATTTGGAATAATAGAGATAACGTTGACTGCCACTTTCTGAATTTGTTGGGTTTTTGATAATTGGGCATCATCTCCTTCCAACAAATGTTCCCAATCCAGACCAGAACTATCCGCCCGAATACCCACTCGAGTCATTACTGCTGAACGGCCACTAATGAAGTCTGATTTACGGGAAATTTTGCAAAAGCCGACATTTCCCAGTTGAGAGTTTTTAATCTGATTACCCTCCCAATAGACAGCGCTTGCATTCCGGCTTCCCTCCAGACTATTCGCATCCCCACCACGAATACAGAATACAAGTTCTTTTTCCTTATTTTCCGGTCTTAATACATAAGCCAGCATTCCATCCCCAATTCTCATATTGGTTAGCGTGAAATCATCGGAAGTCTGATTTTCCAAACTAAAAAATATGGCATCAGAGGCTTGCTGAAGCAGGGCCTGCGCCTGCGTATTCGTAGCGATATTTAAGGAGGTTAAGCTTCCTCTAATTGCCCAGGTTCCCACTAAAGTTAATAGGATGAGCATAACCAGAACTACAATTAACGTGGCTCCTCGCTGTATAGATAAAGCTTTCATCGAGGATTCTCCTGAATACCAAATCCATTTCTCAGTGCTACTGTTTGGGTAACTACTTGCCTCATATACAAATTATTTTTATTATCAGCAATTAAAGGCTTATTAATATCAAAAATTTGATAGTTCTTATTTGGGTCAACAGCACTATTATTTCCCACACTATCTGGTGAACGCACCAGCATTCCTAATTGAAGAGATACAATTTGAGGTTTAGTTGCCAAAGCTAAATAATTAGGAATACTAATATAGCCAAAACGATCCAGCACCGCATCCTGGCCTGCAACTGCTGGTGATTTGGTAGCATCAACAGTGTCACTGGCGACACCTAATAAAATACGCAAATGGTCGACTCGAGGAATAATGACCTCACCGTTCCCATTTAAGTTATCAAGTTTAAGATCATTATCACCAGAATAGCTGGTAGCTTTACAGGCTAATGCTAAAGCAGCATTTGGATCATTATTTACCTTGCTATCTGATCTTAAAAAATAACGTTCGACTACATATACATTTCTAGCAATTTCAGTACCTTCACAGTCATATTTATTATTAATAGTATTGCGATACTGGATCACCAGCTGATCGCTTTTTAATCCCTGTAAATTTGAAGGTCCGATATTTCCAGCAGTCATTAAGTTATTACTCGCATCAGCTCCCGTGATCTTAAATGTTGAATTGGTACTAAGATTAGCCCTATCCAAGACAATCCCCCCATGCAATATCGAGGGATCCATAATCGGTTTACCTGAGTTTAAATTCGCTAGACGTATATTGCGCAACATATATTCCAGGCCAAAACTGGCACTATTCTGCAAATTAGCTGCGCCTTGTTGTATAGCCATATTTTTTTGAGCGGTAATATAAAGTTGTATAGCTGCAGCTGTAATAAGCAACCCCAATACTAGGGCAATCATAAGTTCGATAAGTGTAAAGCCAGATTGTGGTTTCATCCTTAATATGCCTCCATTACCAGGCATTGTGCGCCAGCTTTATATACTCCATTAGCCATACATGTAGAAATATCATCTTTTGTAATGGCTGTTTTTCCCCATGCAATATAAATACAGGTGCGACTGCTTCCTTCACACTGCTTCATCACAATCGTCTGCCCCAAACTTTCTGCCTTGCTTAAAATCTGTGTCGCATCATATTTGGCTATTTTTTGGCCATCACATGCAGGTACATAGGTAGAGCTACTTCCTAAACAGCCTGTTTCTGACTGTTTGGTGTTGATAGCAGTTACATAATGATTTAAAGCTAAACGATTAATGCGCATACGATCGGTCAAATCGCGAGCCACTGTCATGGCCATTGTTCGGTCAGTTGCTTCCGTCATCGCCTGAAGTGCACGGAGCTGCAATACCGAGAAACCGACTACTCCTACAGCCAAAATAAAAAGTGCTACCAATACTTCCATTAGTCCAACGCCATATTGTGATTTGATCATCAACATGCCCCTGCTTTATTTTCAATTTTTTCAATCACGCCTGTTCTAGAAATACTGATTTCCTTTGAGGTGGCCAATTTCGTACTGCATACTGTAAAAACGAGTGGAACCACTTGATCAATTTCCTTAGGATTAGTAGTGTTATTTTCAGGTAGAAGTGGATTAAAGCTAGGATTATCAATTTGCTTGTTTCTTTTAGTGACTAAGCCTATGGGCTGGAATACCACATCTGTTGTATCACTGGTAAGCCTTATATCACTATATTTAGAGGTCCAATAAAAAGTAGTTGCATCATTAGTGCCACTGGTAAATTTTATAGTTACCTGTTTACGCAGTGCAGCAGATTGAGCACGAGCTTGACCGAATAAATATGCAAGCTCTTTAGCAGTATTATTTAACTGTTGTTTTTTTATAGCATTTCCAAAAGAAGGAGCTGCCATCATTGCAATAATCGCCAACACTGCAATCGTGATCATTAACTCAATTAAAGTAAATCCTTGGCTTTTATACATACTCCCCCCATGGGCCTCATATTCACCCATTTAAACTATTACTTATTAAAATTACAAAAACTACACACAACAGATAAAAGGCATAAAAAAACAGATAACTGTCATTTCACAGTTATCTGCTTATTTTTAAATAAAAAATAGAATTTTAAACAGTTAACGCTCTAAGCCTGTGTTACAGGAATACGTAACTCTTTAGGTAGACTAAAGGTAATATTTTCTTCCCGCCCATCCAGCTCTTTTGGCGCTTGTGCACCCCAATCCTGTAAACGCTGAATGACTTGTTTAATCAGAATTTCCGGTGCAGATGCGCCTGCTGTCACCCCTATCTGGATCTTTTCTGCAAACCAATCCTGCTTTAGCTCATCTGCATTATCCACTAAATATGCCGCTTTACCCATACGTTCAGCCAGCTCACGTAGGCGGTTTGAATTTGAAGAGTTTGGAGAACCTACTACTAGAACCACATCACAACGTTCAGCCAAGTCGCGCACTGCATCCTGACGGTTTTGCGTGGCGTAACAAATATCGTCTTTACGTGGGCCTTGAATCAGCGGAAATTTATGACGAAGAGCATCAATCACTTTCGCCGTATCGTCAATTGATAAAGTGGTTTGCGTGACAAAAGCGACTTTTTCAGGATTGCGTACAGTTAAAGCGGCGACATCTTCTTCATCTTCAACCAGATAAATCTCACCACCATTTTTCTTGTCATACTGACCCATGGTACCTTCGACTTCAGGGTGACCTTCATGACCAATCAGAATGGCTTCTACGCCTTCACGCGCATATTTGGTCACTTCAATATGCACCTTGGTGACCAATGGACAAGTTGCATCAAAGACTTTTAAACCACGGCGTTCGGCTTCAAGTTGTACCGCTTTGGAAACACCATGTGCGCTAAAAATCACAATATTGTCATCGGGCACTTCATCAAGTTCATCAACAAAGATCGCGCCACGCTGACGTAGGTCATCGACTACAAATTTGTTATGTACCACTTCATGCCGTACATAAATTGGTGGATTAAAGCATTCTAGGGCACGGTTCACGATCGCAATCGCACGATCTACACCAGCACAAAAACCACGTGGGTTGGCTAAAACAATTTCCATAGAATCCTCAATACTCACACCATTTTTAGCGGTTCAATTGAAATAAATGTAAAACAATCGACTGGTAACTATTTAGTTTAAAGCCGGTCTACTCTAAAATAGAGAAGATATTTTATCATATCAGGAAAAATATCATGTCGGGTCTCTTGTTTGTCGTTTCTGCAGCGTCTGGAACAGGCAAAACATCCCTTGTTAAAGCCCTACTTGAGCGTGTCAATAACCTTCACGTTTCTGTGTCCCATACCACACGCGGTCAACGACCTGGCGAACTCGATGGCGTGCACTATCATTTCTCCCAGAAAGACGATTTTTTAAATCTGGTCAATGAAGGTGGTTTTATTGAATACGCAGAAGTATTCGGTAATTACTACGGTACTGCACAGGCGACCGTTAAAGAACAACTGGCCAAAGGTCATGATGTGCTGCTGGAAATTGACTGGCAAGGTGCACAACAAGTCCGTCGACTTTTTCCTGAATCTCAACAAATTTTTATCTTGCCACCAAGTCAGTTTGACCTGCGTGAACGTCTGTCTAACCGGGGTACCGACACAGTTGATGTGATTGAACATCGTCTGAGCTGTGCAGTGGAAGATATGCAGCAATATAGCAACTTTGACTATATTATTATCAATGATGACTTTAACAAGGCACTGCATGATCTCGAAGCGGTCATTATCGCCAATCGTCTGACTTTGTCGCAGCAAGCCAACCGTCATGAAAAACTGATTCAGCAACTGATCACACCCACTGAACAGTGATTAAAACTTGAGTCTATAGACAAAGCCTTTTATACTGTGCAGTCTGTTAAAATTTATTATTCAAACGAGAATTCTTATGGCACGCGTCACCGTTGAAGATTGTTTAGACCATGTAGACAACCGCTTTGAGCTTGTACTAGTGGCAAGCAAGCGCGCGCGTCAATTGGCACGTCAAGGTATTGAACCAACTGTAGAATGGGACAATGACAAACCGACTGTTGTTGCTTTACGTGAAATCGCTGCAGGTCATGTATCCAAAGATATTTTGAAACAACGTGATCAGGACTATCAAACATCAAGTCTGGACCTTGCACTTTCTGCAAATAATCTAAACTTAGACGGTTTTTCTTTCCAATAAGAGATCGTCACAAAAAAAGCCTAGTTTTAAACTAGGCTTTTTTTGTTATGTGACTTTTATATTTATGCCAGAACGGTTATAACATAAGGGTTAGCTATCGAACTTGAATCCGCTTTCTATTTGTTAAAGTAAAAATTTGGCAAGCGCTACAATTCATATTTAATCAAAGCTTTCATGGTTTTATTTGTAAGAAACTCAGTTTTAAAGGTGTTTTATGCCAGGCCCACAGGTCAGTCAAGCCAAGCAACAGTTAGAGATGATGATCGACGCGTATTTAAATGAACGTGATGTCGAACGTGTGCTTGCGGCCTGTGATTATGCAGATATCGCGCATGACGGTATTGTGCGTAAAAGTGGCGAACCCTATATCCTGCATCCGATTGCGGTGAGCTGTATCTTGGCGCATATGCGTCTGGACACTGAAACCCTGATGGCTGCTTTATTGCATGATGTGATTGAAGATACCGACTTCAATAAAGATGATATCAGCGAGACCTTTGGTTTTACCGTGGCCGAGCTGGTCGATGGCGTGACTAAACTCAGCCATTCCAGCGATAAAGAATATAATAAAGCCGCGTCATTCCGGAAAATCCTGCAAGCCACCTTACAGGATCCACGTGTCATTATTGTGAAACTGGCCGACCGCTATCACAACATGACCACTTTGGAGGCGCTGCGCCCGGACAAACGTGCGCGTATCGCCCGCGAAACCTTTGAAATTTTTGTGCCGATGGCACGTATTGTCGGCATGAATGAAATGGCCGACAACCTGGAACACCTGTGTTATCAGAATCTTGATCTGGACATGTATAACAACGTTCAGGCAGCGCTATTAGAAACCAAGCCAAAACGTTGTGAATATCAGGCGATCTGGGAACAAAAGCTGAATGACCTCTTAGAAGACTATAAAATTGAAGGTCGAATCAAAAAGAAAAATAACAATATTGAGCTGTTACGCCATTTTGTTAAAAATGATATTGACCTGCAAGAGCTGACCCATAGCCATGCCTTTGAAATTATTTTACAAAGCATTGCAGATTGTGACCGTCTGGCAGAAATTCTGACTCAAAGCTTTAAAATTCAAAGCTATGAAGATCATATTCGCCGTCCATTACCCGGTGGCAACCAGTCCTTGATGATGCGTTTAAAAGGTGAAAAAACCACGTTATCGCTCACCATTCAAACCGAACTGATGCGTAAAGCCGCACGTTTTGGTGTGGTACTGGGTGAAAATGCCCCGCAAGCCTGTCGTTCTGCAATTCAGGCCTCGATGCAAAATCTAAACGTGTTGGTCGATGGTGAATGTGCCAAAACCACCTTTAGTGAATTACTGGATTATCTGCATCAGGAAAAAATCTGGGTGTATACCCCGCATGGGCATTTACACGAATTGCCACAAGGTGCAACAGCGGTTGATTTTGCTTATGCGGCCAGCCTGTTTCTCGGTAACCATGCCATCGGGGCGAAAATTAACAATGAGACCAAACCGCTCTCTACCCCGCTAGTCAGCGGCCAGGTGGTCGAAATCATTACCGATGTCCTGGCAACCCCCAACCCGGACTGGCTCAGTTTTATTAACACCCAGAAAGCCCGCCGAGCCATTCAGAATATCTTGCGCGATCAGGATCTGGACGAACAGCGTCTGGTCGGTCAGCAAGCACTGAATCGTGCCCTAAAACTGTTTCATCGTTCGATCCGGGATCTGACCGAAGCGGACTGGAAAAACCTGCTGGAATGGCGCCATATTGCGACTCAAGAGCAGCTGTTTGAGCAGATTGCAGTCGGTGACTTATTGCCGCAACTGGTGGCCAATCATTTATTCGCCCAAGATCAGCATCAAAACATTGCCAGCTCAGGGCGCCTGATTCAGGGCACTGAAGGTGTGGATGTCAAATATGCACATTGCTGTAATCCGGTGCTGGGCGATCCGATTCAAGGTCATTTGACTCGTCGTGGCCTGATTGTGCACCGTTCACGCTGTCATAACCTGCTGCATGAACAGCATCAGCACCCTGAAAATATCATGCCATTGCAGTGGACTGCCGATGATCTGGACGATATCAGCTTTAGCGCCTATCTCAGCATTGATCTGGCCATGGATGATGAGCAGATTTCTGACCTGATTTATCAATGTCGTAAAGCACATTCAGGGGTAGAGATGGTGCGCACCCAGGATGAGCAGACCTATGTTAATATCGTGGTGCATAACCGCAAACAGATTGCCCAGATCATTCGGGACCTGCGTATGTATTTCGGTTTTCCAAGAATTACCCGTCTGACCCGGCCCGTCATTCTGAGCGAAGCATCTAAAGCGAGTTAATCATTTAAAATGATAATGCTGTTGTCGGCTGGATTGATCGAATATGATGTATGTTGATGATAAAAGGAGAAATTAATGTCCCGCCAAGTGATCCATACTGAAAATGCCCCTGCTGCCATTGGCACCTATTCGCAAGCCATTCTTGTGGGCGATACCCTGTATCTATCTGGTCAAATAGGTTTAGATCCATACAGCATGGAACTGGTTGAAGGCATTGAAGCACAGATTCGCCGTGTATTCGATAATTTAAAAGCCGTCTGCGAAGCGGCCGGTGGCTCTCTGGCAGACATCGCCAAACTGAATATTTATCTGACTGATTTATCGCACTTCCAGCTGGTGAACCAGATTATGGGTGAATATTTTGCCCAGCCTTATCCAGCACGTGCAGCACTCGGTGTTGCCAGCCTGCCAAAAGATGCTCTGGTCGAGATGGATGGCGTTGTTATCATTCAGCAATAATTTTTAAAATTTATTTAATACCTAAACTTCTATATTTCGTTTGCAATCATGAATCACTCAAGCAAAAACCCGAGCAATAATCGGATTTTTGCTTGAGTGATATTTTTTTATCTAAATCACCAATCACAATAAAAGCTATTTCAAATGATTTTTATTGACAAACGATAACAATTATCAATAATATTACTTATCTTATTTAAACACTGTGGTTGTGTCCTATGTACGTTTGTTTATGCCGTGGCATTACAGATCAAGACATTAAAGATGCTATTGCAAATGGCGCTGAAACGTATCGTGATGTGCGCGATATATTGGACTTGGGAACCTGCTGTGGCCGCTGTGCGCCAGAAGCCCGTATGATCATCAGTGATGAAGTTTCACAAATTGCGGCCCGTTTGGCTGTGGCCGCCTAAACCGAATAAAGATAATCATAAATCAATGATCTCAGATCATTCCTCCTCCCCCGCCTCTGACTCTGGCGGGTTTTTATTGCCGTTGATCTAAGCCTGGATCGATTTGATTGCGATTTTCATTTGCTGTTCTATAAATTACTCGCCATTGCCCCCTGACTTGCTTTACTATCATCCTTAGAGTGCTTTCTTAGAAAGATAAAACAGGTTCAAATGGAGTTATGTGATGAAAGGCAATCGTGATGTGATTAATCAGCTCAATCAGGTGTTGTATCACCACCTAACTGCAATTAACCAGTATTTCCTGCATTCACGCATGTTTAATGACTGGGGCATTGAGAAACTGGGCTCGGCAGAATATAAAGAATCGATCGTGCAGATGAAGCATGCCGATAAAATTATTGAACGGATTTTATTTTTAGAAGGTCTGCCAAATCTGCAACATCTGGGCAAACTGTATATCGGCCAGCATACTCAAGAAGTGCTGCATTGTGATGTACGTAAAGTTAAAGAAAACATTGAGACCATTCAGAAAGCTGTTGCACTGGCTGAAACTGAAATGGATTATGTGACCCGTGATCTGGTACAGGAAATTCTGGAAAAAGAAGAAAATTATCTGGACTGGACGACCACGCAAATCGATCTGATTGAAAGTGTGGGTATCGAAAACTATATTCAAAGTCAGCTCTAAGATTCGATTCACAATAAAAAAGCCAGCATTTTCTGGCTTTTTTTGTACTTATTGGCGCGGCATATCCCGAGTCACTTCTGCATAGCTGAGTTCAGTTTTCTGAATCGTATTTAAACGCTGAAGTTGATGCTGTGCTTCATCTACATAGCCATTGTAAGCCAATAAACGAATATATTTTAAGAAGTTGTATTTGGTTGGATAACTCACCACCAACTTTTCATATTGATGAATTTCATCTTCGCTCATTTTGCGATAAGGATTGACTCGAATCCAGTCAATGCGGTGATTAAACTCGGTCAGCAGATAGATCGGCTTTTGATTGGTGATGTTTTCAGGCTGCATTTCATAGCGAATACTTTGTCCAAGTTTTGGCACAGCAACATCATAATCGCGATAAATCAAAATTAATAAAAGTAACCCAACAACAAAAATGAATTTCATGCCGATTGATGGCATAACTATTATTTTAATTTTTAGATTTTGCGCCAATACCGTGCCCAGAATAAAACCGACTGGCAACAGGAAATAGGCATAATGCTGTGGAAACTCAAACATGGCATGCGTGACAAATGCTCCAATCATCAAGATCCCGATGACAGATTCTGGGGTATTGACCCAGCGTTGTAGCTGATAACCCCAATAACCCAAATAGGCCAGAAATGGCAGACCGATGAGCAGTCCATTCCAGAGTAAAAAGTCCAGAATAAAATTATGCGCGCTACGAATCCAGACTGGGCCTTGCATGGTATCGCTAATCGAGACAAAAGCCACACTAGTTTGATACCAACCATAGCCAAACCATGGTTGCGCCTGAATGGCTGCCAGCATCTGCTCCCAGATTGCGAGGCGTGACATATCACCGGTGGCACGCGACACCACATCCCGACTTTGCACCACATCCGCATCCATCGCCTGTGCAGCGAGCTGACTGAGTAATGGAAACGCCACGATACAGGCAATAAAGAAGATCAACCAAGCTGTGCTGTAGTACCATTTCAGGCGAATAATACCTTTATATTGATAGAACGCCAGATACAGTATGATCGCAATCGCAGCCACCCACGCGGTACGTGACTGACTTAAAGCCACTCCCATAACAATCACAACAGCGCAGGCAAATAGCCATTTGCTCTGGATTTTTTTCTTTTCATACAGGTAGAGGCAGCTCATCAAGGCCATGACCAAGAAAGTCGCCATATTATTCGGTTGAGCAAAGTTGGCATAAGGTCGCTGGTTGCCGCTAATATTCACCATACCTGGCAATATTGCATCCAGATTTGTCCATTGGCAAATTGCGATAATGCCTGTGGCGGTACCTGAAGCCAGAAACACATAGCTCAGATTAATAAAGGTTTCTTCCCGGCTATAGTTTCCTATTGAAAAGTTATAACCCAGTACACTGGCCAGCCAAAAACTAAACACGAAAATAAAGCCCATCATGGCGATGCTAAAGAAAAACACCTGCCCTGCCAACAAATGTACAAGGGGTACACAGGCGAGTAGTAATAATGGCAAACTTACTACAGGCAATTTTATTTTTTCTTTTAAGCAAATTGCGGCTAATGCAAATAGTGCAAAAAAAGCGTACAGCTCACCGGTATAGGTCACCCACGGCCGATAATGAATGGGCATGAGCCACGCGAGGGAGATCAGGATTGCTGCGATAAGGGCAAGCGTGAATTTCATGGAAACATCAGGCCGTAGAAGTTTGGCACATGATAAACAAAAAAGCAGATTTAAGGTAATTAGATCTTACTTTATAAAATTTTCAATTCTGATTAAGCATATAGTGAGCAGGAACTGACATTTATTGTCACTTAGTTACATAAATTTACTTATATATTTTTTAGATTTTTAAACTATTAAACAATCTATTGATTTAATGAGAAATTATTTAGTAATATACTTTGGCACACTTTGTGCAAACTATAAATTAGCTTACAAAGCTTATAAATAAATTAACAAAACATTTGTGGAGAATGTTATGAACGCTCAAAAAGGCTTTACATTGATCGAGCTGATGATAGTTGTCGCTATTATTGGTATTTTAGCTGCAATTGCGATTCCTGCTTATCAAACTTACATTGCTAAATCTCAAGTATCAGCAGGTCTAGCCGAAATTGCAGGAGTTAAAACTGGGTATGAAGCCCAAGTAAATGAAGGTACAGCCATTGCTGGACTTGGTCAGATTGGTTTTGCTGCTACTTCAAGTACTCGTTGCTCTGCTTACGGTGCAACAGCTGTCTCTAGCACTGGAGCAGCAGCTTCTGCTATTACGTGTACATTAGCTGGCACACCATCTATTTCTGGCGGAATTTTAGCCTTAAATAGAGTCGCAGATGGTACTTGGACCTGTACTTCAACAGTAGATGTTAAATACTTACCTAAAGGATGCACAAAAGCCACTCCAGCAGCTGGTGCTATTGTTGCCCTGTAAAAGTGTGTTTTAACATAAAAAACGTATCTAAATTAGATGCGTTTTTTGTTTAAGCTCAAAATTTTCTAATAATAACGAATTACACTTTTCCAGCAGTTTTTCATAATTTCCCTTGAGCTGCTCATAAGCACTTTTTACAGGTTTGGTCTTAATTTTAGCTTATTCAATCTATTGTTCAAGTGAAAGAACATTTTGTCCTGCTTCTAGCGCAGCCAACTTAATTACCTCAATTAATGCAGCATAACGGCTCTTTTTAATCGAACCACGCTTCTGCCCAGCTTCAAGTGCCACGGTGTCGTTATTAATCGTCGAGCCTTTTTGATAGGATAGTGGACTTGTTGGCTTTTAAACGCTCTAAGGCAGCATAATATTCAATAAAATACACTCAATTTGTTAAAAAATCACCCCAGAATAATCGGTTTGTTCCCTAATTCATTTTCTAAATCATCTGTTTTACGATCATAATATTGATCTAACACGTGTCCAATCTCTTTTACGCCTTCAATTACACCTTCTTTAAATTTCTTTTGCTTTAATTGCTGAATGATATTTTGGCAAATCTGATCCCAGACTTGTTGAGTTGTCGCCTGTTTGATTCCTCGATCAATCACAATTTCAACCTTATGCTCACACAAGTTTAAATATAGCAATACCCCACTATTATATTCAGTATCCCAAACCCCAAGTTCAGCAAAAAGCTGTCGGGCACGGCAGAGCGTATCTTGATAATAGGCTGATCGTGTAGATAAGCATCCCTCGATTACGACTTGAATTTCTCCGACATGACCATGCTCTGCTTCTTCAACAGCTAGTGCAATCGCATGTTGATCCTGCTTGGAGAAAAAACGCTTGGTTGCCGGCATATAAAAGAAATGCTTGAGCCAGCGTTTAAAACTCGGCCGTGCATACTCTTCCAGCTTCGGCTGTGTGACAATCTCTGTTGTATCTGTAGTTGTTACCATGAGCCTGATGCTCCTCCCCCACCAAAACCGCCACCGCCTCCACCGAAGCCGCCGCCCCCAAAACCACCACGGCCACTACCGCCGCCTCGACCACCACCGGCCAAGAAGGCATGTAATATCAGCTGGGCTATAGAAGTTATCAATAAAAAGAAAATACCTGCGCCAATCATCAAACTTGCAAGCAGCCCCATGCCATTCACCAATCCTGCAGCAGTCCCTGCAACTGCGGCAGTCGCAGCGCTCAGTTTTCTGCCGAAAATCATGGAACCTATGACACCTGCGACAATAATAAACAGCACACTACTGAACGTCGCCTTGCTGGCTTTTTGTGCCTGATAAGCCTGTTCCTGACGCTCTTTGATTTCATCCGCGGCCTGTGCTGCAATTTCAGGATCTAAATTTAAAATTCGTTCAATTTCGGTTAGTCCGGAATCAATGCCTTGCGCATACTGGCCTTGCTTAAAAAATGGCGTAATTTTGTCATGAATAATACGGCCCGCCACTATATCGGGTAGCACCCCTTCCAAGCCATAACCGGTCAAAATTTGAATACGGCGATCATTGATGGCAATGGTCATCAACAAACCATTATCCCGTTTGGCCGAACCGAGCTGCCAGGCGTCGGCTATCCGCATGGAATAATCAAAAATGTCTTCCTGTCCCGTGGTTGGAACAATCACGACACCAACCTGGCCTTTACCGGCATTATGCAAGTTTAAAATGCGTTGACTAATCACCTGTTTTTCAGCTGGACTAAGTAAATTGGCCTGATCAATCACCGGTTCATTCAGACTGGGTAAATCACGCTGAATCTGGCCTTCAGCCATATCATTGGCAATTTGTGGCTGCTGGGCTGGTGTTACTTCAGTATCCGTTTGGGCTGTTTGAGAATTACTCACAGCCGGCTTTTGCAATATTTCGCGCGCCACAATGACTTCTTCAGTATCCGTAGCTGTGGCGGTTTCTGCTGATACAGGCACTACCATCCCCATGGCCAACATGAGGAGCAACCCGGCACAGTATTTCAGCAGCATCTCAGACATCTGATTTCTCGCTTATTTACAAGTCAGTCATTATTCAAAGGAAACCGTTGGAGCTTTTTGGGCACTTTGCTCGGCACTAAAGTTTGGTTTGGTATCCATACCAATTACTTTGGCGGTCATCACTTGCGGGAATTGACGCGCATAAGAGTTAAAGTCCTGAACCGTAGTGATATAACGGTTACGTGCCACAGCGATTCTATTTTCAGTACCTTCGAGCTGTACCTGTAAATCACGGAACTGCTGATTGGCTTTCAGGTCTGGATAATTCTCAGTCACCGCCAATAAACGCGACAAAGCACTGGTCATTTGCGACTGCGCTTCCTGATAACGCTGGAATAATGCAGGATCTTCCAGTACTTCACGATCCACTTTTAAACCGGCAACATTGGCACGTGCTTGAGTCACTTCAGTTAAGACCTGCTCTTCATGCGCGGCATAGCCTTTGACTACATTGACCAGATTCGGCACCAGATCGGCACGGCGCTGATACTGGTTTTGCACTTCAGACCATGATGCGGTGACCGCTTCATCTTTCACCTGCAAAGTGTTATAGCCACATCCTGTGAGGGTCAAAGTACTGGCCAGCATCAGGGTTATTAAAGATTGTTTTAATAGACGCATGATGTTTATCCTCAATTATTTATTGATATTTATTTAATTAATTTGATTTTAAACAGTATTTTCTAAAGTTTTGTTACTTTTTATAATATTTTTTAATGGACTGTCTTTCCGTTGAATCAGACTCAAAAATAAAAAACCCGCCGAAGCGGGTTTTCTTGAATGATATGCGTTGATGGCTAACGATTAGATATCCAGATAATCCAGAATTCCTTCTGCAGCCTGACGGCCTTCCCAGATCGCAGTAACCACCAAGTCAGAACCGCGTACCATGTCACCACCGGCAAAGATTTTTGGATTTGAAGTCTGGAATTTGTATTGCTGCTGTTCAGCAGCAATAACACGCCCCGAACCATCCAGATTAATTTCTACATCGGTGAACCAATCTGCTGGACTAGTACGGAAACCGAAAGCAAGCAGGACTGCATCCGCCGGAAGAATTTCTTCTGAACCCGGAATCGGCTCTGGACTACGGCGACCACGGCTATCTGGCTCACCTAGCTGAGTAGTAATAAATTTCACGCCAGTCACTTTGCCATTTTCACCAACAATCTCGATTGGCTGACGGTTGAATTGAAATTCCACCCCTTCTTCACGTGCATTTTGTACTTCACGGCGTGAACCCGGCATGTTTTCCTCATCACGACGATAAGCACAAGTTACTGTCTCAGCACCTTGACGAATCGAAGTCCGGTTACAATCCATCGCTGTATCACCACCGCCCAGCACAATGACTTTTTTGCCTTGTACGCTGATGTATTCAGCCGGATCTTTTTCCCAGCCTTGGGTACGGTTGACATTGGCAATCAGGAAATCCAGTGCATCAACAACACCATCCAGGTCTTCGCCGGCAAAACCACCTTTCATATAGGTATAGGTTCCCATGCCCATGAATACCGCATCATAATCGGCAAGTAACTGGTCAATCGTGACATCGGTGCCAATTTCAGTATTGAGACGGAATTCGACGCCCATACCGGTGAAAATTTCACGGCGGCGTTTCATCACATCTTTTTCCATTTTAAATTCTGGAATACCAAATGTTAAAAGGCCACCAATTTCCGGACGTTTGTCAAACACGACGGGTTTTACGCCGGCACGAACCAAAATATCCGCACAGCCAAGTCCGGCAGGACCTGCACCAATAATCGCGACTTTTTTATTGGTCCACTTTACATTGGACATGTCTGGACGCCAGCCCAAAGCAAAGGCGGTATCATTGATATATTTTTCAGCATTGCCAATGGTGACTGCACCGAAACCGTCGTTCAGGGTACAGGCCCCTTCACATAAACGGTCTTGCGGACAAACACGGCCACAGACTTCCGGCAAGGTATTGGTCTGGTGGCACAGTTCCGCTGCCTGAAACAAACGTCCTTCAGCCACCAGTTTCAACCAGTTCGGAATGTAGTTATGTACCGGACATTTCCATTCACAATACGGGTTACCACAACCGAGACAACGATGGGTCTGATTGGCAGCGATTTCCGCAGTAAACGGTTTATAAATTTCCACAAATTCTGCTTTGCGGACATCAAGCTCTTTTTTCTCTGGATCTTGGCGTGCGACATCCAGAAATTGAAAGTCATTACTCAGGCGTTCTGCCATGTCTCTCTCCGTGGCTAGATGTAAGGGGTTCACAGTTGCCTTACATCTGGCTTTATATCTGTTCGTCGTGGAATTATTGTGGATCAGCTTGAGTTGTTTTTAACAGCGTTTGCAAGTTGGCTGCTTTCGGCTTTACCAACCAGAACTTGCGGCTGTAGAAATCAAACTCGTGGCGGATCTTGTACGCCCAAGCACTACCGGTTTCTTTAATATGTTCATCCAGGATACGGCCCAGGAAGGCTTTGTGCTCTTCCATCGCTTCGGTGGAAATACGATTCAGCTCAATCAGTTCGTGGTTATAATGATCAACGAAGTCATTATCCAGATCAAGTACATAAGCAAAACCACCGGTCATACCCGCACCGAAGTTATGTCCAACTTTACCCAGTACGGTCACGATCCCACCGGTCATATATTCACAGCAGTGATCGCCGGCACCTTCGATGACAGCAAATGCACCCGAGTTACGCACTGCGAAACGCTCGCCTGCCGTACCGGCAGCATATAACTTACCGCCAGTGGCACCGTACAAACAGGTGTTACCAATAATTGCGGTATTTTGGGTCTGGAAAGGCGAACCTTTTGGCGGGAAGATCGAGATGCGACCACCGGCCATACCTTTACCGACATAGTCGTTGGCATCACCTTCAAGACTGATGTGCAGACCACCGGCATTCCAGACACCAAGAGACTGACCTGCTGTACCGTTCAGGTTCACTTTCACCGGATAGTTTTCCATGCTCAGGTTGCCATAACGGCGGGCAATTTCACCAGATAAACGCGCACCAATCGAACGGTCACAGTTACCAATCGAGAAGTGATACTCACCGCCAGTTCCGGCTTCAATCGCAGGCAGGATTTCTGCCACCATTTGCTCTGCCAGAATACCTTTGTCAAATGGCGCATTGCCCTGTACTTCGCAGTACTGAGCTTTGCCTTGTGCCGCAGGATGTGATTCCAGTAATTTGCTCAAATCCAGATGAGCATGTTTGGCAGTTTCACCTGGCAACACTTCCAGCAAGTCGGTACGGCCAATCAGATCTTTCAGGCTTGATACACCAAGTGCAGCCAGCCATTCACGGGTTTCTTCAGCAATAAAGGTGAAGAAGTTGATCAGCATTTGTGGCTCGCCAATATAATGCTCTTGACGCAAATGGTCTTGCTGGGTTGCCACACCGGTTGCACAGTTATTCAAGTGGCAGATACGCAGGTATTTACAACCGAGTGCAATCATTGGCGTTGAACCAAAACCAAAGCTTTCTGCACCCAGAATTGCGGCTTTGACCACATCCAGACCGGTTTTTAAACCGCCATCGGTTTGTACGCGAACCTTTCCACGCAGGTCGTTGACACGAAGAGCCTGATGCGCCTCAGAAAGACCCAGCTCCCACGGTGAACCTGCATGATGAATTGAAGAAAGTGGCGAAGCCGCTGTACCACCGTCATAACCTGAAATGGTAATGAAATCGGCATAGGCTTTTGCTACACCTGCCGCAATCGTACCGACACCCGGTTCAGAAACCAGCTTAACGGACACCATCGCCTGTGGGTTAACCTGTTTTAAATCAAAGATCAACTGTGATAAATCTTCGATTGAATAGATGTCATGATGCGGAGGTGGCGAAATAAGCGTGACACCCGGTACAGAGTAACGTAAACGGGCAATCAGACCATTCACTTTACCACCCGGCAACTGACCACCTTCACCTGGTTTTGCACCTTGCGCGACTTTAATTTGCAGGACTTCTGCCGATGTTAAATACGCAGGCGTCACACCAAATCGGCCCGATGCAATCTGTTTGATTTTCGAGTTACGGATGGTGCCGTAACGCGCTGGATCTTCACCGCCCTCGCCTGAATTCGAGCGACCGCCAATCGTGTTCATGGCAATCGCAATTGCTTCATGTGCTTCAGGCGACAATGCACCCAAAGACATACCCGCAGAGTCAAAACGTGGCAGGATCTCTTCTACCGATTCCACTTGTTCAACAGGAATCGAATTATCAGTTTTCAGTTTGAACAGGTCACGAATGGTGGCAATCGGACGGTTATTCACCAGTTCGGCATATTCTTTGAAATCAGTATAGTTACCTGAACGTACTGCTTTATGCAGCGAGTTAATCACATCCGGATTAAAGGCATGATATTCCTTACCAAAGACAAACTTCAGCAAACCACCCTGATCAATGGGTTTACGGTTTTTCCAGGCAAGATCGGCCAACTGTTTCTGGTCATTTTCAAGGTCAACAAAGGTCGCACCCTGAATACGACTCGGCACACCAATGAAGCATGTATCAACCACTTCATTAGACAGACCGACTGCTTCAAATAACTGGCCACCGCGATACGAGGCTACCGTCGAAATTCCCATTTTCGATAGAACTTTGAGTAAGCCTTTCTCAATGCCTTTACGGAAATTGTTTTGTGCATAGATTGGATCACCCAAGAGCTCGCCTTTGGCGACCAGATCATTGATCACGTCATAAGCCAGATATGGATAAATCGCGGTTGCGCCAAAGCCGAGAAGCACTGCGAACTGATGTGGATCACGGGCAAAACCGGTTTCAACAATCAGGTTGGCATCGGTACGCAAACCGGTATTAATCAAGTAATGATGCACCGCACCGGTCACCATAAAGGCATTGGCTGGCAAGTGGCCTTCACGGATTTTCTTGTCTGAAAGTACCAGTAGAGTTTTGCCATCACGAATCGCTTGTGCAGCCTCGATGCAAATACGCAGAATTGCGGCTTGTAAACCTTCAGTTTCAGTATAGTTCAGGTCAATGTCAGCAATTTCGTAACCTTTACGCCCCAAGGTACGAATTTGATGCATTTTCGAGTTTGAAAGAACCGGACTGGAAATAATCAGACGGTCAGCATGTTCAGGCCCCTGTTCAAACACGTTCTGTTCACGGCCTAAACAGGTTTCCAGTGACATCACGATCGATTCACGTAACGGATCGATCGGCGGGTTGGTCACCTGCGCAAACTGCTGACGGAAATAATCCGAAACATGGCGAACCTGACGTGACAATACAGCCATGGGCGTATCATCACCCATCGATCCCACCGCCTCCTGACCACTTTCCGCGATTGGACGCAATAACTGGTCACGTTCTTCAAAGGTCACCATGAACATTTTTTGGGCCGCTTTCAGGCCATCGCCTTTTAAGCCTTGATCACATAAATATTCTTCCAGCTCGGGGCTACCTTGCAAACGTACAGAATTTTCACGTAACCATTCACGGTATGGACGCATACGTTTTAGATGATGATTCACATCTTGCGTATCCAGTACCTTGCCGGTTTGCGTATCGATGACCAGCATTTGACCTGGGCCGACACGACCTTTAGAAATCACATCTTCAGGTTGATAACCCCAGACCCCAATTTCCGACGCCAGCGTGATATAACCATTTTTGGTAATCACCCAACGTGCCGGACGCAGACCGTTACGATCCAGCATACAGATGGCATGACGGCCATCCTGAATTACCAGACCTGCCGGACCATCCCAGGCTTCCATATGTTTCGAGTTAAACTCATAGAATGCACGCAAGTCAGCATCTAGCGTTTCCACGTTCTGCCAGGCCGGCGGCACCAGCATACGTAGGGCACGGAACAGATCCATACCGCCACCGACCAGAATTTCCAGCATATTGTCCAGACTTGAAGAGTCTGAACCGGTACGGTTTACAATCGGATTCAGTTCAGTTAAGCCAGGCAATAACGGATTTTCAAATTTTGGTACCCGCGCCATGGCCCAGTTACGGTTCGCAGTAATGGTATTGATTTCACCATTGTGCGCCAGATAACGGAACGGCTGCGCCAACGGCCAGCGTGGCAAAGTATTGGTCGAGAAACGTTGGTGGAACACTACAATATGCGATTCCAGACGCGGATCCGCCAGATCGGTATAAAAATCGGCAATCGCTTCCGGCATCATCAGGCCTTTATAGCTGATGACTGTTGAACATAAGGTGGTGACATAGAATGAAGTGTCATTTACCAGCAACTGTTCTGCACGACGACGCGCCAGGAATAATTTGCGGTTAAATTCAACTTCAGTCACACCCATCGGGCAATTGACAATAATCTGCTCAAATGCCGGCATCGATTGCAAGGCAATTTCACCCAAAGCATTGACATTGGTTGGAATCAGACGCCAAGCCAGAACGATTAAACCTTCAGCTTCAATTTCTTTGTTTAAAACCTGTTTGGCATGTGCAGCAAGGGCAGGATCAAGATTCAGGAATACCGAACCCACAGCAAAGACTTCACTTAAAGTCGTATCACTTAAGCGCTTTGCTTCTTCACGGAAGAATTTCTTCGGCATCGCCAACAGCAGGCCACAACCATCCCCAGTCTTACCATCCGCGGCAATACCACCACGGTGGGTCATACAACTCAGACTATGAATCGCGGTCTTGACGAGATCATGGCTTGCATCACCCTGCATATGGGCGATTAAACCGAAACCACAGTTATCTTTAAACTCATCCGGTTGGTATAAACCTTGAGCGGGAGCTACATTATTAGGCGATGGCATGTGCATAGCGTACCCTTCTTTCACGAAGCCTCAATAGGCTGTTAAACAATCTAAATTCTTCTCTGCGCTGCGTTGAATGGACTTTCGAAGACCGTTTTAATCAAGCAAAATTTTTCCTCTTTATTTCTTCAGCGTAGTCCTTTTTTAGACCGAATGCATAAAAAATAAAGTTTATTTTGCTGATGAATAACATAAAAATCAGGAATAAATATGACATTCATACGGTGTCATCGAATCATTTTTCGCGCTAAAACAGGGAGATTAATTCAATTCATGCACCAATAAAGCAAATTCCATGCCAACAAACAGCGCATAAATTAAAACAATACAGATGACAAAGATTTAGCGTAGAACAGCACTCTAAGGGTTAATTTTAATGTGCATTTTTTGCACCAAAAGCGCTCATTTTTAATTCTGTAATTTTTTGGATGCGCTATTTTAGACCGAACTAATTAAATGGATCACTAATCTCGTTATTTTGAGGACGCGGATTACTGCCCTGAGCAGGTCGATTATTGTTATTTTGCGGTTGAGGTGTACCTTCTACAGCACTTTCAGATTTCTGTACATCAACTACATTTCCCGATGAATCACGACGCACAATGGTGGTACTAGTAGTCGCCGCATCAGAGCTACGCGGCTTGACCTCAGTTTGGGTTTGCTGCTGTCTAAGTCGTACCGATTCATCTACTTTCGGCAAAGGCACATTTCTCAAACGAATTTCATAAAGCTTTTGATTACTGGCCAATTCCTCTGAACCCAGATTATTGACCAGACTGACATATTGCTGCATGGGCACCACTTCAGGCTTGACTGAGACCGGTAAATTTAACTTCAGTGTAGAGAGTGCCTGATTGGCTTGTGCCGCCGTCTTATATTGGCCATATAACAATACATATTGTTCTGGCTGATTTTCACCCGAGATTCTTAAATAAATAAAAGACTTACGATCGGACTGTTTTTTAAGAAAACTTTTTAAAATGGCTTCATTGGTCACACGAAATAATTCAATGGCATGCTGGTTTTTCGCTTCATTGACAAATTTGGTACCGCGAAATTCCGGCTCATGACTGGCATTCACGACGGTACGCGTATTTAGATCCAGTGGTTTCACTTCCTGAAAAAGCGCACCAAGATGGGTCATTGTGGCTACTTTTTCCGCCTGAATCTGCAATTGAACTTCAGTTTCAGGTTTTTTTTCAATTTCGATGACATCATCTGAATCAGTCACCGCCCAAAAGACTAAGGCAGCAAATAGGCAGCATACACCACAGACCAGCCAGAAATAGTGCTGAACCTTTTGCCAAGGAGTGTGTAATGCTGTCATAAAAACTAAAACCTATGCCTGATTCGCTAAAATTGCCTGTTGCATTCGCTCAAGATCAAAATCCCGAGTAATCACAGCTTTACCTAATTGTTGCAACAACACCAGACGCAATTGTCCATTCAAGACTTTTTTGTCATGGGCCATATATGCCAGGAAATCATCAAGAGGGATTTTAGGACAAACGATCGGAAGTTTGGCACGAGAAATGATTTTTTTTGTACGCTCCAGATCACCTTGAGAAATCCAGCCCATACGCTGTGATAAATCTGCCGCCATGACCATACCTGTTGCAACAGCCTCACCATGTAGCCAGACACCATAACCCAGATAAGATTCAATCGCATGTCCAAAAGTATGCCCCAGATTCAGTAGAGCACGTTCCCCTTGCTCTTTTTCATCATTGGCGACAATCCGGGCCTTGTGCACACAGGAACGATAAACGGCCTCAGCCAGTAGTTTCTCATCACGACTGACCAGAGCATCCATATTCTCTTCAAGCCAGAGCAGAAATAATTCATCACCGAGTAGCGCATACTTAATCACTTCAGCCAAACCTGCCGCAAGTTCACGATCGGGTAAAGTAGAAAGTTGCGACATATCGGCCAGCACCACTTGCGGTTGCTGGAACGCACCAATCATGTTTTTACCCAGTGGATGATTAATCCCGGTTTTTCCACCCACACTGGAATCGACTTGAGACAGTAAAGTCGTTGGTACCTGAATGAAATACACGCCACGCTGGAAACATGCCGAAGCAAAACCGGCCATATCACCAATCACACCACCACCGAGCGCAAGCACCGTACAGTCCCGGTTAAAACCAGCTTCAAGCAATGCATCAAAGATCAGATTCAGATGCTGGCTATCCTTATATTTTTCACCATCGGGCAAAATACAGGTCGCGACATGCTTGTCTAAAGCTTCAATCGCAGTTTGATAATGTTGCAAATAAAGTGGCGCAACCGTGGTATTGCTCACAATCATCACTTGCTTGCCATGAATATAGGGAGCCAATAAGGCCTGTGGATCAAGATCGCTCCCGATAAAAATAGGGTAACGACGTTCTCCGAGTTCTACATATAAGGTTTGCATGTTTGATTAACCACTTTATTCAATGTACTTAGTTCTTGGAAGTAATGAGATTGAGAATCCGCTGCGCCAGATCTCGTGCCGCACCCTGATTGGTCTCAATGATATGATGTGCCACTTCCCGATACAAGGGGTCACGAACTGCCAATAAATCACGTAACTTTTGTTCCGGATTTTCGACTTGGAGGAGTGGACGGTTTTTATCGCGATAGGTACGCTGCAGTTGAATTTCAACCGGCGTATAGAGATAAACGACGATTCCTCGCTGTTTCAGATAATCCCGATTTAAGGTCTGAGTAATGGCACCACCGCCGGTGGCTAAAACCAGATGAGGACGTGAGGTAAGTTCATTAATTACAGCAGTTTCACGGTCACGAAAACCCTGTTCCCCTTCTTTTTCAAAAATCCAGGGAATAGTCGCGCCTGTTTTACGTTCAATTTCATGATCACTGTCTAGAAATTCGCGTCCTAACAATTCTGCGAGATGTCGTCCTACTGTTGTTTTACCGGCCCCCATCGGCCCTACCAAATAAATATTTGGTAGGGTTTCAAACTCTTTGCTTGGCAAGGAGTCACCTATTCGTTTTGTTAAATTCAAAATATATTAATGATTTCTTGAAACACTGTCATTAACAATTCGAGGTGTAACGAAAATCAGTAGCTCACGTTTATTATCCGACTTTAAATCTTTACGGAATAAACGCCCTACATAAGGAATATCCCCCAGGAAAGGTACCTTGGTTTGTGCATTACGGGTTTCCTGCTCAAAAATACCACCTAAGACGACTGTTTCACCATTATCAACCAAAACATTGGTAGTGATCTGGTTTTTGTTAATAGTGAGCTGTCCGGTCGGTGTCGGGTTACCCGGTGAGTCACTGGTAATATTGAGTTCCATCTGTACCTTGCCATCTGGCGTAATGCTTGGTGTGACATCCAGACTTAGCGTAGCATCAATAAATTCCGTAGTAGATACTGCATTCGCACCGCCACCCTCTGCTGACTGGTACGGAATTTGAGAACCAGAGGCAACAGTTGCTTTCTGCTTGTCCGCAGTCAGTACTTTAGGTGTAGAAATCACCTCACCGTAGCCATCTGCCTGAAGTGCAGAAAGCTCCAGATCTAGCATAAAATCAGAAAGACTGATTAAACCAAAGGCGATACGACTTGCACCCGGGCTTGTTACGCCTAAATCCACATTCAGGTTTTGTGGACGCTGAATATCATAGGTATATCCACCGAAATCATTTTCTTCTGGTTCTCTAAGATCCCACAATGTCGTATCGCTACCACCGACCAGAAGGCTATTATTGTTGGTAATGCCTTGTGACAGAATCCCCCACTTCACCCCCATTTCTTTGGTGAAGTCAGTGGTGGCACGTACAATACGCGCCTCAACCATCACCTGCTTGACCTGTACATCGAGCAGATCCACCATATTCCGGATTTTATCGATAAAAGGCTGGGTATCATTCACAATAATAGTATTGGTTCGTGCATCAATAGACACTGAACCACGTGAACTTAATAAACTTTCTTTATCATCATTATTCGTGGTGTTACTTGAACCACCCGAACTAGATGCACCTTTATTTTGAGTGATCAGTTTTTCAATATCTGTAGCTTTAGCATAACTCAGCTGCATATATTCAGTCTGAATAGGGGCAAGTGCAACGCTCTGCTTCAAGGCTTTTGCCTCTTCCTCTTCTGCCTTAATCAATTCTGTCACTGGTGCAATCCAGATCACATTACCATTACGGCGTTTATCCAGGTTTTTGGTTTTCAGTACAATATCCAGTGCCTGATCCCAAGGCACTTCTTTTAGGCGCAAGGTAATATTGCCTTGTACACTATCTGCTGCCACCATATTGATATCGGTAAAATCAGCCAAAAGCTGTAGTACACGACGTACTTCAATATCCTGGAAATCGAGTGAAATTTTCTTGCCGCTATAAGCCACGGTCTTCGGACGTAGCGGACTCTTGGCTTCCGGACGTTTCAAACTGATGGTCAGCTTATTATCCGTTTGATAAGCCATATATTCATAGCTTTCCCCGGACTGGATCGTAATCATGCCTGATCCATTTTGATTCATTGCATCCACACTCGACACAGGCGTCGCAAAATCATTCACATTCAGACGACGGGTCAAATGCGTCGGGATCTTCGTGCCTAAGGTTCGAACAATGATTTTAGTCCCCTGCTGCTGTACATCAACCGGGGTATTATTGCCTGCCAGGTCAATCACCACCTGACCTTCACCTTGAGCCCCACGCTGGAAACTGATATTGCTAATTCCCTGAGCTGACTGCTGTAATACCGGTTGAGCTGTCGCGACTGGCGTGGCTGAGTTGATTTTCAGGATAAAGGTATTCCCTTCAACTCGCGTGGTAAAGACACCAGCATCTGCCAGATTAACAGTCAAACGGGCACGTTGTGCATCCGAAGTCACATCGACCGAACTGGCTTCACGTGTTGCCACCGGAATATTGCTTTGCTTTAAGTTTTGTTGGGCCTGGTCAAAATCTAAAATTAGACGCGAAGGTGATTCTAATTGATAGGCTTGTGGCTGTGGTGGCAAACCATTGAACATCACCCGAATTTCAGTTCCTTGTCCAGGAAGCTGCATAGCTACGATATTGGTCACGGCTACCTGCGCGCTGGCTGCTTGCATCACCGCAATCGCAACAGCACCCATTGAAAACTGACGAAACACACGATTCATTGTATTAGCATCCCCAAAAATAAATTCTTTAATACTCTTATTCATTGTTATTCCCTAAAACTTATGGTGCCGGCCCAATCAGAACCAGACTTCGCGGACGCTCCACATATCCTTCACGGCCATCTGGAATAATCTCAATCAAATCGATCTGCGTTGGTGTAATACCACTCACACGACCATGATTAAGCCCCATATAGCTACCACGCTGTATCCGTTCAATCTCACCGTCCGGTGTCTGGATTAAAGCCAGAATCTGTCCGGCCTGATTACGCATGCTGCCTTTCATGCTCAAGGTTTCCAGAGGATAACTTTCCAGTGGTTGCAATTGACGTGACAAATTTGGATAAACCCGTTTCCCTGCCATAATCTTTAGCTCGGCAGCCAGAGAACTTGGCAGGAAAGGACTTTTGATCTGATGTGCTGCATAGTTGAAGGTTTCAACTGGTATAAAATCGGGTGCAGGTTCAATCGGCAAAGGTGGCTGATTACGAATATTGGCCATTTCCTGATTGACTGCATCAATACGTGAATCACATCCCAGCAATACCAGTCCAAGCGCTAAAACTGAAGTAATTTTAATCCTATTCATTACTGCGCCCCCTGAGTAGTGCTCGTACCTGCTGAAGAAGCCTCGGCATTGCCCACATAACGATAGGTTTTGGCCTTGACCACATAATCAATCACCGGAATCTCAGACTTTTTCTCTTTATTCTCAGTACCGGTAATGGTGAAATCATGCAAGGTAACAATACGCGACAAACCTGCAATACTGCTGACAAAAGAGCCAAAAGCGTGATAATCCCCAGTCGCTTCAATCGCAATGGGCTGTTCAATAAAGAACTCTTGCTTAATTTCAGGTTCCAGACGGATATTTTTAAACTTCAGACCTGAATTGACACCGCTCAGGTTAATATCCTCAACCAGACCCGGAATTTCAGTTTCCTTCGGCAATTGTTCTAATTGCTGGTTAAAACGCGCTTCCATTTCCTGAAGCTGAATCTGATATTGTTGTAGATTACGTAATTTTGATTCCTTTTCACGAAACTCATTCAGCAGGTTTTGTTCCTGGGCACTGGCTTGTGAAATCGATTCAATCGTACTTCTGGTCAGAGCAAAATAAATCAGCATAAATACCAAGATAACAATAAAAATCCAGCAGCTAATCTTGACCGATAAAGGCCAGCTGCCATAATTATTAGGATCTAGGGTATTGAATTGCTGAAAAAATTTCTCAACTGTCATTTTATTTTTAGGTACAGCCACGGCATCCTGGCTGAACTCATCGAATTTTTCATTACTCATGATGATGCCCCCGGAGTGGTATTGGCTGCTTGCTGTTCTTCATTCAGTACCGGTTCAGCGATCTGATCCAGATCCACAGTCACGGTAAAGCTGCCATAAGACTCTTCAACACGTGGAATAATCGAGCTCGGTGCCTTTTCTTTGGATTCTTCAGCCACCAGAAAGGCATTCATAAAGGCGTTTCGGTACCAGGAGGAAGCTTCCAGATTACGCAGTAATTCTGCTACGGTATTTGGACTCTCGGCTCGACCTTCGATGCTAAATTTATCGCCAGTACGCTGAAACTTGGTGATGTACATATTGGCTGGTGTCACCCGTACAATTTCATCAATCAAATGCACCGCGATCGGACGTTGCGTTTGCAAGCCCTGAATCAGCTTCATCCGCTCAACAATGGCATTACGTTGCTCTTGCAAACCTTCTAGCGCTTTTAACTGCACATCCAGATTCTGGTTGGTACTTTGAATCAGCTGATTGGCCTGTTCCTGATCCTGAAGCTTGTGATCATAATAAAACCAGGTTGAACCTGCCGCCGCCAGTCCTAAGAAAAGCGCCCCCACACAGATTGCCACGAATTCATTATTTCTTTTAATTCTTAGCTCATCACGCCAAGGAAGTAAGTTAATCTTTGCCATTAATCAAAACTCCTCAATGCCAAACCACATGCAACCATGAGTGATGACGCGTCATTTTCAATTTTTTTAATATCAATTTGAGGAGAAAAGCCCATTTGCAAAAATGGATTCGCGATCGTGACACGGTAACCGAGTTTTTGTTGTAATAATTTTGCCAGACCTGGAATATTGGCATTCCCGCCGGCCAATAAAATATGATCAATCTCATTAAACTGAGACGATGAAAAGAAGAATTGTAATGACCGCGCTGCCTGTTGCACTACGGCATCCAGGAACGGTTCTAGCACTTCAATATCATAATCATCTGGCAAAGCACGGGTTTTTTTAGCACGCCCGGCTTCTTCAAAAGACAGACCATAACGGTTCTGAATTTCCTGAGTCAGCTGTTTGCCACCGAACACCTGCTCACGGGTATAAATAATTTTGTTGTTCTGCATGACAGACAAGGTGGTCATACTATGTCCAATGTCTAAAATACCGACAGTATTTACCCCCATCGGCAAAGTATCCGAAAACACTTTAAAAGCATTTTCCAGCGCAAAACTTTCTACATCCGCGATCTTGGGTGTCAGTCCGGCAATTTCCAAAACTTCAGAACGTGCTTCAATATTTTCAATGCGGGTTGCCACCAACAGCACATTGACCCGGTTTGGATTGGCAAGACGGTCAGGCAGAACTTCAAAGTCCAGACTGGCTTCATCGAGTGGGAACGGAATATACTGTTCTGCATCCTCACGAATCTGAACTTCACGCTCATCATTCGACATGTCTGCATCCATCTCGATAGTTTTGGTAATCACCATAGAGGTTGGAATGGCAAAAGCGGCATGATTCGACTGGGTGTTGGCCAAATTAATTGCACGCCCAAGGGCATCCGCGACTGCTTCCGGGTTTAAGACGTTTTTTTCAACAACACTGTTTTCCATTAATGGGACCAAAGCATAGCTCTCTACCCAGTAACGGCCACTTTTTACAGAAAGCTCTAAAACCTTAACAGAAGTCGAACTAATATCAACTCCTATTAACCCCTTATTTGGTTTACGATATAACCTGCGCACAATATAATTCCTATTATTTTTTTGTCCCCAATTAAATCTAACTTACTAATCGATCCGATCTATAATTTTATATAGATACAATAACTCATCTAACAATATGTATATCTAAAGGATATACTGATCGGTAATTAGTTCGCCATTAGCTCTTATTAAAACTTACTTGTTATGAAAAAGCTATCTTGTTCAGGCCTTGTTCACCCATTTTTTTTGATCATTATCATTATCCTGATCTCAATTCCGATGGGTTTCTATGGCATGTATCTCTATATTGCCCCATCTTTGCCTGAAATGTCCACGCTTAAAAAGGCGCCTTTATTAAAGCCTTTACAAGTTTTTAGTTCAGATAATGAATTAATTGCTGAGTATGGTGGCAAGCTTTCTGTTCCCGTGAAATATGAACAAATTCCATCCGAGTTTATTCATGCTTTCCTCGCCGCTGAAGATTCCAGCTTTTTCGAGCATAGCGGAATCAGTTTTAAAAGCTTAGGCCGTGCAGTCAGTGAAAGTATCACCGGTTCGGATGTGCAGACCGGTGGTTCCACTATCACCATGCAGGTGGCGAAAAACTATTATCTCAGCCCCGAACGAACACTCAAGCGTAAACTGACTGAAATTTTTCTGGCCCGTAAGATTGAGCAAAGCCTAACCAAAGAAGAAATTCTGACACTCTATGTGAATAAAATCTTCTTGGGTAAGAATGCCTACGGGATCGCAGCAGCAGCCAAAATTTACTATAACAAGAGTTTAGAAGAGCTTTCGATTGCGCAAATGGCCATGATTTCGGGCTTACCTAAAGCGCCTTCTCGATATAATCCGGTGGCCAACCCCAAACGTGCTCTCGAACGTCGCAACTGGATTTTAGGACGTATGCTGCAACTGGGCTATCTGAACCAGAGTCAGTATCAACAAGCGATTGCTGAACCCATCAATCTGGATATGCCTGACCGCAGTACCCGCAATAAATTCCCGTATGTCGGTGAGATGGTGCGTTCTGAACTGGTACAAAACTTTGGCGAACAGGCGGTAGATTCTGGCTACAAGGTCTATACCACTATCCATAGTGAACGCCAGACCTATGCAGAACAGGCGGTACAAGAGGGTCTGGAAGCTTATGACCGTCGACATGGCTGGCGTGGTGCTGAAGCACATGATCAACCGCTGGAAAATTTCCGTGCCTATGCCAACACCTACCCTGCTCAAGTAACCAAGGTTGGCAATTCCAGTTTTGAAGCGTTGATGCAGGATGGCACCACGGTAACTGTACCGTGGTCCGGTATGTCTTGGGCGCGCCCCTTTCGCAATGTCAACAGTGTAGGTGGTGCGCCGAGCAAAGCTTCCGAGATTGTCAAAGTCAAAGATATTATACGTTTACGACCGAATCAGAATAAAACCTCGTGGTCGCTGGTACAAATTCCAAATGTGCAAGGACAGTTGATTGCCATCAATCCAAATAATGGTGCAATTGAAGCCATTGTGGGCGGATACAACTTTTATCAGTCGAAATTTAACCGTGCAATCCAGGGCTGGCGTCAACCCGGCTCTACGATTAAGCCTTTTGTTTATGCACTGGCTTTAGAACGAGGCATGACACCGCATACCATGGTGAATGATGCGCCAATTACCATTGGCAAATGGACACCTCGTAATTCAGATGGCCGTTATCTGGGGATGATCCCGCTACGCCGCGCACTATATCTTTCGCGCAATACCGTTTCAGTGCGTTTATTACAGGCTGTCGGGATTGAACGTACCCGTCAGCTGTTTATGGATTTTGGTTTACAGGACAATCAGATCCCGCGTAACTACACCATCGCACTCGGCACGCCTCAGGTTCTGCCGATTCAGATGGCGACAGGTTATGCGACTTTTGCCAACGGTGGTTACCGGATCCAGCCACATTTCATTACCCGTATTGAAGATGCCTATGGCCATACCATTTTTGAGGCTCAGCCTGAATATGCGTGTATTTCATGTATCAATACCGAAGAAGAACCTGCTCAACCTGCCGACACCATGACCGCAGATGATGAAGCGATTGCAATCAACAATACAAGTCTAGAACAGAAACAGGCTGCACCCAAAGTCTCTGCCGAAGACAGTAATTATCGTCAGGCACAGCGTATTTTAAAATCCAGCTCTGCCTATGACATGGCCAATATTCTGCGTGATGTGATTCAGCACGGTACCGGCCGTGCGGCCTTAAGAATCGGGCGAAATGATATTGGGGGCAAAACCGGAACCACAAATGACGCCAAAGATGCCTGGTTCGCAGGGTTCAATGGCAAACTGGTTACCATCACCTGGGTCGGCTTTGACCAGCCTAAAACCTTGGGACGCCGTGAATATGGTGGTGTGGCAGCCTTACCGATCTGGACCGACTTTATGGGCAATGCCTTAAAAGGTCAGCCAGAAGCATGGGTGCGTTTAGACCGTAATGCCAAGGCACCAGTGAATCGAAGCAAGGCAGTTCAGGGTGATGAAGCGCAGAATGATCCGTCTTCACCACCAATGGCCACTGCGCTTTACCGCCCGGCACCTGTGGTCGTCCCGAAACGGACAGAAACGGATTTCGAAGATCTGCCGGGACAGGAAATCGCTGTGCCAGATGCTACTGAAACAACTGCTCCGCCAGAACAGCCGCTTCAACCAAGCAAAGTGGACGCTTTAGAAAACCTGATTCAAGAAGTGCAATAACCACAACCGACAAACTAGTATAAAAAAGCCCTCAACAATGAGGGCATTTTTATCGGTGAATTTTTATTTTTTCTGAAACAGATAGATCTGATATTGCGCCAGCAATTTAAACTGATCCTGCTGTTCAAGTGCCAGACGGCGTTCAGGTTTGGCCTTGTAAGCATACGGTGTCATAGCAATCAGGTTTTTTAAATCTGTCTGTGGCAAAGTCATCGGGGCATCAATCACCTGCTCACTGAACAGATCAAATTCATCTTGCAGTTGCTCAACAAACTTTTGCGGTTCGTGGGGTTTCACTTCTTCAAAAAGTGCCTCACGCATCGCATATAAATGCTGTGGCGCAGGTGTCACCACCATTAAATAACCTTCAGCTTTTAAAACCCGTAAAATTTCCTGTTTTGGGATCGGGCTGAACAGGCTGGTACACATATCAATCGACTCATCCAGCACCGGTAAAGTCGCCCCGGTTCCTACGACCCAGGTGATATTTTTATTGAGCTTGGCCGCGACCTGAACGGCATTTTTGGCAATATCCACCCCGACGCATTGCAGCACTTCAGCCTGCATGGCATCAGTATAGTAGCCTTCACCACACCCAATATCTAAAAGATTTTCAATACGCAGCTCTCGGAGCTTCTCCACCACGGCCTGTTGCAAAGGCGCATAATGACCCGCACTCAAAAATGCACGACGTGCCTGGACGGACTCAGGCGTATCCCCAGGATTTTTACTGTGTTTATGTTGCACCACATGCAGGTTCACATAGCCTTGCTTGGCCACATCGTAGCTATGATGATTCTCACATCGCCATGTTCTTTCATTTAAGCTCAACTGCTGGCGACAGACTGGGCACATGAGTAAATTCATCATTTTCTCCAAAACAAAAAAGCCGGCCTGCGCCGACTTTTTTCAATGCATCTCTTAGCGCAATTTTAAGGTCATTAGACCCAAAACCACCAGCATAATCGTAATAATCCAGAAACGAATGACGACTTGAGTTTCACGCCAGCCTTTCTTTTCATAATGATGATGCAGCGGTGCCATCAGGAACACGCGTTTATTGCGCATTCTTAATGAACCAATCTGCAAGAATACTGAAATCGCTTCGACCAAGAATACACCCGCCATAATCGCAAAGACGATTTCCTGACGTACCATCACGGCAATCGTCCCCAACATCGCACCCAGTGATAAAGCACCGACATCACCCATAAACACTTGGGCAGGATGGGCGTTATACCACAGGAATGCCAGACCGGCACCAATCATCGCCGCACAGATCACCACCAGTTCAGAGGAATATTTCACATAGGGAATATGCAGGTAATTGGCAAAACGCACGTCTCCGGCCAGATAGGCAAATACACCCAGACCTGCTGCAACCAGTACAATTGGCATAATCGCCAGACCATCCAGACCATCGGTGAGGTTTACCGCATTGGATGCACCATTGATCACAAAATAAGTGAAAATAATGAAGCCAATCCCCAGTGGAATAGCCGACAGCGGAATCGTCAAATCTTTAAAAAATGGAATCAAAAGATCCAGCATATTCGCGGTATGTACCGGATTGGTCTGCTGCTGTGCAATCACATACAGGGCAATACCGACTCCCAATGCACCGACCGAAGTCCAGAAGAATTTTTTCTTCGCAGGCAGACCGGCATTGTCTTTATAACGGATTTTAATCCAGTCATCTGCCCAACCCACGGCACCGAAGATGACCATCACCGCCAGTACAATCCAGACATAAGGATTGGAAAGATCCGCCCAAAGCAGGGTCGAAATACCGATTGAAAGCAGGATTAGTACCCCACCCATGGTCGGCGTACCCATTTTCTTGGCATGGTTTTCAGGGGCATACGAGCTGACCGCCTGACCATATTTGAGTGCCTGAAGCTTGCGAATCATGATAGGACCCAGCACCAGACCAATGGTCAATGCCGTCAGGACACTGAGCAACGCACGTAAAGTTAAATAACGAACCACCTGAAACGTGCTGTCAAAGCCCGCCAAATGTTCAAAGAGCCATAACAGCATTTAGAGTTTCTCCATCAATGCAGCCATCAATGTTTCCATATGGGTATAACGCGACCCTTTAAACAGAAATGACATCGGCTGAGGTTGATGTGTTTCAATCAAATGAATTAAAAATGGCAATGCCTGCTCCTGATTCAGGAAAGCCTGCATTTTCTTACCATATTGGGTACTACGTGCACCTTCCTGTGCGGCAGGTGCAAATTCACCCACAGCCACCACAAAGTTAATGCCTTTGACCGAGACCAGATCTCGACCCAGCTTATAATGTTCCATCGCAGCCGATGAACCGAGTTCACCGATATCACCGGTCACCATGACCCGAATGCCCTGCTGCTGTGCCAAAACTTCAGCTGCTGCACGCATTGAACCAGGATTGGCATTGTAGGTATCATCAATCAGCAAATACTGTTTGTGTTGAATAAAGTTCAAACGGCCTTTGGCACCCACAGCCTGCTCCAGACCGGTCACAATATCATCCAGACCAATCCCGATTGCCAAAGCAAAGGCAGCCGCTGCTGTGGCATTTTCAACATTATGCTCACCGGCAAAGGGCAGCTGAACTGTTTTCGAAGCTTGTGGTGTATGCAGGGTAAAGGTAGAAGATTGCGCATCAAGCACGACATCGCTGGCATACACCTCACCGCCGGCACCAAAACTTAAGCTTTGTTCAGTTTTGACCGCCTGACGAATGGTTTCAGTAAAATCATCTGCGGCAGGAATAATCGAGGTTTCTGTAATATGCGCATAAATTTCAGATTTGGCAGTACAAATGCCATCACGACCGCCGAATTCACCCAAATGCGCAGTCCCGATATTAATAATCCCGGCTACATGCGGCTGTACCATGTTTGAGGTGTAATCAATTTCGCCCTGATGACTTGCACCCAGCTCCATCACTGCATACTGATGTTCGGGACGTAATTCGAGCAACATCACCGGTACGCCGAGGTCATTATTCAGGTTGCCACGCGTGATCAGTGTCGGCGCAAGACGAGACAAGATGCTCCCCAGCATTTCCTTGGTGGTGGTCTTGCCACTGCTGCCGGTCAAGGCAATGACTTTGAGCTGAGGATTCTGCTGACGACGGTATGCGCCCAACCGCCCTAGTGCCAAACGGGTATCGTCTACGACAAGCTGGCAGATATCAATATCGAGCGGTCGACTGACGATCGCAATCTGACAGCCGCTTGCTGCTACTTGTGCCACAAAATCATGGGCATCAAAGCGCTCGCCTTGCAGCGCAAGGAAAACATCCCCTTGTTCAGCATCACGCGAATCGGTCAGAATACGTTTGATGACGTCTGCCGGTTTTTTATTATTGAGCCAATCGCCTTGAGTCGCTTGTTCAAGCTGTTCTGCTGTCCAAGGTGCAAGTGGCACGGTACTGGTTGTTGAGGTATGCATATCTGAATCCTAATACGCTGGATAAGCTGAATCTGCGCTGTGATGCTGGG
The DNA here is from genome assembly GCF_022869025.1 of Acinetobacter sp. F-1. Lineage (NCBI taxonomy): Bacteria > Pseudomonadati > Pseudomonadota > Gammaproteobacteria > Moraxellales > Moraxellaceae > Acinetobacter > Acinetobacter sp. F-1. The sequence continues at coordinate 115,749 of NZ_JAJKFX010000003.1, read as the reverse complement.
CATCAATCGCGGCTTGCACTTCGACCACATCATCAAACCAGTGACGTACACCATCAATTTCCTGATAATTTTCGTGACCTTTGCCTGCAATCACCACGATGTCCCCTGCCTGCGCGTGTTTAACGGCAAACTTGATCGCTTCACGACGGTCATGAATTTCATGGTAGCTTTTGCCTAAAAAGTCGATGCCATTTTTCATATCGGCAAAAATTTGTGCAGGATCTTCGGTTCGCGGGTTATCGGAAGTCAAGACCGCAATATCCGAACCTTCTAATGCTGCTTGGGTCATCAGTGGACGCTTGCCGCGGTCACGATCGCCGCCACAGCCAAAGACGGCCCAGAGATTTTGCGCAACATGACGTTTTAAAGTGATGAGAACCTGAGTCAAGGCATCAGGTGTATGCGCATAATCCACTACAAATAGGCGCTCGCCATCACGCAGCACCTGCATCCGGCCTGGTGCACCTTTGAGCTGTGGCACAGTCGCAATCAAGCTACTTAAATCAAATCCGGCCTGCTCTGCCATGATCAGACTGGCGACCAAATTTTCAATATTGAAATGTCCAAGCAGCGGACTGTTCACAACATATTCAGCAGAAGCAGTTTTCAGCTTAAAGGTCGCACCTGAAATGCTGTATTGAATATCCTGAACCTGATAATCCGCAGCTTGACGGGTTGAATAGGTCAAAATTTCTGGCTGTGAGGGATTGTTGCGCGCTGCATCAATCATGATATGAGCATGCGCATCATCCAGGTTGATGACAGCCACTTTTAAACTTTCAAATTTAAATAAAGCAGATTTGGCTTCTGCATAAGCTTGCAGCGTCCCGTGATAATCCAGATGATCGCGACTTAAATTACTATAGCCCGCAATCTCGATATCACAGCCATTCAAGCGACCTTGCTCCAGACCATGCGAACTGGCTTCAATCGAGGCAAATTTAGCACCGGCTTGAGCATAAACATGCAAAGCATTTTGCAATTGCAAAGCATCGAGCGTGGTATGCGACGAGGCTTCCAGATTTGGCAAAATCCCGTTACCTGTAGTCCCCATCACTGCACAAGCTTTGCTTTGCAACATGAACAGTTCCGCAACCAAACGTGAAATCGTGGTTTTACCATTGGTGCCGGTCACTGCAAGAATACCTGCAGCCTGAACAGGTTGGCTGGCTTGTAAGTATTGTTTTTGCCACTGTCCCATCAAATGTCGGACATCAGCAACCACCAGATTGGGTGAGATATCCAATTCGATTTCAGAAATCACCGCTAAGGCACCCTGCTCTAAAGCTTTTTGTGCAAATACTGCCGTTTTTTCTGGTTGTGACAGACTGGTCAAGGCAATAAAAATTTGCCCTGCCTTAACTTTACGGCTATCCAGTTCGAAACCCTGAAAGGCTTGGGTCATCCATTCAGCAGTATCCTGAACGGCGTAGAGATCTTTAAATGTAATAGACATTGATCACCTATTTACTGGACTTTGGGAGATTCTAAAGGTTTGTCCAGAGGGACATTTAGCAGACGCAAGGATTCCTGCATCACGCGTGCAAATACCGGTGCCGATACCGTACCGCCGTAATAGGTGCCTTGCGGATTTTCGACCACCACCACCATGGCAATACGCGGATCACTCACGGGCGCTACGCCAGCAAACAAAGCCCGGTATTCATTGGTAGAATAGCCTTTACGATCGGCACGCAGTTTATGCGCAGTACCGGTTTTCCCTGCCACACGATAACCCGGAATTGTCGCGCGCGTGGCGGTACCGCCAGGCAGAGTTGCTACTTCGAGCATAAGCAAGACCTGATCTGCAATATTGGCATCAATCATTTGCTCACCCTGCGGCTGTTCTTCCAGCTTGTACAGGCTCAGCGGCATTCTCACACCCTTATTGGCCAGCATGGCATAAGCATCCGCCATTTGCAGCACAGTAGCATTCAGACCATAACCATAGGACATGGTTGCCACTTCTGACACATTCCATTTACTTGGTGGCAAGATCAGACCGGCACTTTCACCCGGGAATTTTACTGCTGAGCGTGAGCCAAAACCCAAGCGTTTATAGAAAGTAGGTAGAGTTTCATACGGCAAAGACAAGGCCAGTTTGGCGACACCCACGTTCGAAGATTTCTGGATAATACCGCCCAGTGTTAACTGACCATAGTTATGCGTATCACGAATGGTGTGATTGCCAATTCGCATACTGCCCGGTGTGGTGTTGACCACTGAATTGGCCGTATATTTACCACTTTCCAGAGCCATTGCCACAGTGAAGGGCTTCATGGTCGAACCCGGTTCGAAGGAATCCACTGCACCACGGTTACGCATGGCATCCTTGTTCAGCAGACCATTTTTATCATTCGGATTATATGATGGCCAAGATGACAAGGCCAGAATTTCTCCGGTTTTCACATCGACCGCAATCGCAGTCGCAGAACGGGCATTATTGGCCACACCTGCCGCAGTCAGTTCACGGTACATAATATATTGCAGACGCGAGTCGATACTCAGGGTGATATTCTCGCCCGGCTCGACTTCTTTAATCACTTCCGGCTCTTTAACCCGGTTGCCTTTTTTATCCCGGATAATCTGCTGCTCACCATCTTCACCTGCCAGACGGGTATTGAGCTGCATTTCCAGACCTTCAATCCCGGTGCCTTCACTATTGGTCAGACCAATAATCTGTGAATTGGGCTGTGGCTGCGGATAATAACGTTTGTAGTTTTTCTCGGTATACACGCCTTGAAAATTACGCTTCATGATCAGTTCAGCCTGTTGTGGCGGAACTTCTTTTTTCAGGATCAGATAACGAGAACGCGGGCGTTCTTGCATTTTTTTGCGTAGTTCTGCCCGATCCATACCGACTGCATCGGCCAGTTCATCCAGATTCAGGTTTTTATCCGGCAACTGGCGTTTCAGCTTGCGGCTATCTGGCTCTTTTTCTAGTGCCAGTATGGTCTCGTCATAGAGTTTTTTATTGTCAAAATAGTCACGTGGATCAATCACGATTTTCATGATCGGCGTACTGATCGCCAGCGGCACCCCATTACGGTCATAAATTACGCCACGCATGGCCTTGATGGTATTGGTTCTTAAAATATTGGCATTGGCTTTATTTTGCAAAAAATCTTTATTGATAATCTGCACATAGAAGGCACGGCAAATCAGTGTAATAAAACACAGCAACACCACCGCCCACATGATATAGAAACGATTGATATAAACATTTGAGGCGTTTTTGTCGGTAACTGATTGTTTTTTACGTACCGCTTGCTTCTTTCTTTTGTCTATCATGTCCGAGCGCTAGCCTTATTTTTTCTCATTTGAAGTTTGTGGTAAAGAAATGACAACACTTTGTGAAACCGGGGGAGAATACATGCGCAGCTGGGTGACAGCACGTGTACCAATCTGCGCAGTTGCACCAAAAGTTTGCTGTTCAATTAACAAACGTCCCCAATCTGCATTCAGGTCATCACGCTCACGCAGATAAGTGCTCAGTTTTCTGGTGTCCTGACGATATTCAAACACCTGAAATACCACAAAGACTGCACTGATGAAGACCATCAGTATCAAGACGAGATAGATGCAGGCTTGTTTAAGCCACAACTTTTCTGTTTTTTTATCAACCACTTCAGTTTTCATGATGTGCCTATTAAGCTAAACGTTCTGCGACCCGGAGCCATGCACTACGTGAACGAGGATTGGCTTTGACTTCTTCGTCACTGGCTTTTACGCGGGATACCTTCTTTAAACGTCGTGTATCTTTTTGCTGCCCCGGCATTCCCCAGCCAAAATCTTCGTCTAATGTAGATTCTTTTTGAATAAATTGTTTGATCAAACGGTCTTCCAGAGAGTGAAAGCTAATTACGGCCAAACGTGCCTCAGGTTTTAAAACCTCAACTGCTTGAGGCAAGAAGATTTCAATATCTTCTAATTCTTTATTAATAGCAATACGAATCGCCTGGAAAGTACGCGTCGCAGCATGCTTATTTTTTTCCCATTTTGGATGCGCGACTTTCACAATTTCCGCAAGTTGAGCCGTGGTCTCAATCTGCCCTGCCGCCTTGATGGCTTTGGCAATCCGGCGACTATAACGCTCTTCACCGTATTTAAAAATGATATTGGCCAGTGCTTCTTCTTCAATTTCAAGCAGCCATTCTGCTGCAGTTGGACCTTGAGAATTGTCCATGCGCATGTCTAGCGGGCCATCTTTCATAAAACTGAAACCACGTTCGGCCTGATCCAGCTGCGGCGAAGACACGCCTAAATCTGCCATCACCCCATCCACGGTCTCAATCCCAAGCTCAGCCAGTGCGTCTTTCAGATCGGCAAAGCTGGCATGAATAATTTTAAAACGTGGATCCTCTTGTTCTAAGATTGCTGCCGTCTCTAGGGCCTGAGGATCTTTATCAAAGCCATACACACGTGCATGTTCATCTAATTTTGATAACAATAAACGGGTATGTCCGCCACGACCAAAAGTACCGTCTACATAAATTCCCGTATTGCGACCTGCCAACAAGGCATCAATCGTTTCGTGAAGTAATACAGAAATATGTGACATAAAAACTCAATCAATAGGGCGAAAAATTTAACTGCACATTATCACCCTGTTTCAGCAAAGCTCCAAACGACTTTTTGTAGATAAATATTACTTTCCATAGAGAAAACCGTTTTTATTTGAGTGTCGTCAATAAAAAAGCCTCCGCAAGGGAGGCCTGTTTATCTGTAATTCGTCTTCAAATCAGCAGATTAACGTTTTGAGTTATAAATCTGATCAAAAATCGCGCCATTCACAAAATGGGTTTTCTGTGCATTGGCCCAGCCGCCAAACACTCCATCAATGGTAAAAGTTTTGATTTTCGGGAATTGTGCTGAATATTTGGCTAATACTTTCTCATTGCGCGGACGGTAGAAATGTTTGGCTGCCATTTCCTGACCCAATGGAGAATACAGGTAGTTGATATAACCTGTTGCCAACCATTTATTGCCATTTTTATCCACGGTACGATCGACAATGGCCACCGATGGTTCGGTCAAAATCGTAATTGACGGATAAATAATATCAAACTTGTCTTTACCCAAAGTCTTTTGGGTAACCAGTGCTTCATTTTCCCAAGTCAGCAATACATCACCAATGCCACGCTCAGCAAACGTGGTCATCGAAGCACGTGCTGCTGAGTCCATCACTTTGACATTTTTATAGAGTTTACCGACAAAGTCCTGTGCTTTGGCTTTATTACCCCCCGGCTGTTTCTCGGCATAGCCCCAAGCAGACAGGTATACCCAACGTGGCAAACCACCGGTTTTCGGGTTGGGGGTAATAATTTCTACGCCTGGCTTGGTCAGATCACTCCAGTCCTTGATGCCCTTCGGATTGCCTTTGCGCACCATAAACACGATGGTTGAGGTATAAGGTGCAGAATTATGCGGAAACTCTTTTTGCCAGCCGGGTTGAATCTGACCAGATTTCACGATTTCTTCGATGTCATTGGCCAGCGCCAAAGTCACCACATCGCCTTTTAGGCCATCGACCACCGAACGTGCCTGCTTGCCCGAACCACCATGTGACTGTTTAAAGTTCACATCCAGACCGGTACGGTTTTTCCAGTAAGCACCAAATGATTTATTGAATTCATCATAGAATTCACGGGTTGCATCATAAGACACGTTTAGAAATTGACGATCAGCCGCCTGTGAGACAGTCGCTGTCAAGCCTAGACCTGTAGCCAATAAGGCAACGCTAAATAACGATTTTAATTGATTTTTCATGAGCGCACGGGAGTTTATCTTGTATAGATATAACTATATGAAATAAAATCATTTATCGCAATTCAACCTACAACATCACAACACGATATAATCAAAGGTTTTTTATTCTTAATCATCTGTTTTTAAAAACAAAATATAGCCAGTCATTTCACTTATTTCGAATATATAGAATTTTATGCATTAAATATAAAAAAAACGGATAACGCTTTATCCGTTTTCTTCATTCAATTTAGATTCAAGCTTGTTATCGCTTTTCATTATAAATCTGGTCATAAATCGCCCCATTCACAAAATGGGTTTTTTGCGCTTTTGCCCAGCCACCAAAGACTTTATCAATGGTAAAGGTTTGAGTTTTCGGAAATTGGACGGAATATTTGGCAGCCACTTTAGCATCGCGTGGACGGAAGAAATATTTCGCAGCCAACTCCTGCCCTTTCGGGGAATACAGATAATTCAAATAGCCTTTCGCCAGATTGGCATTGCCATTTTTATTCACATTTTTATCAACGATTGCCACCGATGGCTCGGCCAGAATTGAAATAGAGGGATAGATGATATCGTACTTGTCCTTACCTAGACCTTGCGTTGCCAGCAAAGCTTCATTTTCCCAAGATAATAGTACATCGCCAATACCGCGCTCGGCAAAAGTCGTCAGTGAACCACGGGCACCGGAATCCAACACTTTGACATTTTGATAAAGCTTTTTGACCAGATCTCGGGCTTTGGCATCATTGCCACCGGGCTGTTTCAGCGCATAGCCCCAAGCAGACAGATAGATCCAACGTGGCGCTCCACCAGTTTTCGGGTTAGGCGTAATAATCTCGACACCCGGTTTGGTCAGATCATTCCAGTCCTTGATTTGCTTGGGATTAGCCTTACGCACCAAAAAAACGATTGTCGATGTATACGGTGCTGAATTATTTGAAAACTCTTTTTGCCAGCCTTTCTCGATTAAACCGGCATTGACGATTTCCTCAATGTCATTGGCCAAAGCCAAAGTCACCACATCGGCCTGCAAACCATCGACGACCGAACGTGCCTGCTTGCCTGAACCGCCATGTGACTGTTTAAAATTGATTGTCTGTCCGGTTTTCTGCTTCCAGAACTGGCCAAACTCCTGATTATATTCTTGGTAAAATTCACGGGTCGGATCATAAGAGACATTCAGGAAATCTTTGGCCATTACATTTTGCATGGTGGTTGCTGTAAATATTGTCAAGATTGCGGTTGCTATTATTTTTTTCATGTTATGTGACTCATTATTGAGATAACCACACTGTATAAATAAAAAATAAATATAAAAATCATGTGTTTATAATAATATTGATGATCTATTTCTGATTTTGAGATATCTGCTAACAATTAAACCTGGATACATATTCTGCTAAAAAATTAATCTCCTGCTACAATATAAGACAGTTCTTCACGTTCTCTTCACAGTTGTCTGTTAAAAATAGGCCGCCAGAAGAGAGAATTACGATTTTTAGTAATTTTCCATAGATGTTATATTAATTTTTTGTAAAAAATGTGACTTGGTTCTACTTCTTTATAATCAACTGTGATTAAATTGTAGACGGAGTATTAAAAAAACATTTTTAACAGAATAAAACCAACCAGAAGCAAGGAGGAAGTTTGGATATGAAATTTAAATTATTCACAGCTAGCATCCTAAGTCTGATCATGCTGTTTTCGATTCAACTGGGTCATGCCGTCGTTGTGAAGACAGATTTGCAGAAGGCCTCAGTCAATACTGTTGAAAGCAAGACATCGCCGATTGAAAAAGCAATTCAACAACAAAAAAGCGAAAAAACCCTGCATACAGACGATAATCTTAAAGTCTTAACTGCGCTGAAAGTCGCACCTTCACAAAATTTCTTTGCAGCACAAAATTATCGCTTTACCCGCTTCGTACAAAGCATATTTTCTAGCGATCATTCTTAATCAGTTTTAACCAACTCGAATAACAGCAGGATTTAAAGCCACATCACTGAATGTTGAATAAAGCATTAAGTGATGTGGCTTTTTCGCTATAATAGAACCAAATTTATATTCTAGATTATATCCGGCTATGACTGTTCGTACTCGTATTGCACCTTCTCCTACAGGTTTTCCTCATGTAGGTACTGCCTATATTGCCTTGTTTAACTTATGTTTTGCTAAACAGCATGGGGGTGAATTCATCCTTCGTATTGAAGATACCGACCAACTGCGCTCAACACCTGAATCTGAAAAAATGATCCTGGATTCATTGCGCTGGCTCGGTCTCAACTGGTCTGAAGGTCCAGATGTGGGTGGCCCACATGCACCGTACCGCCAGTCAGAACGTATGGATATTTATAAAAACTATGCGCTGGAACTGGTTGAAAAAGGTCATGCCTTCTACTGTTTCGCCACTGCCGAAGAACTGGATCAAATGCGTGCTGAACAGCAAGCACGTGGTGAATCTCCACGTTATGACGGTCGAGGCTTAAACCTTTCTCAAGCAGAGGTCGAGCGTCGTTTGGCTGCTGGCGAAGCACATGTGATTCGCATGAAAGTACCGACTGAAGGTATTTGTAAATTTAATGACATGCTGCGTGGTGAAGTCGAGATTCCATGGGCGCAGGTCGACATGCAGATTCTGCTGAAAACTGACGGCTTGCCAACCTATCATTTGGCCAACGTGGTGGATGACCATTTAATGCAAATCACGCATGTGATTCGTGGTGAAGAATGGATTCCGTCTGCACCGAAGCATCAGTTGCTGTACCAGTACTTCGGTTGGGAGATGCCGGTGCTGTGTCACATGCCACTGCTACGCAACCCGGACAAATCAAAATTGTCTAAGCGTAAAAACCCAACTTCAATCAACTATTACAAAGATATCGGTGTACTGCCTGAAGCCTTGTTGAACTACTTGGGTCGTATGGGCTGGTCAATGCCAGATGAAAGTGAAAAATTCACATTGGCAGAAATGATTGAACATTTTGATATCAAACGCGTATCACTCGGTGGTCCAATCTTTGATGTTGAAAAACTCAACTGGCTCAATGGTCAATGGATCAAAGCCCTTTCTCCTGCTGAATTGCTCGATACGCTGCTGGCATGGAAAGCAGACCGTGCCAAATTAGAAGAAATCGCAGCTGCGATTCAACCACGTATCAACTTGCTGTCTGAAGCAGTGAACTGGTCTGCGCATTACTTCAACCACTTCCCGGCCCTGACTCAGGAGCAGTTTGTCAGCAAAAAACTGTCTGACGAACAGGTACGTCAAAGCTTGCAGTTTGCCATTTGGCGTTTAGAAAGCCTGTTCACCTGGAACAACGACACGGTCAGCCAAACCTTGATGGATTTGGCAGCACAAATGGAAATTAAACTGCGTGACTTCATGCCGGCCTTCTTTATTGCCATTGCCGGCTCAACTGCATCTACCCCGGTGATGCAGACTATGGTCACCATTGGCCCTGATTTGACCTTCGCACGTTTACGTCATGCGCTGGAAATTGTCGGTGGCCCAAGCAAAAAAGAGCTGAAAGTCTGGGAAAAACTCAATGAAAGCTTAAAATTGCCGAAAAATGAAGCGGTTGATCAAGCTTAATTAATTTTTTTGTTGACGTGTGAGCGCGATATCCCTAATATAGCGCTCACACAGACTGGGGTCATAGCTCAGTTGGTAGAGCGCTACAATGGCATTGTAGAGGTCAGGAGTTCGATCCTCCTTGACTCCACCAAATCAAGTCTTGCTTTAGCTGTGTAATGCCTCAATTGTCCCTATCGTCTAGAGGCCTAGGACATCGCCCTTTCACGGCGGTAACCGGGGTTCGAATCCCCGTAGGGACGCCATATTCAAGATTACTTTTGAAGTGGTCTTTTAAAAAACCCAAGCATTATGACTTGGGTTTTTTATTGCCTGTATATTTTATGTTGGGCAATATTTCGGTTTCTTCGCATCTTCCGATAAAATAATCAGTAATTTAGAATTTTGGAGTTGTAATGCAATATCGTTGCCCTAAGTGTCAAAGCCCGAAAATCATGCCGGTGGCCCAGCCAGGTCAAGCAGCTCCACGTCCGGTGGTTCCTAAAAGCCTGATGTTTCTGGTGCCCGCCCTGTTCCTATTATTATTGCTGGTGATCATCAGTATCGCGATGTGGATCTTTGGTGATGGTGCAGGTACAACTTTACAGACTGCAACCGTCATCGTCTTTATTCTTTCTTTAATCGCCGGCTTTATGTTCTACAAAGACTTGCCTGATTTTAAAATTTCCATGCAGGCCTTCATGCAGACCCAAAAGAAATGGAAATGTCGTGAATGTAATCATGAGTGGGAAATCTAAGTCATTACCCACCACCCTATAAGCACAAAAACCAGCCCGAAGGCTGGTTTTTTATTTTAAAATCAGGGATTAAACACCAATTTTACGGTATTTTTGACGCTTCGCAACCAGATCATCACCATCGCGCTTACGGCGATATTCTTCAAACTCAGCATAGTTACCGGTGAAGAATTCAGGTGTTTCGCCTTCAAATGACAAAATGTGCGTTGCAATACGGTCCAGGAACCAACGGTCATGCGAGATCACCATCACAGTACCCGGGAACACCAGAATGGCATCCTCAAGCGCACGTAAGGTTTCGATATCCAGGTCGTTTGACGGTTCATCGAGCAAGATTACGTTTGCGCCCATTTGCAGGATTTTCGCCAGTTGTAAACGGTTACGCTCACCACCTGACAATTGACCTACACGTTTTTGCTGATCCTGGCCTTTAAAGTTAAAGCGACCGATATATGCACGAGATGCAATTTCGTATTCGCCAATCTTCAAGATGTCTAAACCGCCAGAAACTTCTTCCCAAACGGTTTTGTTGTCATCAAGCGTGTCACGAATCTGACCGACATAAGCCACTTTCACCGACTCACCCAGTACCACAGAACCGGTATCCGGTTGTTGCTCACCCGTCATCATACGGAACAGTGTGGTTTTACCTGCACCGTTTTCACCCACGATACCCACGATCGCAGCAGGTGGTACAACGAATGATAAATCTTTATACAGGGTACGATCACCAAACGATTTGCTGATGCCTTCAACTTCTACAACCTTGTTGCCTAGACGTGGACCAGGTGGAATGTAGATTTCAGAGGTTTCGTTACGCTGTTGGAATTCACGCGAGTTAAGCTCTTCAAAACGCTCCATACGCGCTTTGTTTTTCTTTTGCTGGCCTTTGGCATTTGAGCGAACCCATTCAAGTTCTTTTTTCAATGCTTTGGCAAAAGATTCTTCTTGCTTGTTCTCTTGCTCTAGACGGGCATTTTTCTGCTCTAACCAAGAAGAGTAGTTGCCTTGGTATGGAATACCCATGCCACGGTCAAGCTCAAGAATCCACTCAGCCACGTTATCCAGGAAATAACGGTCGTGCGTAATCGCAACGATGGTACCCGGGAAGTCTTTCAAGAAACGTTCTAACCAGGCAACAGATGATGCATCTAAATGGTTCGTCGGTTCATCAAGAAGCAACATGTCTGGCTTGGACAAGAGCAAACGGCACAGTGCCACACGACGGCGTTCACCACCTGAAAGCAGTTTAACATCGGCATCCCAAGCTGGAAGGTTCAGTGCAGCAGCTGCCTGATCCATCTGATTGGCAAGGTTATGTGCATCCCATGCATGGATAATGGCTTCGAGCTTTTCCTGCTCTTTTGCAAGTGCATCAAAGTCAGCATCTTCTGCTGCATATTCTGCAAATACTTCGTCAAGACGTGCCAAGGCATCCAGCGGTTCACGCAGGCCATCTTCAACGTTGCCACGCACGTCTTTAGTTTCATCTAAAGGCGGCTCTTGCTCGAGATAACCGATTTTAGTACCTGGTTGTGCACGTGCTTCACCAGAGAAATCTTTATCTACGCCCGCCATAATACGAAGCAAGGTCGATTTACCTGCACCGTTTAGACCAAGCACACCAATTTTTGCGCCCGGGAAAAATGATAAGGAGATATCTTTCAGGATTTCGCGTTTCGGCGGCACCATCTTAGACACTCGGTTCATCGTATAAATATATTGGGCCACGTAGGACTCCTCAACTGAAAAACCAAATGGGGTTAAAACAACCACCCCAGCTCAAAAAAGAGCGAAAAAATAATCGGCTATTATACGCAGAAAGCTGCGAAAACATAAGCCATTGCCATGAACTTCAATGCATTGTTACAAGTTTATTTATGGTGATTTTTCAAACAGCTGATTTAAGTCAAATAAGTGCATCGAATCCAAATTTATATATGATTATTTCATCTATCTATTTCAGTAAAATTGCACTTTTACTTATATATGAAAATGTTACACTCAAGTCATAAACTTAAACACAAGAAGATCAGTCATAATGAGTTATAAAGCAGAAACCCTTGCGATTCATGCAGGTTATAGCCCTGAAGCCACCACCAAAGCAGTTGCAGTGCCAATTTACCAAACCACATCTTATGCCTTTGACAATACTCAACATGGGGCCGATTTGTTCGATTTAAAGGTACAGGGCAATATCTATACCCGGATCATGAATCCGACCACGGCGGTGTTAGAGCAACGTATCGCCGCACTTGAAGGCGGGATTGGTGCGCTTGCTTTAGCGTCTGGTATGGCTGCAATTACCTATGCGATTCAGACCATTGCTGAAGCCGGTGACAATATTGCATCCGTATCTACGCTTTATGGCGGCACCTATAATCTGTTCGCACATACCCTGCCGAAACAAGGCATTGACGTTCGTTTCTTTGATTATGAACAACCGGAAAGTCTACGCAATTTGATTGATGACAAGACCAAACTGGTCTTTGTTGAATCCATTGGTAATCCATTGGGTAATATTATTGATCTGGAAGAGATTGCAAAAATCGCGCATGAATACGGTGTGCCCGTGATTGTCGACAATACGGTGGCAACGCCAGTGCTACAAAAATCTTTTGATTTTGGTGCCGACATTATCGTGCATTCATTGACCAAATATATCGGCGGTCATGGCAACTCGATTGGTGGCATCATTGTCGATAGCGGTAAATTCCCGTGGGGTAAATATCCTGAACGCTTTCCCGCGCTGAATACCCCCGATCCAAGCTACCACGGCGTAAACTATGTCGAAGTTCTCGGTGAAGCAGCTTATATCGCTCGAGCGCGTGTGGTGCCACTACGCAATACTGGAGCCGCGATCAGCCCGCAAAATGTGTTTCTGATCCTGCAAGGTTTGGAAACTTTAAGTCTGCGTATGGAGCGTCATACTGAAAATGCGCTTAAAATTGCGGAATATTTACAGCAGCATCCTAAAGTAAAATGGGTCAATTACGCTGGTCTGAAAGATCATCCACAACATGCCTTGGCACAAAAATATGTGAAAGGTAAACCATCTGCGATTCTGACCTTTGGCGTAGAGCATGGTCTTGAAGGCGGCACACGTTTTATTGATGCGCTGCAACTGTTTACCCGTCTGGTCAATATCGGCGATGCCAAAAGTCTCGCTTGTCATCCGGCGACCACCACACATCGCCAACTCAATGCCGAGGAGTTAAAATCAGCAGGTGTCAGTGAAGATATGGTGCGACTCTCGATTGGCATTGAACATATTGATGACCTGATTGCCGATCTGGATCAGGCACTGGCAACCGTTTAAAGCCCGACTACATCAGCCCCAAAACTCCATCCATACCGGTGGAGTTTTGATTTGTTTTTCTAAAACAGCCACTTGCTTTGCTTTTTATTTTCATGGTAAAAGTTAAATGAAATAGCGAACACAAATAGAGCAATTACTCTAATTTTTATTTTAATTTCAATAGTTTAATATATAGATTTTCCTGAAGAATTGTTTATCATATCTGTACTCACCTTCGCTCTCATTTTTTGTTAGAGCGCCATAGACCTTTAATAAAAACAATTTGAACGTTGACTTCAAATTAGGGATAACAAACGTGAAAACTAGACTACACAAACAACTGGAAAAATCTGTTGCAGGTAAAACCATCCTGATTACCGGTGCATCCAGCGGTATTGGTTTAACGACAGCACATCAACTGGCCGATGCAGGCGCCCATGTTTTACTGGTGTCCCGCACACAAGAAACCCTAGAACAAGTAAAATCAGAAATTGAAGCCAAAGGCGGCAAAGCCTCGATATTTCCATGTGATTTAAATGATATGGAAGCCATTGATGAAGTCTCCAAACAGATCATTGCTTCAGTCGACCATATCGATATTCTGATCAATAATGCAGGACGTTCGATTCGTCGCGCCGTGCATGAATCGGTCGACCGCTTCCATGATTTTGAACGAACCATGCAGCTGAACTATTTCGGCGCCGTGCGTCTGGTCATGAATATCCTGCCGCAAATGATGATTCGTCGCGCGGGTCATATCATTAACATCAGTTCGATTGGCGTACTGGCCAATGCCACCCGTTTTTCGGCCTATGTTGCTTCAAAAGCTGCGCTGGATGCTTTTAGTCGCTGCCTGTCTGCAGAAGTACATTCGCATAAAATCGCCATCACCTCGATCTATATGCCTTTGGTACGCACTCCGATGATTGCACCAACCAAAATTTATAAATACGTCCCGACACTTTCTCCGGAACAGGCAGCTGACCTGATTGCCTATGCCATCGTGAAACGTCCGAAGAAAGTTGCGACCGGTTTGGGTCGTCTGGCCTCGATTACTTATTCGATTGCTCCGGATATCAACAATGTTCTGATGTCGATTGGTTATAACCTGTTCCCAAGTTCAAGTGCCTCTGTGGGTCAACCACAAAAATTAAATTTGGTGCAAAAAGCATATGCACGGCTGTTCCCGGGCGAACACTGGTAATTTTTACTGGGATAATTTCCTGAAAATACGAGCCGCCGACCGGGCGGCTTTTTTGATGTCTCAGTTTTAAATCTCTAGGTGAAAGCAAGCTCATCTGGATCACACACGACATAGCCTGTCTTTATCGACACAGATTTTTGCCGCAAATGCTGCGAGATCACGTACACTATCTGCGGATATTTCCTATCCGTATTTTTATATTTTGATTGAAATGATGGAAACCCTTATGAACAACGCGCAATGGCTCGATGAAGTAAAATTTAACGAACAAGGATTAGTCCCTGCCATTGCCCAGCATCATCAAACTGGTCGTGTCTTGATGGTGGCCTGGATGAACCGTGAAGCGCTAGCACTAACGGCTGAGAAAAACCAAGCCGTGTATTTCTCCCGTTCACGCAGCAAGTTATGGCATAAGGGCGAAGAATCAGGACATTTTCAAACAGTACATGAAATCCGTCTGGACTGTGATGCCGATGTGATTGTGCTGCAAATTGAACAACATGGCGGCATTGCCTGCCATACCGGTCGTGAATCCTGTTTCTATCGTAAACTCACGCCAAATGGCTGGGAAATTGTCGATGCACAGCTGAAACACCCGTCTGCAATTTATGGTGAAAAATCCACAAATCCGCATACGCTGGCGATGGAAGCGTCAAGCGCCCAGTCTGAACAGGTCGAAGTCTTGTCCTATCTGGGCCAGATGATGGCAGAACGCAAACAGGCCGATCCGGATTCCTCTTATGTGGCCAAGCTCTATCACAAAGGCCTGAACAAGATTTTAGAAAAAGTCGGTGAAGAAAGCTTTGAAACTGTGCTGGCTGCCAAAGATTTCAACGCTCAGGTCTCTGAAGACAATAAAAATGATCTGATCTATGAAGTTGCTGATCTGTGGTTCCATACCATTGTGATGCTGGGTTATTTCGATATCGAACCGCAACTGGTCTTGAATGAGCTGGCACGTCGTCAGGGCTTATCCGGTCTGGTTGAAAAAGCCAGCCGTCAGCATTAAATGATGAATATGCCTGTGTCTGATCTGCAAAAACCCAAGGCCACTTATGAGCAGGCCACTGCCATCGATAATGCCCGTCTGGGTAATTCCTTTAAAGTGATTGCCTATGCCGGCACAGGTAAAACCACCACACTACAAATGATCAGTGATGCCATGCCTGAACGGCGTGGCATGTATCTGGCTTTCAACAAAGCCATTGCCAGTGAAGCGCAAGCCAAATTTCATCGTGGCGTGGATTGCCGCACTTTTCACTCGCTGGCATTTCGCAGTGTTCCACGTGGAATCACCGACAAGCTGCGTCTGCCCCGTTTAAGCCCAAGCTTTATTGCCAAAGAATACCGTCTGGAACCGATGACCATGCGCCGTATGATGGGTGGGCGTTATGAAAAATATGTCTTGATGCCTTCGCGTCTGGCGAGTTTAGTCGCCAATGCGGTTGGCTATTTCTGTTCGACCAGTTCGCAATACCCTGCTCCGCGGCATATTCAGGCACCGAGCTGGTTACATCCAGATGATATTGAGATCCTGCAAAAGAAACTTTATCCGGCCGTAGAACGGCGCTGGCTAGAATCAATCGATCCCAATCATCAGGCCGGGATTGGCCATGATATTTACCTGAAACTCTGGGCGCTGTCTGAACCGAATATTCCGGCCGATTATGTGCTGTTTGATGAAGCGCAGGATGCCGACCCACTCATGCTCGGAATTTTGCTGAAACAGCGGAATACTCAGGTGATTTATGTCGGTGATGCGCATCAGCAGATTTATGCTTGGCGCGGTGCGGTGAATGCCATGCAGCAACTGCCTTTACCCGAATCACGCCTGACCACATCGTTTCGTTTTGGCCCTGAAATCGCGTTAAATGCCAATGCCATTTTAGGTGCACTGAATGAAACCGTGCCTTTGCTTGGCAATCCGTTGTTAGATTCTAAAGTCGTGAATAAACCGCATACCAAAATGCGGGATGCAATTTTATGCCGGACCAATGCCCGGGCCATGGAACTGTTACTTGCCGGACTGGTGCGTGGTGATAAAGTCAGCCTGCAAGCCGATCATGTCAAACTGAATCGTTTTGTCGATGCGGCTGCCATGTTGAAACAGGGCAAACGTGTGGTCGATGTGCCGGAATTGGCTTGGTTTAATTCCTGGCATGATGTGCATGAATACTGTGAAACCAATGAAGGCAGCGATATCAAACCGCTGGTTAAACTGGTCGATGAACATGGCACCGATCCATTGAAAAAAGCCCTGGCCAAAATCACCCCGATTGGACAGGCGGACTATATTATTTCCACTGCACATAAGGCCAAAGGTCTGGAGTGGGAACGGGTGCATATTGAAGATGACTATCAGTTTAAGCTGAATGAAAAAGATCATAAAATTAGTGATGAAGAGCTACGTTTACTTTACGTGGCCTGTACACGTGCTAAAGTAAGCTTAAATATTCATCACATTTATGACCTGATTCAACAACTGAAGATCAAGATGCCGCAGTCGCTTCGTCAAGCCGTCGGTTAAGGTATGGATGTAAAATCATGGTACAGGTGACCTATGCACATCGAAGCGCTTCAACTGAAACACACCCTGCATTTTCCAGAGATTCAGCTTCAGCTTGATCATTCACAATATCCGCTTACCTTAATTTTGGGCAATCAGGGTACTGGCAAAACCACTTTGTTACGCTGTGCTTATCAGGCGCTGACCTGGTTTGCAGCACGTTATCGCGATAGCCGGGCTGCCGGTCTGGTGATGCAAGATCAGGACATCATGCAACACCGGCTGCAATCCAAAATTGATATCCGGGTTGGCTTTCCCGAAGAGGTTTCAGCGCTTACAGAATCCAGCCAGACTGAAGCTACACAGCAACAGAGCTGTTCCTGGCAAGTCTATAAGACTTTAAATAGTCAAGGACTCGGCTTTAGCAAAGCCGAAACCGCGCAACTGGACAGCATGCTTGGGCTTTATCAGAAAGCCCGATTCAATGATCCTTTGCTCGGCTTGCCGCTGATTGCCTATTATCCTGCCGACCGCTTTGTCAATGACGTCAATCTGATCAGCAAAAACAATCCAGCCATTTTCCATACAGCGTATGCTTACGACATTGGCGCGATTCCGTTTACGACCTTTGCCCGTTTCTTTGAATGGTTGCGTGAAGTCAGTGATATTGAAAATGCGCAAAGCGCCAAGATCATGGATCAGATTTTAGCACGTGCCTTGCAGCAACCTGAAGATATTCAGGGAGATGAACTGGCGCGGCAGATCGAGAAAGCCCAGGCACAGCTGCATACCCCACATTTAACGGCCTTAAAAAATGCCTTGTCGCAGGTATTGCCTGACATCAGCCAGATTGAGTTAAAATACCAGCCCAAGCTGCAACTGATGCTGACCTATCAGGACAAGCGTTTTACTTTTCAGCAGCTTCCCAATAGCATCCGTACCTGGATTGCACTGGTGGGCGATATTGTACGGCGTCTTTGTCTGCTCAACCCGAACAGTTTATTTCCATGTCAGGAAGGTACAGGAGTGTTGTTGATTGATGCCATTGATCATCAGCTGGATCAGGATCTGGCAGCAGAGATTCTGCCACATCTGCATCAGGCATTTCCTAACTTGCAAATTATTGCCACCGGCAACCGACCTGAGTTACTGGAACATGCACAGGCCTTTCAGTGCTTAAGACTCGAAAATAAACAGTTGCATCCAATTCATCTTGAAAGCATGAAAATCCAGTTTGATCAGATCTATGCCGAAATGGGTCTACATACTGATCCAGACGCAATTCCTGCCGAAGAAGCGCTAATAGAAACCGTCACCGAACCGACTACACCGCTTGCTGTATTACAGCGGATTCAGCAACAGTTGAATCCTGAACAGCAGCAGGAATTGTTACGTTTACTTGCTCAGGATCAGCCGACGCTACCGCAATCGCTCTAAGTAACGTTGAAAAACAGTAATGATCGTTTCGATGAATATCGAGATTTATCCAGACCATTTTAGTGCTGTCTTTTTGCAATTGTAAAACTGCATTTAGTCATATTTACAATCAATGCTTGCAATTTAATCTTAATTTTCGGTCACTTCTGGATGATCTGTTTAAGCATCCACCCCACGCCAAAAGCCTGCTCGCGTATAATTTATAAGTTCGACATAAAAACGTTGATGTTGTTGTTATCCTGTAATATGATCGGTTTTATTTGCGAATTTCATTGTAAAATCGGAATTTGCTATCGTTTATAAGTTGCGCAATACAACTGTTTTTATATTCTTTTTGAATATTCTTTTGGCTTTCAAGATTGAGAAGTTTGGGTTGCTCCTTGTAATCCTGTAGTCCTTGAAAGATGAAGATTCACCCTAGGTTGGTCACAACCTAAATCACGACAATGGATACGAGTGTGCTGCCGATTATTATATTGTTACCGTTAGTATTAGGCACAACCCTTGTCTCGTGGCTGAAGCAATTTTCGCGCGGGGTAACGGCTTTAGGGGCAATTGGTGTCAGCCTCAGCAGTTTCTTATTATTATTGAGTCAGGCGCCTGCCATCTTTGATGGTGCCGTGATCATTCAGACCTGGTCCTGGCTGCCCCAGCTCGGGATCGATTTTAGTTTCCGTCTGGATTCTCTGGCCCTGCTGTTTGCCTTGCTGATCAGTGGCATAGGCACCCTGATCTATATTTATGCCTATTATTATCTCAATCCTAAAAATTCGCTGAGCAAACTTTATTTCTTGCTGATGCTGTTTATGGCAGCCATGCTCGGAATTTCATTGTCAAATAACTTGCTGATCCTGCTGGTTTTCTGGGAACTCACCAGTATTTCATCATTTTTACTGGTGGGCTATTGGAGCAATTACGAAGCCGCACAGCGCGGCTCACGTATGGCCTTGACCATTACCGGCATGGGTGGCTTGGCCATGCTTGGTGGCTTCATCCTGCTGGGTCAAATTACCGGCACTTATCAGATTGATCAAATCCTGACGATGACTGAACAGATCCAGTCACATGCGCTATTTGTTCCCACTTTGTTGCTGATTTTACTCGGTGCCTTTACCAAAAGTGCGCAGTTCCCCTTCCATTTCTGGTTACCCAATGCCATGGCAGCACCGACACCGGTCTCTGCCTATTTACACTCGGCCACCATGGTCAAAGCCGGCCTGTTTCTGGTCGCACGTTTACTCCCGATTTTTGCTGGCGCGGCACTGTTTCATAATATTGTGACCTTTGTCGGTCTGTTTACCCTGTGCATGGCCGCCTTTTTTGCCATTTTTAAGGAAGATCTGAAAGGCCTGTTGGCCTATTCAACCATCAGTCATCTGGGTCTGATCATGTGTCTGCTCGGGATTGGTTCTCCACTGGCAGTCGCAGCGGCAATTTTCCATATTATTAACCACGCGACCTTTAAAGCGGCCCTGTTTATGATTGCCGGTATTATCGATCATGAATCTGGCACCCGTGATTTACGTAAGCTTTCCGGTCTGTGGCAACTGCTGCCCTTTACTGCAACGCTGACCATGATCACTGCGGCCTCTATGGCCGGTGTTCCATTGACCAATGGTTTCCTCTCCAAAGAGATGTTCTTTACTGAGCTGGTGGCCAATTTAAGCGGGCCAGTGCTGGTCGGTTCAGCCATTGTGGCAACATTGGCCGGAATTTTTGCAGTCACTTATTCGATTCGTCTGGTGCATGGGGTATTTTTCGACGGTCCACTGGGCAAGCAAGTCCCGAATAAAAATGCGCATGAGCCACCATTTGGCATGCGTGCACCCGCCACTTTACTGGCATTTTTATGTATTTTAGTGGGTCTATTGCCAGCACTTTTGGTCGAAAAAATCGTGAATAGTACCACGCAGGCAACGACTCAAAATTTTGCTTTTGAAGGTACGCATCTGGCCCTCTGGCATGGGTTTAATCTGCCATTATTAATGAGTGTGATTGCTTTGGCCGGTGGTGCGGTGTTTTACTTTTCTCTGGCCAAAGGTGGTGCCTTACGTGAAATTGATCTGGATCCAAAACTGGGCCGCTTACAGGGTCGGATCCTGTTTGACCTGTTCCTGAAAAATCTGCTGTTAAATTCACGTCGTTTCCGCCGTGCCACTGAAACTGGCAAATTACAAAGCTATTTATTGTGGATTGTGATCTTTACCATCGGCCTGGTTGGTTTCCCATTGTTATCCAATGGTATCGGTAGCGGTACGCGTGAGCTGACCCATGCCCCTGCCCTTGCCATTGTCTTGTGGATGTTGCTGTTCTCTGCCTGCTGGATGCTGCTATGGTTCCATCATGAACGGATTAAAGCGGTACTGATCAGTGGTGCAGTAGGTCTGGTGGTGACCATGGTCTTTATTGGCTTCTCGGCACCTGACCTGGCATTGACCCAAATTACGGTCGATGTAGTAACCACCGTCTTGTTATTAATGAGTTTATCTCTGCTACCGCAGCTAACCCCTTATGAATCCAGTCCAACCCGGCGCTGGCGTGATGCGATCATTGCGCTAGGCGGCGGTCTCGGTATTGCCACCATCGCCTGGCTGATCATGACCCGTGATCATAATTCTATTTCATGGTTCTTCCTGCAGCAGTCAATTCCACTCGGCGGCGGCACCAATGTGGTCAATGTGATTCTGGTCGACTTCCGTGGTTTCGATACCTTCGGCGAAATTACTGTACTCGGGATTGCCGCGATTGGTGTGCTTAGCCTGATGGATGGCATGCGTGCGCATGGCACCACCATGACCCAAGGTTTGACCTATCGATTTAATCCCTCCCCCTTGATGTTACGTATCACGGCATCATGGATTTTACCTGTAGCTCTGGTAGTCAGCCTGTATATCTTTATGCGTGGCCATAACCTGCCGGGCGGTGGATTCATTGCTGGATTAGTCACCTCACTGGCCTTAATTATTCAATATATTGCAGTGGGACAGGATAAAACTGAACAGTTGCTGGGTGCCAAATCTGGTCGTCTTTATGAAATCTGGATTGGCGTGGGTTTAACCATTGCCGGTTTGACCGGGGTTGCAGCCTGGTTCTGGTCACGCCCATTCCTGACCAGCGCACATATCTATGTCTCGCCACCCGTGATTGGAGAAATGCATCTGGCTTCGGCGGCGCTGTTTGATGTCGGTGTCTATGTCACTGTAGTCGGTGCGACCATGCTGATGATTTCTGTCCTGGGCGATTCACGTCACTCCAGTATGACTGGCCCAGTACCAAGAGGATAATAGAATGATGAGTTTAGAATTTTTATTAGCCTCCGCCATTGGTCTACTCGCCGCCACCGGAATCTATCTGATTCTGCGTGCGCGTACTTTTCCGGTGGTGCTAGGCTTGGCCATGATTGGTTATGCGGTCAACCTGTTTTTATTTGCCATGGGGCGGATCCAGATGAATTCGCCTGCCGTATTGACCGAGGCCTCCAGAGTCACCGATCCCCTTCCGCAGGCACTGGTGCTGACCGCCATCGTGATTGGCTTTGCCACCACTGCCTTTATTGTTCAGCTGGCACTGCGTAGCCGTTATGAATCAGGAACAGACCACGTTGATTCAAAAGAAGAAACACCTCAGATTGACCCACGTGAGGATGAGCCTTAATGACTGATCTTCTTCACTTCTGGTCTCAACATACGCCAATTTTCAGTATTCTTTTACCGGCCATTACCGCTTTTAGTCTGGTACTTTTAGGCAATCCGGGTTCTGGCTCCCTGACCACAGACTGGCGTCAGCCTTGGCGTCGTGGTATCAGCCATATCTCGGGTATCTTGGGTCTGATCATTGCGGTCAGTTATTTAATTGACAGCAGTCAGGGTCAAGTCAGTGTATATACACTGGGCGAATGGGCCGCACCTTTTGGGATCGTGCTGGTGCTGGACCAACTCTCTGCCATGATGCTGGTGTTGACCTATGCCCTGGCAGTACCGGTGGTCTGGTATGCCAGTAAAGAATGGGATACCCGTGGCCGTTATTTCCATACCATGGTGCATTTCCTGCTGATGGGCCTGACCGGCGCCTTCCTGACCGGTGACTTATTCAACCTGTTCGTATTCTTTGAAATCTTGCTGATGGCGTCCTATGTGCTGCTATTACATGGACAGGGCAAGGCGCGTTTCCAGCTGGGAATTCATTACGTCACCATTAACCTGCTGGCTTCTGCACTGTTCCTGATTGGACTCGGCATGATTTATGGCAGTGTCGGCAGTCTGAACATGGCCGATGTGGCGCGCTTAATGCCTACCTTGGCAGCAGATCAGCATAAACTGGCCGTTGCCGGTGGACTCATGCTATTCGTGGTCTTCGGGATTAAGGCGGCAATGCTGCCGGTGGGCTTCTGGTTACCCAAAACCTATGCCGTAGCCACCACCCCTGTTGCCGCACTCTTTACCATCATGACCAAAGTCGGGATCTATGCGATTTTGCGGATTAACGGGACAGTTTTTGATGATGAATACAGCCATCAGATTCTGATGAACTGTCTACTGGTGATCGGTCTGATTACTTCAGTCTATGGTGTCATTTGTGCGATTGGTACAGAACGCCTGCGCCGTTTTGTCGGCTTTATGGTGCTGTCTTCAGTCGGCACGATTCTGGTGGCGATTGGCATGAATACGACTGCAGCCTGGGCCGGCGCCCTGTACTATATGGTACACAGTACCCTGATTGCTGCGGCATTTTATATCCTGTCTGGCTGGATTACCTCACAGCGCGGTGAGTTCAAAGATCATTTTAAAATCGCACCGCTGATGAAACAGAACAAGCTGGTTTCGATTGTCTATTTCATCATTGCCTTGATGATGGCCGGTCTGCCACCGTTCAGCGGCTTCTTTGGCAAAGTCTTTATTTTGCAGGCTTCTGCCAATTCAGAGCATCAGATGATCATTATCCTGACCATTCTGCTGGTGAGTTTCCTCAGTATTCTGGCTTTTACTCGAGTCGGCTTTATGCTGTTCTGGCGCTCAACCAAACCTGAAGATGATTTGAATTCTGATGATTTCCACAAATATGAAGCTTTACCCAGTAAGGCACCTGCACGTAATGATCACACGATCTATTTGCTACTTGCCGGCTTAACAGCTTATGTTGTATTTGCTGGACCGATCTATCAATATAACTATCAGACGGCAGAACAGATTAAAAACAATCCGGTCTATGAAGCTGCCCTGTTAAAACGTGATGCAGAAGGTCAATTTATTAGTGTGCAACCCTTTGATCCAAGTTATTTGCCAGAAACCAAATATGGTGGCGAGGTGGTGGATCCAAATGCACATCTGATTCCTTATATGATTTCAGAAGCCACTTTAGAAGGTGAAAATATTTCTGAATTCAAACAACGTCAGATTGACCAGCAGCATATTGAACAAACCCAACATGATGATAATCAACTTAAACCGGCGGAGGGACCTTAATGGCTGAATCATTCCTGCAACGTTGGTTCCCGCACCCGTTGGTTTCTGTAATCGTGGGACTCAGCTGGACTTTACTGTCACATAGCACAGAAGCCGGAACCTTGCTGGTGGCCCTGCTTCTGGCGATTGTCATTCCCAAAATGGTCGCGCCGTTTATTGACTATACCCCGAATATCCAGTGGCGGCCTGCGCTGCGTCTGTTCTTTGTCGTGGTCTGGGACATTGTGGTGGCCAATCTTAAAGTTGCAAAACTGGTCTTGGGTCCGACCAAAAACCTACATCCCAAATGGTTCCGTGTGCCTCTGGAAACCGAGCATGAAGAAGTCAACACCTTACTGGCCATGATTATTACCACCACACCGGGCACAGTCACTGCCGGTATTGATCAGGATCGTGGTGATATTCTGGTGCATGCTTTAAGCACGGATGATGAAGCAGCTGAAATCGAGCTGATCAAACAACGTTATGAACAGCCCTTGCTTAAAATTTTCAGCGTACAGACAGGAGAAAAAATATGACGATTCTGCCTTATGCATTAATGATTTGCCTGGGTGCAGTCACTGTCTCGATGTTACTCTGCCTGATCCGACTCATTACCGGCCCTTCTATCGTTGATCGCCTCCTGGCACTCGATACCCTGTTCCTGAATGCCACCTGTCTGATTGTCATTTTGGGAATTTACTGGAGCAGCACTTTTCTGTTTGAAGAGGCCTTACTGGTGGCGATGCTCGGCTTTGTCTCTACAGCAGCTTTGGCGCGTTATTTCACCACTGGCCATGTCATCGACTAGGAGTTTTTAAATGCCGTTAATTTTAGAAATACTAGTTTCGATTTTTTTATTGATTGGTGCTTTCTTCATGCTGGTCGGAGGGATTGGGATGGTACGCCTGCCCGATCTGTTTATGCGGCTGCATGCACCGACCAAATCCAGTACCTTGGGCTTGGGCAGTTTTCTGATTGCCGCGATTATTTTTTCTGCCATGTACGGCCGTTTCGGTTTTGCTGAAGTGCTGATTACCCTGTTTGCTTTTATCACTGCACCCGTATCGGCCAATCTGATGGCGCAGGCAGCATTGCATTTACGTTTACGCTCGCTAAGTGGTGAGGTTCCAGAAACACTGGAGCGTCCCCTGCCTTGGCAACGTTCACGTCGCCGTGCTTTTTATGAGAAAAAAATGAATCATAAAAATGATGATCTCACTTGATTTGGACTATTTTTAGATAGGTCGATTCACTTCTAATGTTTAAAGTTTCAATAAAGCCAGCTATAAAAAAGCCACCCGAAGGTGGCTTTTTTATTGTCCTAAGACTTATTCATCATCTTTTTTTGCTTCAGCTTCAGGTAAATCCTTCACAGCTTCAGCAATTAGACCAAACATATAGTTACCATAGGCATTGGTCTTGTCGTAATGGAAACGTAGACGAGGTGTAATACGGGTTTTGATACGACGGCTCAGTTCGTGACGCAGGAAACCAGAGGCTTTGTTTAACACCTCTAAAGTTTCTTTATTCGCCGCTTCACTTTGTTCATCGCCCAGCTCACGTCCCATAACAGTGACATAAACTTCCGCATATCCCAAGTCCGGGCTCACCTTCACGGCAGAGATGGTCACCAGACCACCTAAGCGTGGATCTTTCAGCTCCTGACGGATCAGTTCTGACAACTCGCGTTGTACTGTATCCGCCATACGCTTCAGACGTTGACTACCCGCCATTAAAGACTCCGTTTAATCAGTTGAACATCGTACACTTCGATCTTATCCAGTGCTTTGATGTCTTTATAACCTTTCACCGCAAGACCACATTCCATACCGGCACGAACTTCTTCAACCACTTCTTTATAGCGACGAAGAGATTCAAGCTCGCCCTGGAATACCACCACGTCATCACGGAGTACGCGAATCGGTTTGTTACGATGCAATACGCCTTCAAGAACCATACAGCCCGCAGCCGCACCGAATTTACTTGAGTGGAATACTTCACGTACTTGTGCAACACCCAGAATCGTTTCACGATGTTCAGGTGCCAGCTTACCACTCATTGCTGCTTTCACATCATCAATCAATTGATAGATAATTGAGTAGTAACGAATGTCGATGCTGTCTGCATCGGCTTTTTGACGCGCGGTGTTGTCCGCACGAACGTTAAAGCCAAGTAGAACTGCTTCTGAAGATTCAGCCAGTGTTACGTCAGACTCGGTGATTGCACCAACGCCCGAACCAATAATACGTACTTTCACTTCATCCGTTGCAAGTTCAGCAAGTGCAACATGCAAGGCTTCCAGTGTACCGCGTACGTCAGTTTTCAGCACCACGTTCACGATAGGCACATCTTTCTTGCCCATAGACGCCATGATGTTTTCAAGACGCATTGCAGATTGACGCTCAAGACGTTTTTGACGTTCACGATCCATACGTGCATCGGCAACTTCACGTGCTTTTTTCTCATCGCTAACAACAAGAACTTCGTCACCTGCCATTGGCGCTTCTGGAAGACCCAAAATTTCCACTGGAATTGAAGGACCTGCAGATTTGATACGCTGACCATTTTCATCGGTCATTGCACGAACGCGACCATAAGATGAACCAGCAAGAACCAGGTCACCCACTTTCAAGGTACCGTTTTGAACCAGAATAGACGTGACCGCACCACGGCTGTTGTCTACACGTGCTTCAATCACCACACCTTGTGCAGCACCTTCTTCCGATGCTTTCAATTCAAGCAATTCAGCCTGGATCGAAATCAGGTCTAGAAGTTCATCGATACCTTGACCAGAATGCGCCGAAACCATGGCAACCGGTACATCACCGCCCCATTGTTCAGGTACGATCTGTTTGGTGGTCAATTCGTTCAATACGCGATCTGGATCAGCAGATTCTTTATCCATCTTGTTGATTGCAACAATGATTGGTGTACCTGCAGCACGTGCATGGTCGATTGCTTCTGCAGTTTGTGGCATAACACCATCATCTGCTGCAACAACCAGTACCACGATATCCGTTGCTTTGGCACCACGTGAACGCATTGCAGTAAACGCTGCGTGTCCCGGAGTATCAAGGAAGGTAATAATACCTTTGTCGGTTGTAACGTGGTAAGCACCGATATGCTGGGTAATACCGCCTGCTTCGCCTTGCGCCACTTTGGCACGGCGGATACGGTCAAGAAGCGATGTTTTACCATGGTCAACATGGCCCATGATGGTAACCACTGGTGCGCGCGTTGTTTGTGCACCACGTGCTTCTTCAGCTGCTTCAAGCAAGTTATCTTCAGCTTGCGTATCAGAAACCAATACCGGGTTATGACCCATTTCTTCTACGATTAATGCTGCAATTTCCTGATCAATGGCTTGGTTCTGAGTAACCAGCTCACCCATTTTCATGAGAGATTTAATAACTTCACGAACCTTGATCGCCATTTTCGCAGCCAGGTCAGCCACAACAATGGTTTCACCAATTTCAACATCGTAAACCTGTTTCTTCACAGGTTTTTCGAAGCCGTGCTTATTGCCCTGGCTGGTTTTCAAACCGCGTTTAGGCTGTTTGCTGAAGCTCTGTTCTTCCTGACCACGACGTCCACCTTTTTTCGGTGCACGTGCAGCTGGGGTATTGGTACCACGTTTGATCTCGCGGTCTTCTTTGGCAAATGAGTCTTCATATGCCTGACCTACCAGACCGGCAGCAAGCGGAGAATCATCTACGACACGAATCGTTGCTGTTGTATCTTCAGCGGTGTACTTAGACGCCATCTGACGCATTTGTTCAAGCGTACGTTGCTGCGCTTCTTCAGCCGCTTTACGACGTGCTGCTTCTTCAGTCGCTTTTAATTGCGCTGCCTGAGCTTCACGTGCTTTTTTCTGTTCAGCCGTTTCAGTTTGTTTAACAACCTGTTTTACAATCGGCTTGTTGGTCGATTTGCGTTTTACCACGACTGCCGCTTTAGAAACTTCTTGCTTGTCGCTGGTTTGTTTTGCAGCAGCACGCATCGCTTCTAGAGCTTTACTCGCGTTATTTACGCCAGTTTTCGGAGCTTCAGCAGAAGAAGCAGCTTGTGCTGTATTCTGCTCAGGCGCAGCTTTGGCCTGTTGTTCAGCCTTGGCTTTCGCCAATGCTTCTGCTTTGATCTGTTCTGGATCAGGCTTAACAAATGTATGCTTCTTGCGAACTTCTACATTAATCGTTTTCGCCTTACCTGAAGTACTCGCAACTTTTGCAGTACTGGTTGTTTTACGTTTCAACGTGATTTGCCCTGCTTGGCTTTCTGAACCTTGTGATTTCTTCACATGGCTCATCAAGCTATCTTGTTGTTCGGTGGTAATAATATCGTCAGCTTTACGCTGTGGTAAACCTGCCTCACGAACCTGCTCTAGGAGCTTCTCAACTGGACGACCCACGCTGAGGGCTAACTCTTTAATCGACTTGTCCGTCATATACTACCTCCTAGTTAAACCATGATTCGCGCGCTTTCATAATGAGTTGACCGGCTTTCTCAGCACCCAAACCTTCAATATCTTCGATATCGTCGGTCGCCTGATCTGCCAAATCGTCAACTGTTACCACACCACGAGCTGCTAGAGCTTGCGCGATCTCTGCTGTCATGCCTTCCATTGCAACAAGTTCTTCACTTGGCGCTTGTATATTCTCTTGCTGTTGTAATGCATCAGCAAGTGCAATTTCTTTCGCACGGCTTTGCAATAATTCAACCAGTTCAGCATCAAGTTCGATTTCATCAAACGTTTCTGCAGGGACATAAGCAATTTCTTCAAGCGAGGTGAAGCCCATTTCTACCAGTGCCATCGCCAAATCTTCCGCGATATCCAGACGTGTTACAAACATGTCCAGATACTGTTGCGCTTCGTTTTGTTGACGGGCGTAGTATTCCTCTTCCAGCATCATGTCCAGCTTGTAGCCAGTCAATTCTGATGCCAGACGAACGTTCTGACCTTGTGAACCAATCGCACGAGCCAATTGATCACTCGTTGCAAAGATGATGTCTGCAGTACGGGCATCTTCATCGATGACAATACTCGATACATCTGCTGGTTCCAGTGCGCTGGCGATGTACTGGGCAGGGTCGTCAGACCATACCACGACATCGATACGCTCACCGTTCAATTCTTGTTGAACAGCCTGGATACGTGTACCACGCATACCAATACATGCACCAACCGGATCAATACGGTGATCATTTGTTTTTACTGCAATTTTAGCACGCACGCCTGGTTGACGAGCTGCTGCTTTAATTTCAATAATTTCTTCAGAAATCTCAGGGATCTCTTTCTTCATCAATGCGATCAGCATATCCGGCTTGGCACGTGACAACTGGAGTTGCGCACCACGACCTTCACGGTTCACATTGAACAGAATCGCATTCATACGTTGCTTCGGACGAAGAATTTCTTTCGGAATCATTTCTTCACGTGCAAGGTATGCTTCAGCATTATCACCCAAGTCAATGATAAAACCATCTTTGGTTTGTTTCTTCACTTCACCATAGATCAGCTCGCCGACTTTAGATTCGTAAGCATCGGCCACAAGTGCGCGTTCTGCTTCACGGATCTTCTGTACAATCACTTGCTTGGCAATTTGTGCTGCAATACGACCGAAATCAATCGATTCTACTTCGAGTTCACGAATATCACCAATTGACCATTGTGCAGGATCAAGATCAGAAATCGCATCCTGACACGCTGGCATTTCATGATCTTCGTCAGCGACTACTTCCCACTGACGAAAAGTACGGTAGTCACCTGTTTTGCGATCAATTTCCACACGTAAACGTGCTTCTTCAGAGCGAGTTCCTTCGTAGAATTTTTTCTTGGTCGCCGCAACTAAAGCTTGCTCAAGCGCTTCGAAAATTGCTTCACGAGGTACACCCTTTTCGTTACTAACCGTTTCAACGACGGTCAGAATTTCACGTGCCATACGTCACCTATTCGTTAAATTTTTATTTATTCAATTAATCTTGGAAGACCAAATTTGCTTTATCGATATTGTGACTGTCGATCTCCAATACCTGTTGCTTTTCTACTTCAACTTGAATCATTTCATTGTCTAGGTCGACTGCAACCAGTTTGGCCTGGAATTTACGACGGTTATCTACTGCACTAATCAGACGTAATGCTACGCTATGACCAATATAGCCTGACATCTGTTCGAGCTGGAAGAATGGACGATCCCAGCCTGGAGAAGACACTTCAAGTGAATATTCACCCGAGATCGGATCATGAACATCCAGCATGGCGCCGACTTGCTGCGTTACACGCACACAATCCTGAACACCAATACCACGCCCCTGTTCCTCTTCACCGTCTTCATTAACGGCCGGTTCAGCGCTTGCATCGACCGGTTTGTCGATGTAGATACGTAATAACGAACGTTTACCCTGTGGCAGGAACTCAATCCCCCAAAGGTTTACATTACAGGCTTCAACTGCCGGTGCAATCAAGTCCTGAAGTGCTTGAGTTTTATTTGATAGCTTCATTTACTCTCGTCATCTGGTGCGATTTTATGATCTATTTGACCACTACAAACCAATACAAACTATAGTAGTAGTGAAACATGGAGACGTGACCAAATAATGTCGACACTACACGATAGCCAATAAAAAAGGGCGTAAATCGCCCCAATTAAGCACAATAGCGATTTTTTTTCAAATCCCACTGTGCAAAAAGGCCCACCTTGTTGTGAGCCTCTTTTTAGAAACTTGGTAGCGGGAGCTGGATTTGAACCAACGACCTTCGGGTTATGAGCCCGACGAGCTACCAGACTGCTCCATCCCGCATCAACGTGCAAAAATTATATACAAAAGATGAGAGCTTTTCAATCAAAACTGCATCATTCTGCATATTTGTCATTTGTGACTGAAAAAATGGTAGTGGGTGCTGGATGTAAACCAACAACCTTCGCCAGTTTATAGAGAGTTGAGCCCGACAAGCAATCAACTAAATCTATAAATAACGTTTACCAAACCATTTAAATGGTAGCGGGAGCTGGATTTGAACCAACGACCTTCGCTAGCTTATAGAGAGTTGAGCCCGACAAGCAATCAACTAAATCTATAAATAACGTTTACCAAACTATTTAAATGGTAGCGGGAGCTGGATTTGAACCAACGACCTTCGGGTTATGAGCCCGACGAGCTACCAGACTGCTCCATCCCGCATCAGCGTACAAATAACATTCAGCTTAAAAAAACTTAAACTGCTTTTAAAGTTTGCATCTTTAAAAGATTGGTAGCGGGAGCTGGATTTGAACCAACGACCTTCGGGTTATGAGCCCGACGAGCTACCAGACTGCTCCATCCCGCAACAACATGCAAATTATATTTCTCAGCTTAATAACTTATTAAACTGCCTCTTAAAAGTTTGCGTCTTTAAAAAGGATTGATTGGTAGCGGGAGCTGGATTTGAACCAACGACCTTCGGGTTATGAGCCCGACGAGCTACCAGACTGCTCCATCCCGCATCAATAGAAGTTTTTTCAGCTGCATACACCAACTTAAATTTCTGGATTATAAGTTGGTGCGGAAGGGGGGACTTGAACCCCCACGCCCGAAAGCACTACCACCTCAAGGTAGCGTGTCTACCAATTCCACCACCACCGCAGCTGTGACGCATTCTAGTCGCATCACTGGAAAAAAGAAAGGACTAATTAAAACTATTCGGTCGTTTCTGGTGCAGTTGGTGAAGTTTCATTCGATTGCACAGGCATGGTCGGCGCAGATTGAACCGTTCCCAAACTATAGGCATTTGTGCTGTCTTTCTTGGCCAAAACAGCCAGAGTCAAACTGGTCACAAAAAATAGCGCCGTTAAAATAGCAGTCAAACGGGTCATAAAATTGCCGGAACCCGATGCCCCGAATACTGTCGCCGCACCACCGCCACCGAAAGAGGCACCAGCATCTGCACCTTTACCATGCTGAACCAAAATCAAGACAATCATCAAAACAGCTAAGATAATATGTACTACCAGCACAAAAGTTTGCATGCTGAACTCCTAATTATTGTGTATTTGCAAATGCGTGAGCAATTTTATGGAACGACTCAGCATTGAGTGATGCACCACCGACCAGTGCTCCATTGATATCCGGGCAGGCTGCTAACTCTACTGCATTTTCCGGCTTGACACTACCACCATATAAAATCGCCATGGTTGCACCATAGCCGGTGATCTGGCTCAAACCTTGACGGATTTGTGCATGCATGGCTTGCGCATCTTCAGGAGAGGCGGT
This sequence comes from Acinetobacter sp. F-1, assembly GCF_022869025.1. NCBI lineage: Bacteria > Pseudomonadati > Pseudomonadota > Gammaproteobacteria > Moraxellales > Moraxellaceae > Acinetobacter > Acinetobacter sp. F-1. The sequence continues at coordinate 83,530 of NZ_JAJKFX010000003.1, read as the reverse complement.
TTTACCGGTACCAATTGCCCAGATCGGTTCATAAGCAATCACGATATTTTTCCATTGCTCAGCGTCCACTACCGCTGCAATATCACAAATCTGTTGCAATACGACCGCTTCCGCCTGCCCTGCTTCACGTTGTTCCAGGCTTTCACCCACACAGTAAATCACCGTTAAACCAGCAGTTAATGCATACTTGATTTTGGCATTCAGAACTTCTGCGTTTTCTGCGAAAACTTCACGACGCTCGGAATGACCAATCAGTACATAATGAATCTGGCTGTCTTGCAATAATTCAGCGCTCACTTCACCGGTATAAGCCCCCGTTCCTGAAATACGTGAAACATCTTGTGCTACAGTGTAAACAGGACGAGTCGCAGATGACAGTTCCGCCTGAATCTGGGTCAGGGCAAGGGCAATCGGGGCTACACCGATATGACATTTATCTGCGGCGATTGGTGCAGTTTCCAGTAAATTTTTAATACCGTGTACCAGTGTTAATGCATCTGCCTGCAGCGGATTCATTTTCCAGTTACCTATTACCCAAGGGGTAATCGTCGAAACTGACATAATTAACCTATTTTATTTACATATTTCGAATTGGGCACATTCTACACGGAATTGGAAAATTTAAAGAATAGTTTTCTTATCACTTATTCTAGGTTTAGACTATTCAAAATGGTTGTTTTTTGTTATCACTTAAAAAAATGGGAACTTCTTCTAACCAGTTCAAAGTTTTACTGGATATGAGGAAGGTAGCAGCACTCTTAGCTATGGTATTTTTACGTAACAAACGTATAATTTTAATATAGCAATTAAAAAAATTTGATTTATAGGCATTTATAGCATGACAGCATTACAGGGGTCGCCAAGATTTACCGGATTTATTCGTCGTTTGGTCGAGGAAGGCGTCATCTCGGCTGAAGATATGCGCAGTGCTTTGGCACATGCCAAGCAAGAAAAAATAGATATTGTGGCGGAGCTGATTAACCAGCAACAGCTCTCCCCAACCGTTATTGCTGAAACGATTTCAGTCGAATTTGGTGAGCCGCTGTTTGATATCAGTGCCTATGATCCTGCGCAAATTTTGCGGGATATCATTGATGAGAAGCTGATTACCAAGCATCGCATCCTACCAATTTTTAAAAATTCCAGTATTTTATATATTGCCATCAGTAATCCGACCAATATTGAAGCGATTGATGCCGTTCGCTTTTCAACCAAGCTCAATATTGAAACCATTATTGTTGAACACAATAAACTGGAAAAACTGATCGAGCAGAATTTTACCGAAGAAAGCACTTTTGAGTTTGATGAAGACTTTGATCTGGATGTAGATTTCGATTCATCTGATCCGAGTAAAGAAGAAGATGAAAAAGACAAAGGTGAAGAAGAAGCACCGATTGTCAAATATATCAATAAATTATTAATCGATGCGATTCGTATGGGTGCTTCGGATCTGCATTTTGAACCTTATGAAAAAATCTACCGGGTTCGTTATCGGGTCGATGGGGTATTACGCCAAATTGCAACACCGCCGCTGCAGTTGGCAACCCGCCTGTCTTCACGTTTAAAAGTCATGTCGCAAATGGACATTTCTGAAAAACGTGTTCCTCAGGATGGCCGTATCAAGCTGAAACTATCAAAGAACAAAGCCATTGATTTCCGTGTCAACTCATTACCGACCCTGTTTGGCGAAAAACTGGTACTGCGTATTTTAGATCCATCTAGCGCGATGCTGGGGATCGATGCACTGGGGTATGAACCGGAACAAAAAGAACTGTTTATGCAGGCGCTGGATAAACCGCAAGGCATGCTGCTGATTACCGGGCCAACGGGTTCTGGTAAAACGGTTTCACTTTATACCGGTTTGAATATCCTGAATCGTGAAGATACCAATATTTCCACAGCGGAAGATCCAGTCGAGATCAACCTGCAAGGGATTAACCAGGTCAACGTCAACAATAAAGTCGGCCTGACCTTCTCTGCTGCCTTGAAATCATTCTTACGTCAAGATCCAGATATCGTGATGGTCGGTGAGATCCGGGATCTGGAAACTGCAGAAATTGCCATTAAAGCGGCACAGACCGGTCATATGGTGATGTCAACGCTGCATACCAACAGTGCGCCTGAGACCCTGACCCGTTTGCGCAATATGGGCGTGCCGTCTTTTAATATTGCCACTTCAGTGAATCTGGTCATTGCACAACGACTGGCACGTCGCCTGTGTTCACAATGTAAAAAACCTGCCGACATTCCACAGCAGAGTTTATTGGAAATGGGTTTTACCGAAGCAGATCTCCAGCAACCAGAGTTCCAGATCTATGAGCCGGTAGGTTGCAATGAATGTCGCGAAGGCTATAAGGGTCGTGTAGGTGTTTATGAAGTCATGAAAGTGACGCCTGAAATTTCTAGAATTATTATGGAAGATGGCAATGCACTTGAAATTGCCGATGCTTCTGCCCGTGCAGGTTTTAACAATTTACGCCGATCAGGTTTAATCAAGGTGATGCAGGGGGTGACTTCTTTACAGGAAGTCAATCGTGTCACCAGCGAATGATCGTGCGCTGATCTAAAATAAGGATAAAGGTATGGCAGCAGTAAAGAAAGGCCAGATGATGCCGATCTTCAGCTATGAAGGAATTGATCGTAAAGGGGCAAAGATCAAGGGGGAATTGCCGGCGCGCAACATGGCACTGGCCAAAGTGACGCTCAGAAAACAGGGCATCAGCATCAAGACCATTCGGGAAAAGAAAAAAAACATTCTCGAAGGCTTAATGAAAAAACGTGTCAGCACACTGGATATTACGATTTTTACTCGACAGCTCGCGACCATGATGAAAGCCGGCGTACCTTTAGTACAAGGCTTTGAAATTGTTGCAGAGGGTCTGGAGAATCCAGCCATGCGTGAAGTCGTTCTGGGGATTAAAGGTGAGGTGGAAGGTGGTAATACCTTTGCCGGTGCACTGCGTAAATACCCGCAATACTTCGATAAACTATTTTGTTCACTGGTCGAATCGGGTGAACAATCCGGTGCGCTAGAAACCATGCTGGATCGGGTCGCGATCTACAAGGAAAAAAGTGAACTGCTCAAGCAAAAAATTAAAAAAGCCATGAAGTACCCGGCTGCGGTGGTCGTGGTCGCGCTGATTGTCACGATTATTCTAATGGTAAAAGTGGTCCCGGTTTTCCAGGATTTATTCTCTTCATTTGGTGCTGACTTACCGGCTTTTACCAAAATGGTAGTCAATATGTCGGAATGGATGCAAAAATATTGGTTCCTGCTCATTATTGCCATTGGGGCCATCATTACGGCTTTTCTGGAAGCAAAAAAACGCAGTAAAAAATTCCGCGACTTTCTGGATAAAGCAGCACTTAAAGCACCTATTTTCGGTGATCTGGTGTATAAAGCGATTATTGCCCGTTATAGCCGTACCTTGGCCACCACTTTTGCAGCCGGTGTACCCTTGATTGATGCACTGGAATCCACTGCTGGCGCAACCAATAACGTGGTGTATGAAGATGCCGTCATGAAAATCCGCGAAGATGTTGCCACTGGTCAGCAATTACAGTTTGCCATGCGGGTGACCAACAAGTTTCCATCTATGGCCGTGCAAATGGTCGCCATTGGTGAGGAATCCGGTGCGTTAGATGCCATGCTGGATAAAGTTGCTACCCATTATGAAAATGAAGTCGACAATGCCGTAGACGGTCTCACTTCCATGATGGAGCCCTTGATCATGGCTGTTCTCGGTGTACTTGTCGGTGGTCTGGTGATTGCCATGTACCTTCCAATCTTCCAAATGGGTTCTGTGGTTTAATGCAAGATCTTATTCAATATTTCATTCAAAACCCAACAGCGCTGTATAGCGCAGTTGGGCTTTTTAGTCTCTGCATTGGTAGTTTCTTAAATGTGGTGATTTATCGCACTCCCAAGATGATGGAGCAGGAATGGCGTACCGATTGCCAAATGTTCCTGCATCCGGAACAGCCAATTATTGATGAGACCAAATTAAGTTTAAGCAAACCCGATTCGACTTGCCCCAAATGTCATCAGCCAATCCGCTGGTACCAGAATATTCCCGTCATCAGCTGGCTGGTCTTGCGCGGCAAGTGCGGCAACTGTCAAAATCCCATTAGTATCCGCTATCCATTTATTGAGCTTCTGACCGCGGCCTGTGCGCTGATGGTGGTGGCTGTTTTTGGTCCGACTGTCCAGATGTTATTTGGCCTGATTCTGACTTATGTCTTAATTGCACTGACCTTTATTGATTTTGACACCCAGTTATTGCCGGACCGTTATACCCTACCCCTGGCCGCGCTGGGTCTGGGCGTCAATAGTTATGCCCTCTATACCTCACCGAGTTCTGCCATCTGGGGCTATATCATTGGCTTCCTGTGTTTGTGGGTGGTGTATTATGTCTTTAAAATTGTCACTGGCAAGGAAGGTATGGGCTATGGCGATTTTAAATTGCTTGCCGCCTTGGGTGCCTGGATGGGGCCTTTGCTATTACCATTAATTGTGCTCCTTTCTTCTTTAGTGGGTGCGATTATCGGGATTATCCTGCTGAAAGTCCGTAAGGAAAATCAGCCTTTTGCCTTTGGTCCCTATATCGCGATTGCCGGCTGGATTGCTTTTCTGTGGGGCGAGCAGATTATGAAAGTGTATTTAGGTCAATAAAGTGAAATTTATACTCGGATTAACCGGTGGGATTGGTAGTGGCAAGTCTGCGGCCAGTCAATGGTTTGAAGCACAAGGCATTGTCGTTGTGGATGCCGATGTGGTGGCGCGTGAAGTGGTCGAGATTGGCCAGCCTGCACTCGCCCAGATTCAGCAGGCTTTTGGGGATTGGGTACTGCTTGAAGATGGTTCACTGAATCGTCGTGCCTTGCGCGAATATATTTTCCAGTCTCCTGAAGCACGTAAAACCCTGGAAAATATTACTCATCCAGCAATTCGCACTTCGATTATTCAGCAGTTAGATGCTGCGCAAAGTTCCTATGCCATTCTGGTTTCACCGCTCCTGTTTGAGACCAATCAACATGAGCTCACTCAGCATCGCTTACTGATTGATGCCACAATCGAATTGCAAATTGAACGTGCCTCACAACGTGATGGTCAAAATATTGAGCAAATCCGAAACATTATTGCCGCACAAATGCCACGTGAACAGAAACAGGCCATGGCTGATGATATTGTGCTGAATGATGGTCATCTGGATCATCTTTATGCCCATCTCCGCCCATTGCATGAAAAATATTTAAACATGGCAGCTGCCTGAGGTATAAAAAAAGCAGTCCGATTAAGACTGCTTTTTCTGTGCTGCAAGTTGTGCTTCTAAACTATCTTTACGGCCAATCCAGCGCCAAGGCTGTAAGGCCCCAATTGCCATCCCCACCAAGCCACAGATCATCGCCAGGCTCAGCGCTTCATTTAATAAAGGCACCGCCAGAATCGCAGCAATAAATGGTGCAAGATTGGTAATGCTACCGGCTTTAAATGCACCGAGACGCTTGATTGCTTCGACATAGCTTAAAGTGGCAATAATTACCACAAAAACCCCATGAAAGATGGTTTGAAACAATAAATGCTGGGGTTCTGGCACACTCAAATTTTTGGGTAAAAACAGCAGATAAACAGGTACGTAAACCACTGCTGACCAGATCGCGACGCCGCTCATTGCCTGCCATGCAGTTAACTGATATTTCCGCAATAACACGGTAAAAATTGCCCAGAGTATTGCACTGATAAAAAATAGTCCATCCCCTGCCCCGAATGCCACCCCGGTTTCCTGATACATCAACAGACTCATGATACAGAGCACCGCAATCATAATAATCAGGCTGGCCCAAGTATGCTTATCAAAAGCCTGTCCCATCAGGAAAAAAGCCATGATGGCAGTACAAATCGGAATACAGCCATTCAAGAAAATCGCGGCATGGGCGGTAGGCGCATAATGAAAGGCGCTATAGGCAAACAGACAGTAAATTACTCCGCCAATCATGGCCAGAATAAAGGGTTCTTTTTTCAGTAAAAAAGCCGCCTCCTTGCGATAGAGCAAGATCGGCATCAGAATCAGAAAAGCCAGAGAAAACCGCAGAGCCACGATATCCCAGGCACTGATGTTCCAAAGCGCATTCAGACGGGCGGTTAAAGTAAAACCGCCCCAGATACACATAGTCGTCAGTAGAAAGACATAGCCTTGTGTACGATCTGACAATGCCATCATCAATTACAGGTTACGCTGGCGGCAAGCTTCATACAGTGCCATACCTGTTGCAACACTGACATTCAGGCTTTGTAGATTACCCGCCATCGGGATATACACCGTCTGATCGCATTGGCTTTGTGTAATTGGACGTAGACCGGTATCTTCCGCACCCATCACCACACAGACACCAGTACCGGTGAAATCAAACTCCTGAATCGGCAGCGCTTTTTCATCCAGCATGGTACCGACGACTCGCACATTAAAGTCTTCTTTGATTTGCCCCAAGGTACGCGCCAGATTAGTCACCTGAATAAATTTGACTTTGTCAGCACCACCGGCAGCCACTTTACGTGCAGTCGGAGTCAAGCTTGCAGAACGATCACGTGGTGCAATCACCGCCTCAACACCCATCGCAGCGGCGGTACGCACACATGCTCCGAGGTTGTGTGGATCGGTAATATGATCAAGGGCCAATAACAAGGCTTGCGGATTTGCGCTCAATAATGTCTCAAGATCTTTTTCATTCAAGACCGGATGGGCACGAACGGCTGCTACAACACCCTGATGAAAGGGTTGACCGGCCAATTTTTCCAGTTTGTCACGGCTGGCTTGCTGCACACTGATGCCAAACGGTTCAGCCAGTTCCAGTACACGTTTTAAACGCTGATCATCGCGTCCTTTGAGAGTGAATAATGTCAAGACACGTTCAGGCTCAAGCTCTAACAATGACTCCACTGAATGTACGCCATAAAAATATTCAGGTTTTGCCATGAACGACCTCTAAATTAAATTTATATATAAAAGAAAAATCCCGTAAAGCTGACTTCACAGGATTTCTATAGAATGATTAGTTTAACCGATTCGCACTGAAATTTCTTGCCCGGTTTGCACTGATCTTGCGCTGTACTTAACCTTCAAAATGGCAGACATAGTCCAGCACATCATCGGTTTCGATTTTAAAACGGCTATTACCCGGCACATAGAAGGACTGGCCTGCACGGAACAGCTCACTTTCTTCGCTATCTCCGATCTGAACACGACATTCACCTGAAACAATTTCCATGCGCTCAGGCACATGCGTTTCAAAGGTTAAGGCATTTTCTGATGGTAAAATGACCCCCAAAGTCTTTTTGGTGCCATCTTCAAATTGAACAATATGGCTGATACATAAACCGCCGAAATATACATTTGATTTTTTAAGTACAGATACATGATCAAACTGAGCTGACATGCGATTTCTCCAGATAAAGCATTTTGTAATATTTTGATTGCTGTAGTTTAAATGTGCACTCTCAACTAATCAATCGAAGTTTGTCGGCAGCGGTGAAATATTCTATCTCGCCTGAATGCCTGTTGCGAAAGGGGTATTCTGGCCGCTTGTTTACTGGCTTGATGGTATATTCAGCCCGCCAGATTTGGTTTCTAGCTTAAACTTTGACAATGTCAAAACTATGAAAACAAGCAGTGAATTTGCCGGCTTTTGAGTCAGCTTCTTTCGAAAATACAGTGAAATAAGCATATATGAATCGCTAAAATTTAAGATAGAATGAAATTGATTCATCCTGATTTATAATCACAGCCGTGTTGTGACCCCAATCCAACATCAGGCTATTTCACTCAAACTTTTCGCAGCCCGGATGCGTTTATGCTGACACATTTAACTCTGATCAATTTTGCTTTAGCTGAGCACCTTGCTATTGATATTGATAAAGGTTTTAACGTTTTAACCGGTGAAACCGGTGCAGGTAAATCCCTCTTGTTAGATGCCTTGTCTGCCTGTCTGGGTGAGCGAACCGATACCAATTATGTGCGTTATGGTTCCGAAAAAGCCGATGTGACTGCAAGCTTTAGCTATCAGGAACATAGTCCTGAAGCCGCGTGGTTAAAAGAACATGAGCTGGATGATGAATCAGGTGAAATCCATTTACGCCGGGTAATTTTTGCCACCGGTCGCAGCAAAGCCTGGATCAATGGACGACCGAGCAGCCTGTCAGAACTAAAAGAAATTGGACGTTTATTGGTACAACTCTATAGCCAGCACAGTCAGCAACAACTACTCGAACCCCCTTATCCGAAGCATTGGCTGGATCGTTATTATCACTTTTATGCGCCGGCGCAAGCGGTACGGGATGCTTACAGTACCTGGCAGAAAAATATCCGCCAGCATCAGACAGCACTGGATGCACAAGCCACCCGTAAACAGCGTATCGAAACCCTTGAGCTGCAACTGGAAGAACTGGAAGACATCGTTCAGACTGATTATCAGGAGATTGAGCAGGAATTTGACCGGCTTTCCCATCATGAAGCGATCATGCAGGATTGTGTCTATAGCCTGAATGTACTCGATGAGGCTGAACAGAACATGACCCAGGAACTCGCATCAATTATGCGTCGGGTCGAATCGCATGCCGGTCGTAGTGAGCAGCTTTCCGGAATTTATAATTCCTTATTAAATGCACAAAGCGAACTTGAAGATGCTGCGGCGAATTTACGTCAGTTTATGGATCGTCAGAGTTTTGACCCGGAACGCATGGAAGAACTGAATTCAACTTTAGAGGTTTTCCACCGTCTGGCTCGTAAATATCGTACTCAACCGGAATTGCTCAAGGCAGAATATGAAACCTGGCAAACCGAATTAGAACAGCTGCATCAACTGGAAGACCCGGAAACACTGGCTGAACAGGTTGCAGTCTCTTATCAGGATTTTCTGGAGAAAGCCCAACATCTGGAACAGATTCGCCGTGAAGCCGCAGCACCTCTGGCCAAGCAGCTCACAGAACAGGTTAAACAACTGGCACTACCAGAAGCCCATTTCGAGTTTAAGTTTGAAGCTTTGGAACAGCCATCGAGTGAAGGCCTCAGCTTTATTCAACTCCTATTTACTGCCAATAAAGGCATTCCGGCACAACCCTTAGCTCGCGTGGCATCAGGTGGTGAGCTGTCGCGTATTGCACTGGTGATGCAGGTCATGAATGCAGAAAAAACCGAAGCCGAAGTACTGGTCTTTGACGAAATTGATGTCGGGATCAGTGGCGGTACAGCAGAGATTGTCGGGCGTTTATTGGCAGGTTTGGCCCAACATGTGCAGATTCTGTGTATTACCCATCAGGCACAAGTGGCCGCACAATCCGATCAGCATTTACTCGTGAAAAAGCAGCAAACCGACCCGGCCAGCAGCACCATTCTGAGTTTGCAAGAAGATGCACGTATTGATGAACTCGCGCGCATGACCGGTGGTGTTGAAATCAGTGAAACGACTTTACAACATGCCCGTCAGTTACGTCAGTTAAAATTCCAGCAGGTGTGACCACCATATTCAAAAAAATCTCTGAATATATTCAGGAATTTTTTTGATCTTAAGCATAGGATTCAGATTTGAATCATAGAGCGGGAATTACCATTTTACCGGTTGATCGCTCGAACCTGGCGTCATTTCATAGCCTGGTGACAAGTCATAAGACTGCCGGGTCTGCGACTGCACAGGTTGTAATTTCAGGCCTTGCAAGATTTCCGGATTCAAGCCCTGAGCAATTTTATCTGCCGTACTGTCATTTAAACTGTTACTCAAAATATTCTGAGTCATTAAATTGGACAAGCTACGATTAAACGTGCCTGCCGCCACTACCTTACTGGTATTGGCTTCGATCACACGCCAGGTCAAACGTACTTGCTCTGCACCGGCATTCAAGCCATACATCTGCTGACCGTTATTTACTGACAGATCATTGATACGCCCGACCAGCAAATAGTCTGCGCCAACCTTCTGGCCAATACGTGCCAATTCCTGAGGCGCGCCATCCCAATACAGGAAGTCATTTTCAAACTGCATTTCATTGAGATAATGACGATCGACCACACTTAACTGTCCGGTCTGAGCCAGATAAGTACCGAGCACATCCGACAATTCCTGACTAAACTCACGTGCTGATGCATCACTGGCCAGCCGGTTATTTTTCTCGGCCATCTGGAAAGGCAGGACTGCAATCCGGCGCAAATGCTGATCTTGAACCGTCGATTCAAACTTCACCACATGTGCACGAACCTTGGCCCGGTAATTATTTTTTGCGCCCGTCACACTCAAAACCTGAAACTTGGTCACTGAGCCTGAACCCTGATTTGCCACGCTAAAAACTGGCGAAACTTTACCGCTATAATTCCAGCCCTGATTATTTACAGATAATGAAACGGTTTCTTCATAGTTCATTTCTGAAGATACTGACGCGCCATTCACTGACTGGACTGCAATTAACAATGCTTCAGAAATTGCCTGATGTTGCGTTGGGCCGCTACCGCTGGCTTCTTTCACTACTTCTTTGATAGCAGCAAAAGCCTGAGAGCTCAGCAGTCCAGACAACAGGCCTGCAAGTAATATTTTTTTCATATTGTATTCTTCTACAGCAACTACGCCCTAAGCGTAGTTGCCTCTATTTAAATTACAGACCGAAAGTCGAACGTTTTGCTGCTTTACGGATTTCCTTCTCACCCGTCCACTCTACAATGCCGGTTTGCAAGTTTTGCAGTTTGAAAGTGAATTTGTAATACACATCACTTTTGCTGCCTGATTTCTTGACAATGCTCGACAAGTTACCATTCAGCATAAATTCGGCACCAATGTGTCCACCGGTACGTACTGCAGTCGCCTGATTCACCATACCGCTCTGTTTTTGATAAGCCAGTTGCTGTGCAACCGCATTCACCGATTTCATATCGACAAAACGGAATTTTCCAGAGTTGATCAGCTTGTTCTGAATGCTATCGGTAATCGATTCAGTATCAATATGTTCCTGTGTTTTATTATGAATACGGTCAAGGACAATGACCGGACGGCGAGTCTGGGTCATTTGTACCACAGGTGGGAACATCAACATGTCATCCACCATTTTGGCTGCAATCATTTGCAAGTCAGTTGAACCGAAATCTGTGGTTAAGGTCTCTACCGCTTGAGCATCCCCATAACTGACTGCGCCACCAGTGGTCGCACAACCTGTTACCAACGTTGACGTTGCCAATACAGCTAACATTAATTTTGCGTTCATCTTCAATCTCTCTTATTTTTTCAAATACACAACAATATCGACAGCAGACGGATTCGGAGCAAGTGACTGCACTCCTTTTGCTTCACGTCCGGTCAGTTGAATCGGTTTCCAGATCGCGCCTTCAGGATTTACTTCTGCACCTTGTGCATCTACCCAAACAATCTTGTAACTGAAATCCTTGTTATTAAAACGGCGGTTTTTAATCGCAATTGAGGCACGTTTCAAATCACCAGAAAAACTCATGTTCACACGTTCCACAAAGACTTCTGTGGTCAATACCGGGTTATTGGTAATGGTGCGGATACTGATTTCGTTGTTTGCACTGCTTTGTGTTGACAAGGCATTCGGTGCAGTACAACCCACCATCAACAATGCACTTAAACCAAGGATTGCAAAGCTAAATTGACGTTTCATAGCGTTCTCTTATTGATCATTAACGTGGAATAGCACTGACACTGGCGGTAATCTTGTCATTCATATGATGAGCATAGACAAAGACCGTTTGGTTAGCTTTCACATCGAGGGTGACAGGCGAACTGGACAAGCTTCCACTCGAAAGCTGCAAATTGTGTTTGCCTGGACTTAGATTTAAACGGGCAATCTGGGCATTACTTGGCAAGGTGCTCCAACCACGCAAGTCAGCACGTTCTGTAGACATGTTTAAAACGTTACCTGCCAGCTGACCCAGCACACCAAACTGGTTACCGAGTTCTTTTTGTGCTGCATATTTGGCCGTGGCTCGTACCACCTGACTGGTCAGATTCCCCAGGACTTTTTCTTTTAAATCTTTGACAGCCAAAGCACCAATATCACTAATCACATAACTATCCTGCACAGGCTTGTTATTAATTCTGACTTTCAAGCTTTTCGGTGCGACATACGTGCTTGGCTCATAGGTAGCAAACGCCATATTGATCAAGCCGCCTGGTGTTGGAATATCAATTTTATTTTCAACTTTTTGCGGCACAATACCTTGCTCGATAAATACAATCACCGGCACACTGCCCTGCTTTTGTTGTACTACCAGCTGGTTCAGACGCTTAACATCTTCTGCGATCTGTGCATCTGGCTGCAATTCATAGGCTTTTTTATAATCCACCAGAGCATCGTTATATTCGCCCAAGGTTTCCCATAAATTTGCCGCCATATAGAAAGCATAGGCATTTTGGTAGCTATTTTTAATCTTGCCGGCAATCGGGTCGAGGCCAACAAAAGCCTCATCGAGTGCAGTAAATGCGGAGTCATTCGAGGATTGTTTCGCAGCCTTATCTTTTTTCCGTTCCAGCTGCTTTTGATAAGACAATTCAATTTCACGCTGAATACCTTGTGCAATACGCATTTCAACTGCAGCAGCATCCAGGTCTTTTAAGAAAATATAGTTTTTTGCCTGGGAAATATGCGCCAGAACCTGCTCATGTGGTGGAACTAGATAAGGTACAATAGAATCATTACTCACCATGGCCAGTGCTTTAAAACCCACCCGGGAAACACTAATTTTGGCACGGTTTTTTTGTTTTTCTAATAAAGTGAAGGCCTGAGTATAATAATTACGGCTTTCTTCATATTGATGATTAACTTGTAATAAGCGTGCTTGCTCAAGCAAATATAAAACACCATCTTTTGAATTAGATTTATCTTTAAACTGGGTCATTAGATTTTCAGATAATGCCGCATTTAAATGACTTCTAAATACATTCCCCTCTTCATTATAGGTACTAAATACTGCAGCTTGGGATACTACTGAAACTGAAAACAACGTAGTGATTAAAGTTCCTTTTATAAAATTATGCATAGTGACCCAAAATAAATTTTAAAAATTACCGCATCTTACAAATAAAGTATTAATGTTTCAATATGTAAATATTGTGTATTTAGTGAAACTTTAAACTGAATTTAGTGTGATTTTATTACATAAAAAAACATATTATATAAATTAATTACAAATATTGATCGTTTTTTTATCTAAATAAATTACTTTTCCAGACTTAAAAAAAACTTTAAAAAATAGCTTTCAAGGCATAATAAAATTTAATGTATTTTAGTTTTAATTAAAAAAAGAAGAGTTAATGGACAAAAATAGAGAATTTATCAAGAACAGCTATAGATTATATTAATAATCAAAATTTAATTTAAATCTCATTTGAGATCATAATTTAAAATCGTAATAGCAATTTATAGTCAATATTTCAGAGTATTAAACACTAACTCAAAATAAATAAAATTTAGTGCGCCTTAAAATACAATAAAGCCATCTTTTAAAATAAACCCTAAAATTATATTTTTCTCTTATCTACTCAGACTCAACAAAGCCAAGTTGTCAGCAACTTATTTTTATGGGATAAATACAAGCAAGGAATAGTCAGTTTGAGTGATTGAAAGCAGGGAAATCAGCCCAATTCATTACTTTTGCAGACTGCATACTATACTGACTTCTGGAGAACTGCTCAGGTGACCAAACAATTTCTGACACATCGGTGTCTGATTGCGCCGCCACATGCGGACGATGACTTTTTTTCTCAGACGGTCATCTATCTGGCCCGTCATGATGAAGATGGCGCACAAGGCATCATCATCAACCGACCTGCCGGCATTCAAATTAAAGAATTGCTGAATGATCTGGATATTGAAGCAGATAATGTCAATCCGCATGAAGTATTGCAAGGTGGACCTTTACGTCCTGAGGCCGGCTTTGTGTTACATACCGGTCAGCCGACCTGGCATTCCTCTATTGCGGTAGGCGAGAATATCTGTATTACCACATCTAAAGATATTCTGGACGCGATCGCGCATAATGAAGGTGTCGGCCGCTATCAGATTGCCCTGGGTTATGCCAGCTGGGCCAAACATCAGCTGGAACAGGAAATTGCTCGCGGTGACTGGCTGATTTGTGATTCCGATATGGATCTGATTTTTAATCTACCTTATAACGACCGTTGGGATGCAGCCTATAAAAAAATGGGCGTCGACCGCAACTGGTTATCTTCCGAGATTGGACATGCCTGATGTAAACACGCCACAAACCATTATGGCGTTTGATTTTGGTACACAAAAAATGGGAATGTCTGTTGGACAGTCCCTGATTGAAAGTACCAATCCCCTGCCATTATTTCCCATGAAAGATGGCATTCCCAACTGGGATGAACTGCTCAAAATCGTAAAAAGCCATCAACCGAATCTATTTCTGGTCGGTTTGCCGCTGAATATGGATGATAGTGAATCGGAGCTTTCGACACGGGCCCGTAAATTTGCCCGCCGTTTACGGCATCAGACCAATATTGCAACCCTGATGGTAGATGAGCGTCTGACCACCCGTGAAGCACGAGATGAACTGGATCATTATCAGGCGCAAGGTCGCGGCAAGAAGTTATCTGCCGATAGTATCGCCGCTGCCTTATTGATTGAAAGCTGGTATCGTCATCCGGCTGGAATCACGCCTTAAACGGCTGTAAGAACTTGAAAATCAGCATCCTTTGGGGTGCTTTTTTATGTCCAAAAATATTTTTAAGTATAAAAATAACGAAATGTCAGATTGATTCTTGGTGTCAAAACTTTGCTGGTCTTGCCGATATTATGCTTCCAGTGCCGCTGGGTCTGGCCACGCATCACAATCAGTTGGCCACTGTGTAACAGCAAATCGACTTTATTACCTTGGGTTTTATGCTTAAAGCTCATTTTACGCGTCGCGCCCAGACTGAGTGAAGCAATGACATTTTCCCGAGAGGTGCCTGTATATAAAGCAGGTTCATCATCACTGTGCCAGCCCAAACCCTGGGAACCATCTTCATACAAATTGGCCAGACAGGAATTAAAAGGATGCCCCACCAGCTGTTCAATCTGCTGCTTTAAGCGAAACAGTCCGGGAGTCCACAGCTGAGCTTGCTTGAGCGTCCCTGAATAATGATATTGATAATGTGCATCGCCATACCAGACCACTTGGCGTGCGGTGACATAGTGCTTGCCGAATAAGCGCACTTCATCATGTTGCCAGGCCAACTGACTCAGAAAATACTGCAGATACTGCTGGCTTTGTGCCTGATCCAGAATCAGGCCATAATTCTCTACCACCCCATCGAAGGGCAAGATATTCGTTTCAGGCTGCGGCTCGAATAAATCTAGGGTCATGTTATTTAGATCCAGTATCTTGCTGAAAATACTTGCATTGACTCCAGAAAAGTACAACCGGCTGTCACAAATGACTACAACATTTTCCCTTGTGACTTGCCCTGTTCCTGCCTAAACTAAATTTAACTTTCACAATAAAAATAATCCTTTATGAACTTATGGCAACTGTTTCTTAAACTGCGTCCTTTTGTTCAGCCATATCGGGTGCTGGTGATTGCCACGCTGATTTTGACCTTGATCGGTTCCTTTACCGCACAGGTCAATGCGCTGACCCTGCAATATGCGGTCGACAGCATTAACGCATTGCTGGAAGCCGGGCAAGGACTGGAACAAGGCTGGCATATTCTGATCACCATTTCGGTGATCTTGCTGGGTAAAGAAATTCTCAATGCCTTTGTGCAGTTCGGACAGAAATTTTACGGAGAGAAACTGCGGATTTTTGTCTCTCAGGATCTGGCGCAAGGGATTATTGAAAAGTTCTTAAAATATCGTCTGGAATTTTTTAATCAGGAAAATAATCAGGCCGGAAAATTACAGACCCGGATTGATCGCGGCATCGGTTCACTGACCCGCCTGGTGCAGATTTTCTTTATTGATATCTTGCCGTTATTTACCAGCGCAATTGTGGCTTTGGGCCTGATGTACTATGCCAATGTGTATGTTGGTCTGGTGGCCACTGCCATTGTGCCGATCTATTTCTGGCTGACCTATAAACAGGCACAAAAACTCGGAGGCTGGCGTCGTAGTCTGCGGGATGGCCGTGAGAAAAAGAGTCAGGGTATTCTCAGCATCATCAACTCGATTACCGTGATCAAGTCGTTTAACCGTGAATCGATCGAGTCGGAAAAGCAGTTGACCTTACAACGCGAACTGACCGACAACCAGATGAAAACCCGCCAGACCAGTTTCCTGTTTGATGGTCTGAAAACGTTCCTGGAACAGATCGGCATTGTGCTGATTATTATTCTGACCTCTTACTTTGTGCTGGATGGCCAGATGAGTATCGGCATGATCATGTTTCATGTGCTGCTGTTTAATAATGTCTCCGCCCCGATTCGCTCACTGCACCGGATTTATGATGAAGTGAATGATGCCATGATCTATTCAGAAAGCTTCTTTAAGATTCTGGAAGCGGATCAGGAAATTGAACAAAGTGGTCAACAAAAACCGCAAGTGACTGGTAAATTTGAACTGACTGGGGTGAATTTTTATTATCCGAATGACCATCATGCCCTGAAAGATATTGAGATGGAAATTCGTCCGAATAAGATCACGGCTTTGGTCGGCTTATCCGGTGCGGGGAAATCTACCCTGATCAGCCTGCTGGATAAATTTTATGAGCCGCAACAAGGCCAGATTAAACTGGATGGCATTGACCTGAAAGACTATGACACCCAATTTTTGCGTGATCATATTGGTCTGGTGTTGCAGAAAAATCATATTTTTCAAGGCACCATTTTTGAGAATATCCGTTATGGCAAAACTACAGCTTCAATGGACGATGTCATTGAGGCGGCAGAAAAAGCCTCGATTCATGCGCAGATTTTACAGTTACCGGATGGCTATGATAGTGATGCCCTCATGCTGTCTGGCGGACAGCAGCAACGCATTGCCTTGGCGCGGATGTTCCTGAAAAATCCACCGATTATTTTTCTGGATGAACCGACGGCGAGTCTGGATGCCATCGCCACCGAACAGATCAAGCAAAGTCTGGATCAAATCAAGCAAGGCCGTACCGTGATCATCATTTCACATAGCCTGTCGCAAATTATTGACGCGGATTATACCTATGTGATGAAAGAGGGAAGGATTGCCGAACATGGTGAGCACGCTCAGCTTTATCATCAGCAAGGCGTGTATAAGGAAATTTTTGATGCCATGGCCAAGAGCCTGAATATTGAAAAAATCGCCAAGACTTTTGAGGATGATGCCGAGGAAGAAACCCATGGTTAGGGCTTCTTCCAAGCCAATAAAAAAACCTCCGAGCGGGAGGTCTTTTATTGAGAGATAATTGTTTTTAACGCTGAACTTTTTGCTCAATTTCTTCGACGCTGGTATGACGTACGTCAAAACCTTTGACCATATAGATCACCTGTTCAGAAATATTCCGGGCATGGTCGCCAATTCTTTCGAGTGAACGAAGCACCCATAGCACATTGATAACACGACTAATATGTCGCGGATCTTCAATCATATAGGTCATGAGAGTACGCGTTGCTGACTGGTATTCACGGTCGATATCCGCATCTGCCAACATCACTTTCAAGGCCTGATCTACATCCAGACGTGCAAAAGCATCCAGTGCATCATGAATCATCACCCGAACCTGGTTGCCAATATGCCGGGTTTCCATATAACCGCGCGGCGAGCTACCCTCTTCGCTCAGGCTTTGTGCAATCCGGCCTATTTTAGACGCTTCATCACCAATACGCTCAAGATCGGTATTGGCCTTGGACATGGCAAGCACCATCCGTAAATCAATCGCAGCAGGATGACGGCGTGCCAGAATCAGGGTCAGTGCTTCATCAATGTCTCTTTCCATCTGATTGACAACATTGTCCTGAAACTGCACATCAATCGCCATGGCGACATCGGTATCCAGTAAGGCATGAATGGCGTTGGCCACCTGCTGTTCCACCAGTCCGCCCATAGTCATGAATTTGGTATTGACGTCCTGCAACTCTTCATTAAATTGCGAAGAAATGTGATGACTTAACACAGGATTATTTGGACACAAGGAAGTCTACTCCTGAAACGGCATATAGCGATGATCAATAATAAAGCACATTAAAGCATATTTATGATGAAAGTTTGATGACAATAGTAGCGTCATCTGGGCTGAGGTGAATCATATTCGATCAGCCAGGCATTCAGCTCTGCCAGCTCCTTTTCGGTCAGCTGCCCGACTGAAGCCTGTAACTGGAGTACATGCAGCAGATAATCATATTTGGCATTCAGATAATCCGTTTTGGCAGAAAAAGCATTGCGCTGGGCCAACAACACATCGACCATGGTCTTTAAGCCCTCCTGATATTGGGCTCTGGAGGCTTGTGAAACTATTTCCGAAGATTCCATCGCTGCTTTACGCGCATTCAGTTTGGCCTGATCGGTTTCTACCTGCATGAAGGACTGCTTTACATCGGTATTGGCTTTGCGGATCGCAGCGTCTAATTGGGCTGCACTTTTTTGTACATTGACCCCAGCCTGACGAATACTTTTCTGGGTACGGCCACCACTAAATAGGTTCCAGTTGACTTCCACCCCAATCTGGTCGAAATCACCATTACTGGACATAATCGTTTCTGGTGTCTGTTTCAGATAGCCATAGGTGCCGACCGCTTCAACCTGCGGATAGAGGGCGGCCTGCTCAACCCGCTTGGCATCTTCAGAATAGCGTTTTTGCAGACGGGCTTGCAGAATGTTCAGATTCTGGCTTTGTGCCAAATCTGTCCAGGACTGCATGTCACTTGGAATCGGTTTCTGAAACTGGAAGTCATTGCGTAATACCGCCAGATTTTCTCGGTAAGGCCCGATCAGCTGAGCCAGTTGCTCCTGAGCGAGAACCAGCTGAACTTGGGTCGAAATCCGGTTGGCTTGGGCACTTTGATACTGGGCATTGGCTTCACTGACCTCACTACGTGCCACCAGACCTTCTTTTAGTTTGGCATTCATCATGCGCAGCTGCTCAGATAGAGCCTGTTCTTCCTGCAAATATGCCGTGGTCAAAGACTGCTGACGCAAGACATTAAAATAGGCTTCTGCCACCTGTAAAATATGCTGCTGTTTTTGCAGACGTAAGTTGACTTCGCTGAGTTCGACCGAAGTTTTGACCTGTTTATAGCCCTGCCAGGCATCCCAGCGGAATAAAGGCTGGCGTGCAGTTAAAGCCAGCTGGCGGGTGGTATTACTGGAAGTAATGAAATTAGAAAACTGTGGATCGGCAGGTGCATCAACAGACTGGTTTTTACGGGTGATATTTCCTGAAAGGCTCACGGTCGGCAGTAAATTTCCGCTGGCAATCCCCAGATTGAGCTGATCGGCCTGATATTGCAACAGATTCGCTTGCCAGTTCGGATCGTTTTGCTGGGCGCGCGCATAGGCTTGTTGCAAATCCAGGGCAAAAATCGCCGGACTACTGCACAATAAACCGGCCATGACACTGAGTTTTAGTTTCATTTTATAGTGTTAACCCCTAACAGCCATTCAGATCAAAAATTCTGGCGCTTTAAGCTAAGCCATACTAAAGAGATTTTTTGCATTTTTGCGTATGATTTTTATTAACTTTTTAATATAACTCTCGGGTTTTATCCACGATTAATTCAATTTTCAAGATCTATACCCGCAATGTAACAAAGCAATTCACAATACTAAACATAGTATTTTTATTTGATCTATACAATATATCTCCCAGCAAGGCCGTTATTTTCTGAATTCACCTATACAGAGTCCTGAAACATAGTGTTAATGCCATTCCCGTCGATATTCAAAGCCTGTCTAATTTCCGGCAGTCTGCTGTTTCTGGCAGGCTGTCAGCAGCCGTCAGAACCACAGATCCAGGTTGAACAGACTGAGACCAATCAGAAGCAAAGTCCAGTCAATGACTTTAGCCTGATGTGCAAGAATATTGAAAAAAATATGTCCCAGATTAATGACCAGCGCACCACTTTTGCGCTGGAACAGGTTAATCAGGATCTTAAAGTGTGTCTGCCCCTGATGGAATTGGCGGAGCAGAAGCATCTGATGCTGCGTTCTACTGAAATGTATCAGCGCTTTTTAGCCGTCGACCGTACCGAGTTCCAGCAACGCGCCTTTGAACAGTATGCGCTGGAAATGGCCCAGCATCCGACCATTCAGCAAGCCCATTTTCAGCAGCTCACCTCACGTGACCAGTACCTGTTAAAACACAAAGGTCAGGCTTATGTCGAACTGCTGGATCTTGGCGATGGCAACTTACATTATCGTCGTAGTCCGGAATATCTGGCCCGCATTTTTGCGCCTTATTTACCCGACGCTGAAAAAGCCTTTATTGAACATCTGGCTGAACAGAATATGCAGCCGGTACTGGTGGAAAAACGCCTGCAAATTGAAGCAGCTGACATTGCAGCCCGCAGTCTGCTTTGGGAAGATTATCTCAAGACCTATCCTGAGAGCAGCTATAAGCGGGATGCCGAATACCTGCTGAAACAATATACCTATTTTTTGTTTAGAGGCACTGAAGCATCTCCCGTTTCTGAGGATTATCGTGACCGTTATGCAGTCGATACCAGTCATCTGGAAACCATTATTGGTCTATCCAGCGGTCAGAAATCAACGCTTTCGACCCAGGCTCGCCAATTTCTGGAGTTTCTGGACATGAATCCGCAACAGCGTCAGCAAGCCTTGCCTGCCGACTATCGAAACCGTTCGGATGCTGAACAGATTCTGTATTATGCCAAGATCAGTCCACCCTCACAAAAATATGATAAAGACTGTTTTATGGATGCGTTCTGTATCTAGCCGGAATGGGTGTGGAGCTGAGTCCAGCTTTTCCTGACCTGAACAGATCATCGTTAAAGTTGAAAGATTTAGACCTGTTTATTCTGCCTCAACTGAGCTAAGCTTTAGCCTCGCTTGACGGAGCGCGAGTAATCACTCGCTGAGATCATGTGATTCCTTTTATCGTTATCAGGAATTGAGCATGAGTACCGTTGAACCTGATCAGGTTAAGACCTGCGTAGGAATCAAGCCAGCTAAAAACCCAGCCCTTTTTTTATCCGCTCAGGATAAATCTGCCCGCGTTTTTGGTCGTGCTTGATTCGTTGATGTCATTCATAAGGATCATAGCCATGAACCAGTTAACGAATCTTTCTTCTGAAACTTCTCTCTCCACCCATGAACAGGAAGCACGTGATTTAACGCGCATTCTGCCTGCTTCACGTAAAGTCTATCTGTCAGGCTCACGTCCTGATATTCAGGTGCCGATGCGGGAAATTTCCCTCAGTGAAACCCCGACAGGCTTAGGCGGTGAATACAATCCACCCTTGATGGTTTATGACACTTCCGGTGTCTATACCGACCCCAATGTGACGATTGACCTGAATAAAGGCCTGCCCAATATCCGTGACAGCTGGATTGAACAGCGTAACGATACGGAAATTCTGGATCAGCTCAGTTCTGAATTTGGCCGCCAGCGTTTACGCGATATCCGTACCGCTGCGATCCGTTTCGCGCATATTCAAAAACCACGCAAAGCCAAATGCGGCCGCAACATCACCCAGATGCATTATGCCAAGCAAGGCATTATCACACCGGAAATGGAATACATTGCCATTCGTGAAAACCTACGTCAACTCGATGGTGTCGATATGCGCCAGCATCCGGGCCAGAATTTTGGTGCAAAAAACCTGACTGAAATTACGCCAGAATTTGTGCGTCAGGAAGTCGCCGCCGGCCGCGCGATTATTCCGGCCAATATCAATCATCCGGAACTGGAACCGATGATCATCGGGCGTAATTTTCTGGTCAAAATCAATGCCAATATTGGTAATTCTGCACTCGGTTCAAGTATCGAAGAAGAAGTCTCGAAAATGACCTGGGCGACACGTTGGGGTGCAGATACGATTATGGACCTCTCGACCGGCCAGAATATTCATGAAACCCGTGAATGGATTATCCGCAACTCTCCTGTACCAATTGGAACCGTACCGATCTATCAGGCACTGGAAAAAGTCAATGGTGTGGCCGAAGACCTGACCTGGGAGATCTTTAAAGACACCCTGATTGAACAGGCTGAACAAGGTGTGGACTATTTCACCATTCATGCCGGCGTGCTTTTAAGATATGTACCGCTGACTGCCAACCGTTTGACCGGTATCGTATCGCGTGGCGGTTCGATCATGGCGCAGTGGTGTCTGGCACATCATCAGGAAAACTTCTTGTATACCCATTTCGATGAAATCTGCGAGATCATGAAAGCTTATGACGTATCGTTTAGTCTCGGCGATGGCCTACGTCCGGGCTGTGTGCAGGATGCCAATGACGAAGCGCAATTTGCCGAACTTCGAACTTTGGGCGAACTGACCCACCGTGCCTGGGAGCATGATGTACAGGTAATGATTGAAGGTCCGGGGCATGTCCCAATGCACATGATCAAGGAAAATATGGACCTGCAACTGGAAGTCTGTAAAGAAGCGCCCTTCTATACCCTTGGGCCTTTAACTACGGATATTGCTCCGGGTTATGACCATATTACTTCAGCCATTGGTGCCGCAATGATTGGCTGGTATGGTACCGCCATGCTGTGCTATGTCACCCCGAAAGAGCATCTGGGTTTGCCAAATAAAAAAGATGTCAAAGACGGCATTATTACCTACAAGATTGCAGCACATGCAGCCGATCTGGCCAAAGGGCATCCAGGCGCACAGGCCCGGGACAATGCGCTGTCCAAGGCACGTTTTGAATTCCGCTGGGAAGACCAGTTTAATTTGAGTCTGGATCCGGATACAGCCCGCAGCATGCATGATGAAACCATGCCCAAAGCAGCACATAAATCTGCACATTTCTGTTCCATGTGTGGACCGAAGTTCTGTTCAATGAAGATTAGCCAGAATGTTCGAGACTATGCCAATCAGCAGGCCAAGCCTGATCAGCCGGCAAGCTCTCAGGCCGAAATTGAAGCGGGTATGGATCAGATGAAAGCCAGCTTCCACAAATCTGGTCAAAATTTATACCACAAACTATAAAACTGTAAAAAAAACAGTTGTCTTCAAAAAAAACTCAGATAGGATGAAAATAAATCAATTCATTCTATCTGAGCATATGAATATTATTAAACAGGCCTCTTATAATAAAAAAGACTTTAGCGTAGAGGCACGTGAGTTCTTGTACCGGGGATTTATTCAGGTAGAACAAGTCAGCCTTAAACACCGTTTATTCCAGCAGGACAGCTCGACGCCTATTTTGCAACGCGAGCTGATTCACCGGCCAGAAGCAGCGGGTGTGCTGATCTATAACCATCAACAGCAGAAATTCGGCCTGATTGAACAGTTCCGGATTGGCGGACTGGACGATGTCGATTCACCGTGGCAACTCGAAGTGATTGCTGGCGTTCTGGATGGCGATGAAGCGCCTGAACAGTGTATCCGCCGGGAAGCACTCGAGGAATCAGGCTGTAGCTTGAATCAGTTACAGCATATTTTCAGCTTCTATCCTTCAGCGGGTGCTTGTTCCGAGCTGTTTCATCTATATGTCGCCGAAACTGAACTGCCTGAACATGGCGGGATTTTTGGCATGCCGGATGAAGGTGAAAATATCCAGCTGCATATTCTGGATTATGCCGATATTCCGTTCTTGCTCACGAATGGTCGCTTAAGAAATGCGCCTGTCATTATGGCCTTGCAATGGTTGCAACAACATATTCATACTGCAGGAATATGTCTAAGGGGAAAGACATGAGTTTTCAGCAGTCAAGCACAAGCACACAGCCGGATTGGACCATTATCCAGATTTCTGATACTCATCTGATGGATCGGGAAGAGCTGGAATTTGCCCGGATGAATCCCGAGCAGAGTTTTCATGAAGTGATGCAGCAGATCCAACAGCGCTTTCCCCAGATGGATGCATTGATTCATACCGGTGATCTGGCGCAGGTGCCGGTCGAAAGCACTTATCAGCGCTATCTAGAATATATTCAGTCTTTAAACGTGCCGTATTATCAGATTCCAGGTAACCATGACGATTCTCAGGTGTTCCCTTTTCACCAGAATGCGAATCAGGTACATGCCATTCATTTTGGCACCTGGACCATGATCCTGTTAAATAGTGCCGTTCAAGGCAAGGTCGATGGCTGGGTGGAACAAGCTCAGCTTGATCAATTGAACCAATTATTGCTTGAGTTTAAGCATCAGCATGTCATCATCGCTTGTCATCATCACCCTTTTGCGATGAAATCGCACTGGATTGACCAGCACCGCCTTAAAAATGCCGAAGATCTGAAAGATGTCCTGGCACGGCACCAGAATATAAAGCTGGTCTTGTTTGGTCATGTGCATCAGGATTCCTGTAATGAATGGCATGGTATCTATTTTTTATCCACGCCATCGACCAGTGTGCAGTTCAAACCTAAAAGCCAGGATTTCGCGCTAGATCAGGCGGCGCCCGGTTATCGTGTATTACATTTGCAACAAAATGGTGAGTTTGATACCTATATTGAACGGGTGGCATTGAGTCAGCAAAATATTAATACTG
This sequence comes from Acinetobacter sp. F-1, assembly GCF_022869025.1. Taxonomy (NCBI): domain Bacteria; kingdom Pseudomonadati; phylum Pseudomonadota; class Gammaproteobacteria; order Moraxellales; family Moraxellaceae; genus Acinetobacter; species Acinetobacter sp. F-1. The sequence goes on along the minus strand of NZ_JAJKFX010000003.1, from coordinate 58,944 downwards.
AAATTTCAGGTTATTAACTTTTCAATTTGTTTTTTTTGCATTACTTTATTGCAACCAAAGGAAATGTGATATGCATAGTCCAGACATCAAAGACTATCAATAAGCATAAAAAGTCTATATGATGACGGCCCCCACAGGAGGATAATCCTTCTACAGGGTGGATAAAAATTGCATATCACCATATTTTTTGCGTAGCAATCATACGCATATGATGAGGAATGCCCTAAATGGCGAATGACAACCAAAATCAAGTCTTAGACAATCAAATTGAAGTTGTAGAAGAGAAAGCTGCAAAGCGCGTACGCAAATCTAAGCCTAAAACGACTGACGGTGGTTCTACTGCTAGCTTATTTGGTATTGAACCTTATCAACCTAAAAAAAATGAAGAATACATGTCTGAAGGTCAGCTTCAGCATTTCCGCCAAATTTTGCTGGCCTGGAAAGCCGAGTTGATGTCAGAAGTGGATCGTACGCTGAATACGATGCAAGATGAGAATACTGCCCTGCCTGATGTCAACGATCGTGCCACTCAGGAAGAAGAATTTGCAATTGAGCTGCGTACCCGTGACCGTGAACGTAAACTGATCCGTAAAATCGAACAGTCAATCGAAGCGATCCAGAATGATGACTATGGTTTCTGTGAAACTTGTGGCATCGAAATTGGTTTGCGTCGTTTAGAAGCCCGTCCAACGGCTACTTTATGTATTGACTGCAAAACCCTGGCGGAAATCAAAGAGAAGCAAAATAACGGTTAATGATGCTGTTGAATAATCCTCCCCTAACCCCTCCTTTAAAAAAGGAGGGGGACAATAGGATGGCTTATGTGGGTCGGTTCGCGCCATCGCCAACCGGCCCTTTGCATTTTGGCTCCCTCATTACCGCAGTTGCCAGTTATTGCGATGCCAAAGCCAACCACGGCACATGGCTGGTTCGGGTGGAAGATACCGATATTCCGCGTATTTATCCGGGCAGTGAAGAGCATATTTTGCGTGCCATGGACGCCTTTCAGCTTGAGCCAGACGGCGAAATCATTTTCCAGAAAGACCGTTTAGATATTTATGCAGATGTGATCGAACAATTACGTCAGCAGGGTCTGGTTTATGCCTGTCAATGTACCCGTAAAATGCTCGGTTCCAATCATATCTATCAGGATACCTGCCGTGACCTAGCTCTGGCATTCGACAATCAAGCGATCCGTTTAAAAGTCGAAGATATCGAAATCTGTTTTGAAGATCAATTACAAGGTCGACACTGCTCAAAGCTGAAGAAAGATCTGGGAGACTTTGTCTTAAAACGTCGTGACGGGATTATTAATTATCAGCTGGCGGTAGTGGTCGATGACTATCTGCAAGGCATGACCCATGTGGTACGTGGTGCTGACCTGCTGGACAATACCGAACGGCAAATCTATCTGGGGCAGTTGCTCGGTTATCCGCGTCTGAATTATATGCATCTACCCCTGGCGATGAATGATCAGGGACAAAAACTCTCAAAACAGAATCTGGCCCAAGCACTGGATTTAAGTCAGGCCCCACAACTCTTAAAACAGGCACTTAATGCTTTGCATCAGGCTGAAGTTGATCTGGATACGCCACAACGCATGCTGCAACAGGCGGTTGCGCAATGGAACATTGAACGGATTCCACATACAACAGCACTACAAGGTTGTTATCAATAAAAACCTGTTTTGGCTTAAGCTAGAATTCTAGAATTAAAATCAGAGAGGAAAAGCAGATGTTTTTTATTTTTGGATTCGGCCCTAAAACCAAAACTATTGAAAAGAGCCAGTTCCTGTGTCCAGTCTGCCGAACCCGTACAGGCTATGAGCTGAAACAGCAACGTCATTATTTTTCTTTGTTTTTTATTCCATTGATTCCACTTTCCAAGCCTAAAACTGCTTTTGTGACCTGTTCCAATTGCGGAACTGCAATGCCGAGCACAGTGCTTGACCATGCTCAGCCGGAGCCCGGGTCCAACTCCAATCTAGAAGCTTGATTCTTCCCGGCTTGGATTGACCTGCCGAGTGGTCGAATCAATTTTCAGCACTAAACTGATCATCACCGCACAGATAATCAATGATGAACCCCCATAACTAATAAATGGCAGGGTCAAACCTTTGGTCGGTAACACGCCCATATTCATACCGGCATTCACCAAAATCTGTAACAGGAAAATGATACAGATCCCATAGGCCAGATAACCGGCACGTAGATATTGATGTTGCAAGGCACGATGTCCGATCCGGATACAGCAGACCAGCATGGTAAAAGACAGGATCAGGATGGTGGCAATACCTAAAAAGCCAAATTCCTCACCTAAAATCGCCAGCATAAAATCAGTATGCGCTTCAGGCAGATAGGACATTTTCTGAATGCTGTGCCCCAATCCAACCCCGGCCCACTCACCACGGCCGAAGGCCATTAGTGCATTCGAGAGCTGGTAGCCGCTACCCAGTGGATCTTCCCATGGATTTGAAAAAGACATCAAACGCTGCAAGCGATAAGGCTCTAATAAAATCGCTGCGGCAAATGCACCGACCAAGGTCATAAAGGCCACACCAAACTGAATCCACGGCGCACCCGCGAGGAAAAACACGCCAAGCATGGTCAAGGTAATCACCACGGTTGCCCCCAAGTCCGGCTCAAGAATAATCAAACCGACGGTCACACCCATAATCGCACTTAAACGAACCAACCCTTTAATATTGTTTCGGACTTCTTCCGCACGGCGTACCACATAGTCTGCGGTAAAAATCGCCATCATCACTTTCGCCACTTCCGAGGCCTGCAAGGTAAATCCGGCCACCCGAATCCAGCGCTTGGAACCATTGACCTCAGTCCCGACCACCAGCACGGCCACCAACAGTACAATGGTAATAATCCACAAAAAGAAGGTGTTATTAAACCAGACCTTTAAGGGAATTTTATAGGTTAGATAGGCGGCTACTGCTGCCACAAAAATCGAAATGCCATGGCGGCTAATATAATGAAAGGCATTTTCATGCATACGTTCAGCATAAGGCATCGAGGCCGATGCCACCATGATCGAACCAATACACAGTAAAGCCAATACACAGAAAATTAGTACATTCCGTGGATTTAGCTCAGCGGGGAGCTTGGGTACCCACTGGCTATAAAATTGGTTTAGTTTATTGATCGTAGTCTGAGCAAACCCAGCCATATCACGAATCCTTGTTATTCTTAATTGAGTTCATTCACATACGCAACAAACTTGCGACCACGCTCAGGATAACCCGAGAACATATCAAAACTTGCGCATGCAGGAGACAATAGCACGACATCATCTGCCTGGGTGTGCTTTTGGCAGATTTCTACGGCCTGCTGCAAACTCTCTGCATGAACCAGCTCAGTCGTGCCCCTAATCGCTGCTTCGATGATCGGACGGTCTTCACCAATCAGCACTGCAATCTTGGCATATTTACTCAATGATTCACGCAAAGCCTTAAAGTCCTGTCCTTTGCCCTGTCCACCGAGAATAATCGCAACTTTGCCACCTTGGGCTTCAATCGCCATACCGAGACCATCGAGAGCCGCCAAGGTTGCACCGATGTTGGTGCCTTTGGAGTCGTTATAATAACGTACGCCCTGCACTGCTTTGACAAATTCGCAGCGATGTTCCAGACCTTTGAAGGTTTTTAAAGTGTTTAGCATGCTGTCCAATGGCAAACCAATCGCTTCACCGAGTGCCAGACAAGCCAGGGCATTGGCAACATTATGCGTGCCCTGCATATACATCTCGGTACTTTTTAACAGACGTTCACGACCACGCGCCAACCAGATGCCATCATCGGTATCTTTAAGAATCCCGTACTGGTTCATATCGGGTGCATTCAGGCCAAAACTTTGCATCGGCGTCACATCTGGCACCAAAGGACGGGTCAAAGAATCATCCCGGTTATACACCACTTTTTTCACACCCTGAAAAATCCGGTGCTTGGCGGTGTGATAGCCCATCATATCGCCATGCCGATCCAGATGATCTTCACTCATGTTCAGTACCACCGCCACTTCAGCCGCCAGATTTGAAGTAGTTTCCAGCTGAAAACTGGATAATTCTAAGATATATAACTCAGGATCATCTTTGGTTAAATCCAGTGCAGGACGTCCCAGATTGCCACCGACCGCGACTTTTTTGCCAGCATCGGCTGCCATTAAGCCAATCAAAGTGGTCACTGTACTTTTGGCATTGGAACCGGTAATCGCGACAATGGGCTTATCCGTAGCACGGCGTAAAATCTGGATTTCACTCACCACAGGAATACCCTGCGCCATCGCCGCCTGAATTTCTGGCAATTTTGGATCCAGTCCCGGACTGATCACGATTTCTTCTGCAGACAGCAACAGCTCGGCATCAAACTGGCCGAAACTGGTCTGGACTTCGGTCGGAATCTGGTCATGTCCCGGAGGGATGGCTCTAGAATCCGTTACTGCAACGCGGTAGCCCTGGTCATGTAAGAAATTGACTGCTGCAACACCTGATATTCCGAGTCCTGCAACGACTTTTAACCCACCACGTTGTATTAACATTTTCGCCCCATATTTTGGTCTATTTTGAAACTGACGAAATGGTAGCACTTTGCTGTTTTGAATGCCTTTTCTGATTGAGCTTTCTGCATATTTTTTTGTGTCCATGCGTAAAAAAACCGTCATGCTCATGACGGTTTTTAAAATTACAGCCAAAAAGGAACTTATTTCCATTTGACCGCTTGCTGGGCCGGCTTTTCCTGTGCACTTTGCTCCGACACCGGACAGGCACAGTTGCCACCACAGCCTGCAGCCATACCCGGTTGCAGCCATTTGGCCAGACGCGTCCAGCCTTTTGCTGCGCAGGCATCAGACAGCTTCTGGAAGACTGAGTGAGAGGTGTTCGGAAACACCTTTTTAAATACCACCAGCGCACTCCACAGCACCAGTGCCGCCACAATCAGAATTTCAATCATCTCAATCTCCCATGCATATACTCAGGCAAGCTCAACGGGCCGAGGCCAACCTGAGATTAGCCCAAATAATATGAAGCAATTTGATAAGTCAGGAATGACATGAAATATGCCAAGCCAAACAGGTAAACCGTCATGATACTGACCGTTTTCCAGGAACCAGTTTCACGTTTGACTGTCGCCAAAGTTGCCAGACAATGCGGTGCATAAATAAACCACACCAGTAAAGACAGACCTGTCGCCACTGACCAGCCCAGATCACCACCACTACTGATGAGTGAAGAGAGACCTTCGGACATTGCATCGTCATCTACGGCAGACAGTGCATAGACAGTGCCCAATGCAGCAACCACCACTTCACGTGCTGCCATGGCTGGAATCAAGGCAATACAGATCTGCCAGTTAAAACCGAGCGGTGCAAAGATTGGCTGCATCAGATGACCGAGCATACCTGCCAGTGAATAATCAATCGCCGGCAAAGTCGCACCTTCTGGGGGTTGCGGGAAGGTACACAGGAACCAGAGTACAATCGATAAGGCAAAGATGATACCGCCGACCCGCTTCAAGAAGATTTTGCCGCGATCCAGCAAGCCGATCCAGACGTTTTTCAGATCCGGGAAACGGTAGCTTGGCAGCTCCATCAACAGCATGTGCTGGGATTTATCTTTATGGAAAAATTTCAGTACAAAAGACACCGCCAGAGCACTGACAATACCCGCCATATACAGGCCAAATAACACCAGACCTTGCAGGTTCATAAAACCCCAGACAGTTTGCTGTGGAATGAAAGCTGCAATCAGCAAGGCATATACCGGCAAACGTGCTGAACAGGTCATCAATGGTGCCACAAAAATCGTGGTTAAACGATCTCGCGGATCACTGATGGTACGCGATGCCATGATGCCGGGAATGGCACAGGCAAAGCTGGACAATAACGGAATAAAGGCACGGCCTGACAGGCCCGCTTTAAACATCAGCTTATCGAGCAAGAAAGCTGCTCGTGGTAAATAACCTGATTCTTCCAAGACTAGAATAAAGAAGAACAGAATCAGAATCTGTGGCAGGAATACCACCACCCCGCCAGCACCGGCAATAATCCCGTCCACCACCAGACTATTCAGTAAAGGATGAGCAATATATTCACCAAGGAATTCACCGAGCCAACCAAAGAAGGTTTCGATGCCATCCATAAACGGCGCAGCCCAGGCAAATACCGCCTGGAAAATCACGAACATCATCACAGCCAGGCTGAGTAGACCCAGTACCGGATGTAAAAAAATCTTGTCGAGAAAATCGGTACGTTTGTCTTCCTGATCGACGAAATTGACCACGTCGTTCAGAATGACTTCTACCTGCTGATGCGGGTCACCCTTTAAGCCACTCAGTTCAGTCTGCGGTACCGAGAATTTTCCCTGATCCAGGGCATTCTTCAGGTTTTCAATCCCTGAACTGCGTACCGCTACAGTTTCCACCACGGGCACGCCGAGACGTTCAGACAGCTTCTGGGTATTGATTTGCATCCCACGACGGCGTGCTTCATCCATCATGTTGAGTACAACCAGAATCGGACGCCCCAAAGCAATCATTTCTAGGACCAGACCCAGATGCAGTTTCAGGTTAGTGGCATCTACCACACATAAGAATGCATCCTGCTGCTGTTCTTCTGCGATTTTACCTTGCACCACATTACGGGTGATTTCTTCATCCGGGCTGGTCGCATCCAGACTATAAGTCCCTGGCAAATCCAGTACCCGCACCGCTTTGCCTGAAGCAAGCTGAAACGTACCGACTTTACGTTCAACCGTGACACCCGCATAGTTACCAACTTTTTGGCGTGTTCCGGTTAAATGGTTGAATAATGAAGTTTTACCGCAGTTAGGGTTACCGACAAGGGCAATACGTAATGTATCACTCATGCCGACACCGCCTGTTCGATTTCAATTTTGGCTGCTTCTGATTTACGCAAAGCAAAACGGGTAAATCCAACTTGAATCAAAATGGGATCTCCACCAAAAATACCTTTCGTAATCACCTGTACCTTCGTACCCGGCACAAAGCCTAGAGTTTCCAAACGACTCGCGACGACATCGTGTAGAGCACTTTCACCATCAGTTGTTCGACTCACTTTTCGAATGATGGCAATTTGTTTTGCTTTTAAATCAGACAAACGCACCGTGAAATTCCTGAACTATTTTGTACAGTATACAAACAAATGAGAATAATTAACAAATAAGATTGATTACATGCTGAATTAGTTTTTATATCACATCGACAGTCTGGTGAAATTAAACTACAGTGGAGAATACCTATTAAATTCATCGCTTTTTCAGATCAGATCCTTGCACCCTATGCTGAATAAAAAACCCCGTATTCCCGCCCCGGTTCAAATTCCTGAAGCCTTGAGCTATTTACAGGGTTTTCGTGATTATCTGATTGCGCAAACGGTCAGTCCACACACCCGAAATGCCTATTTATCTGATTTGCTGCAATGTGCAGAATATCTGAGCAAGCCTCTACCGGAATGGAATCATGATGATATTTCCGATGTACTGATTGCACTGACCAAACAGCAAAAAAGTCCACGTTCGATTGCTCGCTGCCTGTCTGCCTTGCGTTCATTTTATAAATTTTTACGTGAGCAGAAACTGCGTAGTGACAATCCGGTGGCTGCACATAAAACCCCAAAACTGGGTCGGGCCTTACCCAAAGATCTCTCCGAAGCTGATGTCGAAGCCCTGATTCATGCCCCGGATATCAACACGGCATTAGGACTGCGCGATCGTGCCATGTTTGAAGTATTGTATGCCTGCGGACTCCGGGTGACCGAACTGATTAATTTACGTCTGGAACTGATCAACTTAAAACAGGGTTATTTACGTATCGTCGGTAAGGGCAATAAAGAACGTCTAGTTCCGATGGGACAAATGGCCTGTGAATGGGTGGAAAAATATCTGAATGAAGCCCGTCCTCAACTGTATAAGACCTCAACCGATTATCTGTTTTTGACTCAGCATGGCGGCATCATGAGCCGGCAAAATTTCTGGTATGCGATTAAACGCTATGCTTTACAGGCCGGAATTGCATCCGAGCTGTCACCGCACACCTTGCGGCATGCCTTTGCAACGCATCTGCTCAATCATGGCGCAGATTTACGTGTGGTACAGATGCTGCTTGGACATAGTGATCTGTCGACCACCCAGATTTATACCCATGTGGCGCAAGTGCGGATGCAGCAGCTGCATGCAGCGCATCATCCACGGGCTTAAAACATCTACACATGGAATAAACTGAGAAGTTTGACGTGTTTGTATTTTTTTTTGTTATGCTAATGCTCTGTTTTTAGTCCAAGAAGAAAAGGGTTATTTATGACATTTGCCCGCTCAAAAGTTTTTATGGCTTGTACACTTGCTGCTGGTTTGGGGCTTAGCGCATGTTCCAATTCCGATAACAACACTAAAAAGCAAGATACACTGACTGCAAGTGCACCAGCAACGGGAGAAGCCTCTACCCTGACCGAACGCAATGCACAACAGCGTCTGGTCTCTACCTTGGAAAAGCATTTCAAAACTGCGGGGATCAGTGCCAAAATTACCGATATTAAAACCACCGAAGTACCGAACCTGTTCTGGGTCAGTCTGGAAGGTATGTCTGCGGTCTATGTCACCAGCGATGGCAAATACCTGATTCAGGGTGACGTGATCCGACTGGGCGATAAACAGCTGCATAATGTCAGTGAAAACCTGCAAGCCGGAATCAACAACAAACTCTTTTCTGAGCTGAAAGCAGAAGACCTGCTGATCTATCCGGCCACAGGCAAGGCCAAGCATGTGATCTATGTCTTTACCGATGTCAGCTGCCCGTATTGCCATAAATTCCATGAGCAAATGGATGAAATGAACAACAAGGGGATCGAAGTGCGTTATATCGCCTGGCCGCGTGGTGAACAGCATATGCCAGCCATGGAAGCAATCTGGTGCAGTGCTGACCGTCATAGTGCTTTTGATCAGGCCATTGCCGGTGCCCAGATCACTGCGCAAAAATGTGAAAATCCTGTTCAAGATCAATATCACATGGGCCTGAATATGGGCGTCAATGGCACCCCGGCAATTTATAGTTCAGAAGGGGTTTACCTGGGCGGATATCTATCTACCTCTGAATTATTGAAGCGGCTTAAATAACTCATTTTAATAAGTTATTTAACTTTAATTTATACATAAAGATATTCTGAAATGACCCTAGAGTCATTACGTTTTTTTAGCTATGATCTAGGTTCTCGTAAAAAACTGATTATATTTGGAGTGTGACGTGAAACCAGTTCGTCTGGCAATCCTCGGTCTTGGTACTGTAGGTGGTGGTGCCTTGAAACTATTAAAAGAAAATGCTGCTGAGATTAAACGTCGCACCGGTCGTGAAATTGAAATTACCTATGTAGGTACCCGTCGCCCACGTCCTGATCTGGATCTGCCTGAATCGGTGAAGCAAAGTGCAGACTTGATGGATATCGTACGTCAACCGGATGTAGACGTGGTGGTCGAAGTCATGGGCGGTATTCACCCTGCTTTTGAAATCATCATGGAAGCCATGAAACATGGCAAACATATTGTTACTGCCAACAAAGCCTTATTGGCTGAACACGGCAATGAACTGTTTAAAGCAGCCGAAGACAATGCTGTGCAAATTGCCTATGAAGCAGCTGTAGCCGGCGGCATTCCAATCATTAAAGTGATCCGTGAAGGTCTGGCTGCCAACAAGATTGAATGGCTGGCAGGTATTATCAATGGTACGGGGAACTTCATTCTCAGCGAAATGCGTGAAAAAGGCCGTACTTTTGAAGACGTACTCAAAGAAGCACAAGAACTGGGTTATGCCGAAGCCGATCCAACCTTTGACGTGGAAGGTATTGATGCTGCACATAAGCTGACCATTCTGGCTTCATGTGCCTTTGGTATTCCGCTACAGTTTGACAAAGTCTTTACTGAAGGCATTGGCAAAGTCACTGCACAAGATGTGAAATATGCAGAAGACCTCGGTTTCCGTATCAAGCACCTGGGAATTGCACGCCGCACCGATGCCGGGATTGAACTCCGTGTTCATCCAACCCTGATTCCTGAAGAAGAACTGATTGCCAACGTCAATGGCGTGAAAAACGCCGTACTGGTACAAGCCAATGCGGTTGGCCCAACGCTGTACTACGGCGCAGGTGCGGGTGCAGGCCCAACGGCTTCTGCTGTGGTCGCAGACGTGGTGGATATTGTCCGTGATATCATTTATACCGAAGACGGTGCTGGAACCATTCCGCAACTGGCCTTTGAAGCCCTGACCGATTTACCGATCTTGAGTCGTGAACAAATGACCACCGGCTATTACATCCGTATTAATGCCGAAGATCAAATGGGCGTGCTTGCCGATGTCACCACGATCCTCAGTCGTGCCGGGATCAGTATTGATGCCATCATGCAGCAACCTCGCTTAAAAGACCTTATTCCGATCGTGATTCTGACCGATCCTATCGTCGAATCAAAAATGGATGCAGCGCTCTCACAAATTCAAGCATTACCCGTCATTCATGGCGAAATTGTACGAATTCGTTTAGAATCGCTTGATAATTAATCGGGTTAAGGGGAGTATTTCCCCTTGCCAAGCTCTACACACAATTGGAACATCATCATGTCGAATGCCAATCGTTATACTGGTTTAGTTGACCGCTATCGCGACCGTTTACCAGTGTCTGCAACTACTCGTGCGATCTCTTTGGGTGAGGGTAATACTCCACTGATCAAGCTTGAGAATATTCCACGCATTATTGGTAAAGATGTTGAAATTTATGTGAAGTACGAGGGCTTAAACCCGACTGGTTCATTTAAAGACCGCGGTATGACTATGGCAGTGACCAAAGCCGTTGAAGAAGGCTCTAAAGCCATCATCTGTGCATCCACTGGTAATACTTCTGCTGCTGCGGCTGCATACGCTGCTCGTGCCGGTATCAAAGCATTCGTGCTCATCCCGGAAGGCAAAATTGCCATGGGTAAAATGGCCCAAGCGATGATGTATGGTGCAATCACCATGCAAATTCGTGGTAACTTCGATGACGGCATGCGTCTGGTGAAGGAAGTTGCTGATCAGGCACCGGTAACGATTGTAAACTCAATCAACCCGTACCGCCTGCAGGGTCAAAAAACCATTGCTTACGAGATCGTTGAAGCTTTAGGTCGTGCCCCGGATTACCACTGCCTGCCAGTGGGTAACGCAGGTAATATCACTGCACACTGGATGGGCTATACCGAAGCGGTGGCCAATCAGTCGAAAGAAGAATTTGAGCAAGTGATTTACGATGCTGAAACCGATGCTTTCACTGGTCCTAAACCGGCTGGCTTGCCAATCATGGCCGGTTACCAAGCGTCTGGTGCTGCTCCGTTCCTGCGTGGTGGTCCAGTAGAAAATCCGGAAACTGTTGCAACTGCAATTCGTATTGGTAATCCGCAAAGCTTCAATCATGCCAAAGCTGTCGTTCGTGATTCAAACGGCTGGTTTGATGAACTGACGGATGCTGAGATTCTTGAAGCGCAACGTCTGCTGTCGATGTATGAAGGTGTATTCGTAGAACCTGCATCTGCTGCGTCTGTTGGTGGTGCAATCCGTGATATCAAAGCAGGTAAAATCGCTGAAGGTTCAGTAATCGTATGTACCGTAACCGGTAATGGTCTAAAAGATCCAGATACCGCGATCAAACAATGTGCCGATGCGGTGATGCTGTCTATCGACGCAACCATGGCTCAGGTAAAAGACTCTATTCTGTCGAACATGTAATTTCAGCCAGAATAAAAAACCCTGCATTTGCAGGGTTTTTTATGAGCGCAGAGATTAGATTCGTTTTGGTTGCTGGCTCACCCAGCTCATCAAACGGGTCGCATCATTGGTACGCGCCTGTGAGCTATTTGCACCTAACAGTACCACTGCCACCGGACGGTTATTCAGGGTCGTATGCATCACCACACAGCGCCCTGCTTCATTAATAAAACCGGTTTTAGAAATATTGATATTCCAGCCGCCGTTACGCACCAGTGCATTGGTATTATTCGATTTCAGTACACGATAACCCAAGTTAAAGTCATAGCTTGGTGTGGTCGAGAATTGACGAATCAAACCATATTGAGAAGCGGTATTCACTAAAATACCCAAATCACGTGCTGATGCCACATTTCCAGGGTGTAAGCCGGTTGATTCCATAAAGCGGGATGAATTCATGCCTAAGGCCTTGGCCTTACTGTTCATCGCTGCAATAAATGCACTGCGACCACCTGGATACGTTCGCGCCAAGGCTGCAGCTGCCGGGTTTTCAGACTTCATTAGAGCAAACAATAAAGCTTCGGCACGGTTCATGCTATCGCCAGCACGTAAGGTCGAGCTTGAGCTTTTACAACCTGCGCAAGAGAAATCAGCCTGTTGCAGCGTGATTTTTTCTGACATGTTTAAACGTGCATCGGAAATCACCACTGCTGTCATTAATTTGGTAATAGATGCAATCGGCAAAGCGGTATTGGTGTTTTTGCTAAACAGCACCTCACCGGTTTGCGCATCCATAACCAATGCAGCACGGGCATTTACAGAGGGTTGATTGCTATAAATGTTTGTATCAAAAATCTGTGTTGTTTTTGCTGGTTGCTGAACACTGACCGACTGCTGGGTGCTCGGTACACTCTGACGCAAGGTCGTGGTCACGGTGGCTGAACCGGGTGGCGAAGGCTCATCAGCAGCCACACGGAAATCATCACTCATCAGCTGATTGACTTCCTCAGAAGACCAACTAATGCTGGATCCGCCCTCTGTCGTGCCAGAATTCATAATGATTTCAGCAAAACTTGTCGCACTCATGCTGACTAACACGGACAGGCCCAATACATGCCTTAAAGACTTGTTTATTTTCTTCACTATTTCTTCACTCAACTAACAGAGGTAAGATTGATTTGCGTATTACCTCTAATATGCCTTACATTTAAACACATTGCAGAACATTTTTTGATCTTGACACTGTGTGATAAGTTTCAGATTTTATCTTGCGAATAGGATTGCTAATTTTGTACTTTCATTGCAAGCTTATTTTGCTTTATGTAACAAAAAAATGATTTTTTTAACAGAGGGAGAGCGTAGGTGATCACAGTTTTAGTTGTGGACGACCATGAATTAGTACGTACTGGAATTTGCAGAATGCTGGAAGACCATGCGGAGGTTCAGGTGATTGGACAGGCTGAATCTGGTGAAGAAGCGATTTCTCTGGTTCGTCAGCATCATCCGAATGTGGTTTTACTGGATGTGAATATGCCGGGCATTGGTGGCGTAGAAACCACGCGCCGCCTGCTTCAGAGCGCCCCTGAAACCAAAGTGCTGGCCGTCAGCGGTCTGGCAGAAGAACCCTATCCTTCGCTGTTATTAAAAGCCGGGGCCAAAGGTTATATCACCAAGGGGGCGCCGATTTCAGAAATGGTTCGCGCCATCAATAAAGTCATGCAAGGCGGTAAATATTTTAGTGCCGACATTGCAGAACAGTTAGCGAGTTCTTACCTTTCTGATACACAGCAATCGCCTTTTGATGCACTGTCAGAACGTGAAATGCAAGTGGCGATGATGGTGGTGAACTGTATCAGCGCTCAGGAAATTGCTGACAAGCTCTTTGTCAGCGTCAAAACCGTAAATACCTATCGTTATCGTATTTTTGAAAAACTGAATATTGATAGTGATGTCAAACTGACGCATCTGGCCATGCGCTATGGGCTGATTAAACCTTAGCCTTTGGCGAGTCGCGCTGCATATGGCACAAAAAACCAATTATTCTGAACTCAATCAGTATCATTTAGGGATCTGGTATAGTGCGTATCGCCTGCTGATCAGCACTGGCCTGCTGCTGATTTTTCTGCTGACCTACCCCGAGCTAACCGGCGATTATCAATATCCACAACTGTATTATTATGCGCTGGGAATCGGTGTTGCCATTAATACAGCGCAGCTGTTCGCACTGAAATGGATCAGACGCCTGATCCAGCCGCAGCTGATTATGATTTTCTTTAGCGATGTCTGCGTCTTAAGTTTACTGACTTTGGCAAGTGACGGGCCTAATCTGCAAATTGGTTTGCTGTTTGTGATTACCATCTTTTCCGCATCGTTATTGCTGGATGCAAAAAAAGCTTTGGTGGTCACGCTGATTGCTGTGATTAGTGTCATATATCAACATTTTATCGGCAGTATTTTTGCATTTTCTTCCTTAAGCAATATCAGTAATAGTGCCCTGCTGGCCTTTTTGTTCTTTGTGGTCTATGGAACCGGGCAAATTGCGGTGCGCCGTTTTCAGATTCTGGAAAACCTGAACTTTTCGCAATCTCTGGAACTTTATCGCTTACAGAATATTAACCGTTATATTCTGGAACAGATCGAAACTGGCTATCTGGTGCTGGATGAAAATTATCATGTGGTCCTGAGTAACCCTGCGGCCTGTACACTGCTCGGGATCGAAGCAAAATTTGCGCATGAGAAATTTACCCTCTACCAGTCACAACCAGATTTATTTGAACTGATCCAGTTTGAAACGCTGGAAAATGGCGAGCGTTTTCAATTTGAATCACAGCAAAGTCGCTATAACATTCATGTACAGGTACAAAAGCTGATTGTGCCGCATCAAACCCTGATGTTATTGGTGTTACAGGATGCCAAAAAACTCAATCAACAGGTGCAGCAACTCAAGCTTGCTGCACTGGGCCAGCTTTCAGCCAGTATTGCGCATGAAATTCGTAATCCATTGGCAGCTATTGTGCAGGCCAATGATTTATACCTTGACTCTGACAATGAACAACAACAAGTACTCAACCAGATGATTGGCCGACAGGCGACCCGGATCGACCGGATTATTCAGGACACGCTGAATATGGTCAAAAATAAAGAAACCCATCCGGTGCCGATTCATCTCAATGAATTTATCCCGTTATTTATCCAGGAAGATTTGGCCGATATTTGCGATCAGATTCAATTTAATATTGATGTGCCGCTGCTGATTCAGTTCGATGAAGCACAATTTCGTCAAGTCCTGATTAACCTGCTTCGCAATGCCATCCGTCACAATTCAGCAGATGCCAATTACATTCAGCTGAATATACATCCCTATGAACATCGGGTCTGGATTGATATCCGGGATTTCGGCTCAGGTGTAGCCATACACGACCAGGCCCTATTATTTCAACCTTTTTTCAGCACCTCGATTAGTGGAACCGGATTAGGACTGTACTTATCACATAGTTTTTGTGAAGCAAATCAGGCACAATTAAACTATATACAACAAGAACAGGGCGCATGCTTTCGCATTAGCTGCCAACGTATTACGGTATAAAGGGGTTTAAGGGAAATGAGTGTGGAACAACAGCCACTGGTGCTCTTGGTGGATGATGAAGAAGATTTATGCACCCTCATGCAAATGTCGTTGCTGCGGATGGGGATTCGTACGCACATCGCACATCGTCTGCAAGATGCTAAAAAATGTCTTGCAGATCATCAATATGATGCCTGTTTAACTGACCTGAACTTGCCCGATGGCAATGGTTTGGAGTTACTGGAGTGGATTGGCCATCTCTACCCTGCACTTCCGGTCGCGGTTCTGACCGCCTATGGCAACATGGAAATCGCGATTGCTGCACTCAAGGCCGGTGCCTTTGACTTTGTCAGCAAACCGATCAATCAGAAACATCTGGAACAGCTGCTACAAAAAGCACTGAATAAACCGGTGGATTATTCCCATAATAATCCAAATGATGCTTTAGAACATAAAATGCTGATTGGGCAATCGATACCGATTCAGCACTTACGTATTACCTTACAAAAAATTGCCCGCTCACAGGCACCGGTTTTTATTACTGGCGAATCGGGAACTGGCAAGGAAGTGGTGGCCAATCTGGTCCATCGCCTGAGCAACCGTAATGAAGGCCCTTTTATTGCAATTAACTGTGGTGCGATTCCCACTGAACTGATGGAAAGCGAACTGTTTGGGCATAAGAAAGGCAGCTTTACTGGCGCCGCTCAGGACAAACAGGGGCTGATTCAATCGGCACATGGTGGCAGCCTGTTTCTGGATGAAATTGCAGAACTGCCACTTTCCATGCAGGTCAAACTGTTACGTGCCGTACAGGAAAAACGTATTCGTCCACTCGGTTCAGATACTGAAATTGATGTGGATTTCCGCGTCATCAGTGCCACTCATCAGGATCTGGAAGCCTTGGTACAACAAGGCAAATTCCGTCAGGATTTATATTTCCGTATTCATGTGATGGATCTGACTTTACCGCCGCTGCGTGAACGGAGTCAGGATATTCTCTTACTCGCCGAACATTTTATTCAGAAGATTTGCCAGGAATGGGGCATTGCCAATAAAAAACTGACAGAACGCAGTAAAGAATTTTTATTGGAACAATATTATCCGGGTAATGTTCGTGAATTGCGTAATATTATGGAACGTGCAATTACCTTGAGTGATGAAGAACGGATTGATCTTCAGCACCTGCAAAGTGCACCGTTACGTCAGGCTCTTAACAGCGCTCAGGAGATGAATACGCTCACGAGCGAGATCATTGCGACTGACACCCTGATTGCCCCGAGAAAGCTCCCGGAAGAAGGCCTAGAGCTATATTTAGAAAAGATTGAAAAAGAAGTCCTACTCAATGCGCTGAATCTAACGCACTGGAACCGCACACTGGCCGCGAAAAAGCTCGGTATGTCATTCCGCTCCCTACGTTATCGTTTGAAAAAGTTCGGACTGGATACTGAGGAAGACGAATAATTATTTTTGCAGGAGTAGCAGGTCTGTGACGTGTTCCAGATAGCTCTCCTCACGCATTTCCTGCTTAAACGGATAACTGAAATGTGGCTGCACGCCCCGCCCTTCAATCATCTGACCACTCGGACTGAAATATTGTGCCACTGTCATTTGTAAAGCAGAACCATTACTCAGTGGAAATAGCTTTTGTACCACACCTTTGCCATAGCTTTGCTCACCGACCACCCAGGCCCGGCTATGTTCTTTCAATGCTGCCGTAAAGACTTCAGCTGCCGAAGCTGAACGGTTATTAATCAGAACGCCCACTTTCAGATTCTGAAATTCAAAACTTGGCAGCGCCTGAAATTGCTGATTGCCTTCCGAACGGCTTTGGGTCGAGACAATCACACCCTGATTCAAAAATAAATCGGCCGATTCTACAGCGGCAGAAAGTAAGCCACCCGGGTTATTGCGTAGATCAAACATCACCGCTTTTAAGCGTCTGTCAGAATAGCTTTCAATCAGGCGCTTGATTTCATTGGCTGTATCTTGTTGGAAAACTTTGACCTGCAATACCAGTACCTGATTATTGTGCAGACTGGATATAATTTCAGTATCAAGCTTGGTATTCCTTACCAGACGAACCACCGGACTTTGCGGGGAAAGCTGTATGCTCAGCGTAGAGCCGACCGCCCCGCTCAATAACTGTCGCACCTGCTCCTGATTCAGGCTACTCAGTACCTGATCATCAATTTTATAGACCGTGACACCATTGCGAAGCCCCTGCTTGGCAGAGTCGGCATCGGCGCTCAATCCCTGCACCATCCATTGCTTCATCTGCGGGTTAAATTGCAGATCGAAATCAATGCTGGCCAGATCACCTTCAGTATATTCACGTAGCTGCTTATAATCTTCAGGAGACAAATAACGCGAATAGCGGTCTAAGCCACTGACCAGCCCTTGGATTGCCTGTTGGAACAAGGCGTCGTCATTTTTGTCTTGAATATAATTGTCTTTGACGATGCCGTAAATTTGTACAAATTCTTGAATGGATGCCACAGGAATTTCAGTATAAACCTGACCATCCATTTCCATATCATCGAATGCCGGCTCTTTTGAGCCCGCACCCCAGGCCGAATGACTCAAACACATCAGTAAGCATGGTATGACGACAGACTTCCAATGTGTTCTTGCCATTTTTTACCTTTCTTTTAGATCTTATCGAAAATTATTGATTCAGTTCAATCAGGTTGCGACCTTGCATTTCCGCAGGGACTGGAACTTGCATCAGACTTAATAAGGTCGGTGCGACATCTGCCAATACGCCACCTTCTGCGATCGTGGCCTGAGTTGGACCTACATAAATAAATGGAACCAATTCAGTGGTATGTTGAGTATGCACCTGACCACTGTGATAGTCCTGCATCTGCTCTACATTACCATGATCGGCAGTGATAAGCATATGACCTTTTTGCGCCATCACCGCCTCATAAACCCGGCCTAAGCAGGTATCGACCGCTTCGACCGCTTTCACTGCGGCATCAAAAACACCGGTATGACCGACCATATCACCATTGGCATAGTTCACCACCAGCAGGTCAAATTCGCCTGAATTGATCGCAGCGACCAGCTCATCAGTCACTTCATAAGCACTCATTTCCGGTTTGAGGTCATAAGTTGCTACATTTGGTGATGGAATCAGGATACGTTTTTCACCCGGATATTCATCTTCACGACCGCCACTAAAGAAGAACGTCACGTGTGCATATTTTTCAGTTTCAGCAATACGCAATTGGGTTTTACCCAGATTTGACAGGTATTCACCAATCGAGTTGACCAACGCTTCTGGCATATAGGCCACAGGCGCATCAATCGTTGCTTGGTAACGCGTCAACATCACAAACTTGGCTAAGTTCGGCACCACTTTACGTGCAAATCCAGCAAAGTCCTTTTCAACAAAGGCTTTGGTAATTTCACGGGCACGGTCAGCACGGAAGTTCATGAAGACCACGCTATCACCATCCTGAATTTTTGCCAGCTCACCAATGCGGGTGGCTTTGACAAACTCATCCGACTCATCTGCGGCATAAGCCTGTTCCAGACCTTGAACTGCGGTGGCAGCTGTACGGGCCGCTTCGCCTTCAGTCAATAAACGATAGGCCTGTTCGACACGATCCCAACGGTTGTCACGATCCATCGCGAAGTAACGACCAATCATGCTGGCAATACGACCCTGACCCGGATATTGTGCAAACAGCGCATCCAGTTTTTCCAATGACGGTTGGGCACTTCGTGGCGGCGTATCACGACCATCCAGGAAAGCATGCAAATAAACTTTGACACCACGTTTGAGTGCCAGTTCAGCCATCGCAACAATATGGTCTTCATGCGAATGCACACCGCCTTGAGATAAAAGGCCGAGCAAATGCACTGCACCACCTGAAGCTTTGGCTTTCTCCACCGCATCGACGAGTACTTCATGATTGAAGAAATCACCGGTACGAATGTCTTTGGTAATCCGGGTAAAATCCTGATACAGCACACGACCTGCACCGAGGTTCATATGTCCGACTTCCGAGTTCCCCATCTGGCCATCTGGCAGACCAACATCTTCGCCTGAACCCGAGATCAAACCATGCGGATGCTTGTCCTGCATTGCAGTTAAATTTGGTCGTTTAGCTGCTAAAAACGCGTTGTCTTCGACCGCTTCGCGATGACCCACACCATCCATAATCACCAAAACGTGAGGGATTTTGCCAGCAGTTGCATCCGTCATAATGAAATACTCTGTTCGTCTACGAATTAATCGCTCTATTTTAGCGAAGTTTGCAAAAAGAGGCCATGACCAGAGTATGGTTTAAGCCGCTCATCGCGATTGATTTGTTCTATTTTCCTGGGTCTTAGCGTGCCCGATGCAGCAGGTAACCCCCAATACCGAACATGATCAGAATCGGAATAAAGACAAACCATGCCGGAGATGGCGCATAGACCAGACTGGCATAGCCGAGGAAATCCTGTAGATAGAAAAAGCCCAGACCGGCAAATAAGGCAATCACCAGACGAAAACCCATGGATTGCTGACGCAGCGGCCCGAAAATAAATGAACAGGCAATCACCACCAGTGCAATCAGGGCAAAAGGAGAACCGAGTTTCTGCCAGAAAGCCAGTTGATAGGTTTTTGGCACCTGACTATATTCATGCATATAACTTGTGAAACTGATCAGTTGGCTCGGTGACAAGTCTTCAGGATCGATGGTGACCATATGCACATATTTTGGCTGTAATGCCAGTGCCAAAGGTTGCTGTTCCTGCTTGATCAGGGTAGCACTACCATTTTGCAGAATATCGAACTGCTCGGTATTGCTTAATGTCCAGGAGCCATCTGTGACGAATTCACCCTGATCCGCTTGCAAGGTGCCGCGTAAGCGATAATTTTCATCAAAATCCAGCATCTGCACATTTTTCAGCTGACCTTGCGAATTGGCATAATCAATATAAATAAAGCGCTGCCCTTCCCGGGTCCAGTAACCCCGCACTTCGCCCAGTTGTGCGGCTTTACTCGAGCTTTTTACGCTCTTGGCCTGTTCATTGGTATAAGGAATCACCCACTCGCTCAAGGCAAATGACAAGACCACCAACAACAATGCGGAACGGATCACCCAGCCAACAATCCGCCACAGACTGATCCCGATCGAGCGCATCACAATCAGTTCACTATTTGAGGCCAATGTGCCCAAACCTAAAACCGCACCGATCAGCGCCGAGATCGGCAGAATTTCATAAAGATAATTCGGAGCACCCCAGAGCACATATTTCAAGGCATCCCAGGCGCCATAACCTTCTTTTAGTGAACCCAGCTCACCCAGATAAGTAAATAACACCTGTAAACCCGCCAACACAGCGGTTGCACCCAGCATCGCCAGCGCAGTGGTTTGGGTCACATGTTTTGCAACTATACGACGTGCCAACATTATTAAGACCTCACTCGCTGAATCTGTTTCTTGATTTTCGGGGCCAAATTCTGTTTACGTGAGAACAAGGCACCCGCAATCGCATAAGCAATCAGGATCAATGGATAAGCCCAGATCCCCATTTCCTCTTTACTGATCCGGGTTTTCACGGCCATTAACGCCACAATCAGACTGGCAAAGATCATGAGCGCCGGAAATAACTTGAGATAACGACCTTGGCGCGGACTCACTTCAGACAAGGCCACGGCCAGAATCAAAGCAATCAGAATCGCAAATGGTACAAATACCCGCCAGCCTAATTCACTGGCCACCACAGGATCCTGACGGTTCTGCCACAATTGCGAGGTTGGCAGGGCTTCAACTTCAGCACTGGCAAACTGTGCTTCCTCATCATTTTCTAAACGCAGACGATAGCTTGCAAATTCAGCCTGGGTATATTGCGGAGTGCCCGGATAAATTTCATAACGGCGACCTTGAACCAGATCGACCACATTGGCCGCATCATTTGGCACCTCGATGCGGGTGGCTTCTTGGGCCAGAATCATCACATCCGGTTTACCGGGTTTTTCTGCCCGCTGATAGAAGAAAATATCTTTTAAGTTTTTACGGTCTTCAGACAGATCACCGGCATAAATGGTATAGGGGCCAGAGGAAATAAATTCTTTGGGTCGTACCAGATCAAAGCCGGTGCGTACCGCCTGACTGGTGGTCAGCGCTTCAAACTGGCGGATTCCCCATGGCGCTGCCCAGAGCATCAAGCCGGCTTGGGCAATGAGAAACACCAAGGTCATCGGCACCAGAAGGCGCGCCAATTGATGCCGGCTGACACCACTGCCATTCATCACCGCCATTTCATGGTCGACATATAAACGGCCAAATACCAGCATCAGGCCAATAAAGAAACCGAGCGGAAGAATTAAGGTTAAAAACTCAGGCAAACGGTAGCCAATGATGCTAAATAAAATGCCTGCATCCAGACGGCCTTGCGCTGCGACACCAAAATACTTGATCAGTCGGCCACCCATCATGATCAAGGTCAATAAGGCAATCACCACCAAGGATGTCGAGACAACTTGCTTGACCAGATAACGCCGAATAATCAAATTAATTCTTCCAAAATAAGGTCTATAAAACGAGTGCTAGTTTACCCGAATAGCAAAAATATAAAACCTAGACGGCCCTACCCATTGAAACTCTATTCAGATAAATGGTTCAATGACTGAATGATTTACAAATCTAGACAGGCGTGAAAACAGAATATGAAACTTACAATTAATACGTCATTCCCAGAGAATGGATCAAGTCAATCTTTGTTGATTTTAGTTGACTCAGAACAACTTCAAAATACCACCTCAACCTATCAAATCAACAATTTAGACCGATTAATTGAAGCATCTCAGTTCAAAGCGGCTTTGGCTGAAAGTCTGAGCCTGATTGGCCAAGTCAGTCAGTCCAGCCATGCAGCACTGATCGGTTTAGGCAAAGTCACTGAATTGCAACCAGCAAAACTCGCAAAAATTGCCCAGACTATTATTCAGGCCACTCAAAAAAAATTCAAACAGATTTCTGTAGACCTGACACAACTTCCACAAGAATTGCATTATCTGTTTGCTCTGGCTTTGACCCAAGCCAGCTATGGTTATGATGAATATAAGTCGAAAAAGAATGAATTTGTACTTGAACAGATCGACCTGATTGCCACGCATAGCGTTTTAACGACAGAACAGCTGCAACTGGTTCAAGCAGTAAAGAGCGGGCAAAACCTGGCACGTGATCTGGGCAACCGTCCGGGCAATATCTGTTTCCCGGAATATCTGGCAGATCAGGCCATCGCCTTGGCTGCTGAATATCCGGATTTACTGAAAGTCACGGTACTGGATGAACAACAGATGGCAGATTTAGGCATGGGTGCCTTCCTTGCAGTCAGCCAAGGTTCAGAGCGTCCGGGTCGTATTATCAGCATTGAATATCAATCAGAGCGTAGTGAAGCGCCAGTGGTACTGGTCGGTAAAGGCATTACCTTTGATACCGGTGGTATTTCACTCAAACCTGGCGCAGGTATGGATGAAATGAAATACGACATGTGCGGTGCAGCCTCTGTACTGGGTACCATGCGTGCATTGTGTGAGTCCCGCTTAGCTCTGCATGTGGTAGGAACCATTGCCGCAGCAGAAAATATGCCTTCAGGTAAAGCCACTCGTCCGGGTGACATCGTCACGACGATGAGCGGTCAAACGGTTGAAATCCTGAATACCGATGCCGAAGGTCGTCTGGTGTTATGTGACACCCTGACCTATGTGAAACGTTTCAACCCTGCTCTGGTGATTGATATTGCGACCTTGACCGGTGCATGTGTGGTGGCTTTGGGTTCCGTGCTGACAGGTCTGTTCACACCAGATGATAAATTGGCAGCAGAACTGGAAACTGCCGGCCAGCATTCATTTGACCGGGTATGGCGTATGCCGGTCATAGATGACTATCAGGAACAACTCGATTCACCATTTGCCGATATTGGCAATATCGGTGGCCCAAAAGCCGGTTCTGTCACTGCAGCCTGCTTCTTGCAGCGTTTTACCCGTGAATATCGCTGGGCACATCTGGATGTTGCAGGTACAGCATGGAACTCAGGTGCCAATAAAGGTGCAACCGGGCGTCCAGTGCCATTATTGATGCAGTTCCTGGCCAACCGCGTTCAAACGAATGGCTAAGGTCAGCTTTTATTTATTTGAAAAAAGTCCTGAACGACAAGTCGAAAGTGCTTGTCGTTTATGCCGCAAGATTCTGCGCCAGCCGGCGCGGATCTGGTTACTATGTGCCGATGCAGCGTTACAACAGCAGCTGGATGAACGCCTGTGGAGCTTTGATCGCGCGAGTTTTATTCCGCATGGCATTGATCAGCCTGAGGCGAGCGTGTGTATTTCGGCAACATTGCCTGAACAGTCCGACTGGATTATTTTCAATTTTAATCCGGAAGCACTTGAACCTTACGCAAAATTTAGTCACATTATTGAGATCATTGAAAACCATGAAACGGCTAAACAGCTGGGTCGTGAAAAATTCAAACAATATCGTCGTTTAGGTATTGAGCCCAACACCCATAAGCTTTAACCGATATCACCCACAAGGAGAGGCATGTGGCATTAAATGTAGGTCCAGATTTTAAACAGCGCTGGTTAAATGTGCCAGAAGCTGTACGTCAGACCTTTATCGATGACCTCTCTCGGATCTGTGACATTTTAAAGCCTGAAACCTCTTTAGAAGAATGGCAGATTCGTGATCAGCGCTTACAGCAGGAATCTGAACGCAAGATTGAAGAAGCCTATGCGCAGCGCAAGGCTGAATTGATTGAGGCTGCACGTATTCGCAGACAGCTGGCACTCGAACAGGCCCTGGCCGATAAACGTGCTGCAGAGCAGGCTGCGATTGCACAGTTATATCAGGATGAACAGCGTAAATTTACTGAGCAGACCCAAGCCCTCGCTGACATAAACCTCAGTCTAGAGACAGAAATGCAGCACTATGTTGCCCGTTATCAGAAAAATCCTGAGCATAGTTTTGACTTTGCCCAAGGTCGTATCCAGATTCAAGACCACACCATTTTATCTGAATTAGAGAGTGTGCGTTTGCGTCTGGAACTGGAGGCAGAAACGGTGATTGAACAGACCATCAATGCACTAAGAGAACAAATGCGTGTGGCGGCCCAAGAAGAAATCGACTATATACTGAAAAATTCAGAATTTTCCGAGCAAGTGAGACCTGATTAAAAATCCCAACTCATATAAAAAGCCCGCTCATTCGGTAATGCTGATCAGTTAAGGAGTTTAGAAATAGACCCTTTAACTGTTTAGTCGTTCACGACGAAACCTTAAGGTTTTACATCAAACATCTGTAAAGCATTGGTTAATTTGGTTTTGTCCAAATGAGAAGCAGAGCTTCGCAAGGAAGATATCTTGCGGTGCAATACACCGCATGCCTCAAACAGTTGCGGATGACTTTTCCACCCATCAAATATAATCATGAATTTAAAAAAGAAAATGCCAGTCAATTGCTTAACTAACTGGCATCCGGCTGATTCGGATTTTTAATTTGATCTTTTAGAGCACATCGGCCAGCATAAAGGCAGCATTTCCAAGCAAATAGCCAATACTTAATAAAGTACCAATCCAGAGAATACCACCCGTAATATTATAAAAGCTGAATGTGGCAAAACTCATATGGGCTGAACCGGCAGCAAAAGGGCCAAATGAACGAACAAAAGGAATAAAACGCGCAATCAGAATGGTTTTACCGCCATGTTTCATAAAATAGTGATTGGTTTTCACCATATATTCTGGCTTGAAATAGCGTGAATGCCGATTAAAATATTTTAGGCCCAGCACTTTTCCAGTGTAATAATTCACGGTGTAGCCGAGTACCGATGCAGTAAAGAGCAGTAATCCCATCGAATGCAGGGTCAATATATCGCTGCTGGCACATAAAGCTCCTACAGCCAGCAATAAACTGTCACCGGGCAGAAAAAAGAAAAATACTGAGCCGGTTTCCGCAAAAATCACCAGAAACAGGATCGCGTAGATCCATACCCCATATTGATCAAGCAATAGCGGTAATGACTGTTCCAAGTTGAGTAAAAAATCGAGCATTCGACCCGTCCACCAAGGCAATATTTGCAAATTGAATTGCTGATTATCCCGAAAAATAAAAAAACAGTCTAATTTTTCAATCAGACTGTTCAGTATTTAAGCATTCCGCTTATTTTAAAAAGCCATTTTCAGCCAGAAAATCCATGCTGATCTTAGACTGTTCAGTGGTATCTGCGGCTTTATCACCGAGCAATAAACGCTCGATATAACGTGCCAACACATCCACTTCCAGATTGACCTTGCTACCCACTTTCCAGGTACCGATATTGGTACGTTCAGCCGTATGCGGAATCAAGTTCAGACTAATCACACAGCCACGCAAGTGATTAATGGTCAGGCTAATACCATCGACTGTGACCGAACCTTTTTCTGCCAGATATCTGGCAATTTCAGCCGGTGCAGTGACTTCATAATAAATCGAGCGTGCATCTGCACGCACCAAAGTGATCTCGCCGACTGCATCGACATGACCTGAAACAATATGGCCGCCAAAACGCGTGGTCGGCAACATGGCTTTTTCGACGTTAACAGGTTGACCGGCTTTCCAGTTACCCAGTGTCGTCCGGTTCAGACTTTCACGGGACACATCAGCTGCATACCAGTTTTCGCCCCAGTCGATGACTGTCAGGCAGATGCCATTTGTAGCAATAGAATCACCCAGATGTACATCCGACATGTCCAGGTCAGTCTGGATACGTAAACGTACATCACCACCCACAATTCGCAGACTGTCTACTTTGCCGAGGCTTTCGATAATACCTGTAAACATTTTTATTTCCTTTTCTATTCTTTTACCAGAGTGCCAACTGGGTACTGACACCAGTGGTATCCACACCGCCCAATTCTGCATAATGATGCAACTGGCTGAGGAGTTGACGGATCGGTGGACCTGACCTGGCATGGGTATCGGTAATCACAATAAATTCCAGTACGCGTGCACGTTCAGATTGGCGCTGTTTGCTGACCCGATAACGTGGTACATCCTGAGTCAGCAAGGTCACCCGGCCACGTTTCAGGTTGGCCTGCAATAAATCAGTGGCGCTGATATTACCATCCGTTGAATAACTGGTCAGAATGAAACGCGCATTGATGGTCGCCAACAAGTTTTCATAGGCTTCTTTGGCATATTTGGAAGAGTTGTACTGGCTCGGACGCTCTTTGCGCCATGCCCGGTCAATCCCGCTCTTGAAGCCCTTGGTATCTGGCGTCGGTAAATCGGCCTGATCCCATAAGGTCAAAGCATTCAGGACATGGTAATTACTGCTATAGGCATGCTGATTATACGGTGGATCCAGATAAGCCACATCTACTTCAAAACCGCTCATCTGATTGGCCAGATGCTGGGCATCGACACACCACATTTCGGCAGCCATACCTTTCTTCTGATCCGACTCGCAAAAGCGGCTTGGGGTCAGCCACAGTAAAGATTCAATCCGTTCCAGCGCCGTTTGGGTTTTTCCGCCCCAGCCGTGGTGGAAACTCTTGAAAACGCCCGAGGTATTGCTGACAAAACTGGCTGAATACAGTAATGGTGCCAGCAAGGCAGACATCTCTACATCGTCAATGGCACCTTGGGCCTGCCAAGCTGCAATCTGCTGACGAATGGCATCAATACGCATGCCGTTACGACGTTTAAAGAACAAACGGTCACGGGCGGGATCATAAATTTCATCATTGCGCGGACACAGGTTATGCGTGACCCAGCCTTTCACTTCCGGCAGACGGTTCAGATAATCAATGGCTTTCTGATAGCCACCCAATTCTTTAAACGCCGGTGCTTCAGTACAGGCCAGCACCGCATGATTCAATGCATGGCTATAGGGTTCCCAGTCATTGGCAATCACGCGATAACCATTTTGACGGGCTAAGCGTGATACCACACCAGAACCAGCAAAAAAATCAGCAAAAATCGGCGCACGGCCATCTTCACGCTTCAGAGTTCCTGTAATTTCAAGTGCTTCCAGAATCAAATGTAATAAACGGCGTTTGTTGCCCAGATAAGGAACCAGCTGATGGAAAAGATATTCATCGGTGGTACGTGCCGCATGGCGACGTTTATGATAAACCGTAGACTCTGAACTCATAGTGTCTCTTGAAAAGGAATTAACCTGAAGCGCACGTCATCACCCAAGCGAGTCACATCGCGCAGCTTAAATCGGAGTTGTTCTGCCATAAGGCTGAATTCTGCATTAAACATAGTACGTGCAGACTGACCCAATAAGGTCGGTGCAACGTAACTGATCAGTTCATCAACCAATTGTTCTTGTAAAAATGCCGTAGATAAGGTCGCCCCTGCTTCCACCAAGACATCATAAATCTGATGCTGCTCAGCCAGCTGGGACAATAATTGTTTTAAAGGCTGTACCGGCAATTGTAACACACCCAGATCGGCCAGCTCTTGCCGAAAAGGTCCCATCACCAACACGGTGTCGGCTTGCGCTAGAATTTTCGCCGTTAATGGCAAACGCCCCTGACGATCCAAAATGATACGCTTGGGCTGTACTACTGTTTCAATATCTTCAATGCCATCGAGTTGCCGCACATTCAGCTGACAGTCATCGGCCAGAACTGTTTCAATCCCAGTGATGACTGCACCGGAAATGGCCCGCCAATACTGCACGTCCTGACGCGCCTCGGCTCCGGTAATCCATTTCGATTCACCGGATGCCATCGCCGTACGGCCATCCAGACTGGATGCAATTTTAAGTCGCACATACGGCATGCCGGTCGCCATGGCTTTCAGGAAACCTTGATTCAGCTGATGCGCTTGTTCCTGACCAATCCCGACTTCAACATCGATACCGGCATCTTTTAAAATCTGTACACCCTTGCCCGCCACCAGCGGATTTGGATCAGGACAGGCCACGACCACTTTAGCCACACCAGCTTCAACCAGACCCTTGGCACATGGCGGCGTTCGCCCATAATGCGCACACGGCTCCAAAGTGACATACGCGGTTGCACCACGTGCCTGCTCACTAGCCTGACGCAGCGCGAATACTTCAGCATGCGGCTGCCCTGCTTGAGGATGAAAACCCTCACCGATAATGACGCCATCTTTGACAATGACACAGCCGACATTCGGATTGGGCTTGGTCGAGTATTGACCTTGCTGGGCAAGCTGAATTGCGCGGCGCATCCAGACTTGATCTTGATTCAGTTCAGACATGCTTATTCTTGTGATTCTCGCTGTTGCATCTGTTCAATTTGATGACGAAAAGCTTCAACATCCTGGAAATCCTGATAAACCGAAGCGAAACGCACATAGGCCACGTGATCGAGTGCGAATAAAGACTGCATGACAATTTCACCGATGGTACGCGATTTCACATCACGCTCACCCAAACGGCGAATCTGTAACTGGATATCGCTCAAAACTGTTTCAATCTGCTCTTGGGTTACCGGACGTTTCTGCAAGGCATGCATCAGGGAACGACGTAATTTGGCTTCATCAAAGGGTTCATTCTTGCCATCCGATTTAATCACGCGCGGCATCACCACTTCATAACTTTCAAAAGTCGTAAAACGTTCATTACAACTGACACATTCACGGCGACGACGAATCTGACAGCCTTCAGCTGCCAGGCGTGAATCAATCACTTTACTGTCGGCAGTATTGCAAAATGGGCAATGCATAGCGGTTTAATTGAACAAATCCAGATGGATTCCGAGTGTAGCAAAAATTGCAAACTTTGTAGAGTCTTACGCAACATATAGAAAAAAAACAGCCCATTTGGGCTGTTTTGCACTATATATTGATTATTGTGTGTTTATTATTATTCGACACGTTCACCATGCTGGCTCAAATCCAGACCCATGCGCTCATCATCAGATGCGACACGGATACCAATGATCAAGTCAATCACTTTCAGGATGATGAAGGTCATGATGGCAGAGTAAGCGATGGTCGCAAGTACACCTTCAACTTGAACCCAAAGCTGGCTCATCATGTTGGCTGGCGCAGCATCCCCCATAATGAATTCGCTGGCAAAAAAAGCGGTCAAAATTGCACCGACCACACCACCTACACCATGCAGGCCAAACGCATCTAAAGAATCATCGGCTTTCAAGGCACGTTTCAGCGCAGTAATCCCCCAGAAACACACCACACCACCGATCAGACCCATCGCCAATGCACCACCGACAGTCACAAAACCTGCGGCTGGCGTAATCACCACCAGACCGGCAACTGCACCCGATACGCCGCCTAATACAGATGCTTTGCCACGTGCCAGTTTTTCAGTAATCAGCCAAGAGAGCGCTGCCGCTGCCGCTGCCACCTGAGTCACCACCAGCGCATAACCTGCAGAGCCGTTCGCACCCAAGGCAGAACCACCGTTGAAACCGAACCAGCCCACCCAAAGTAAAGATGCACCCACCACAGTAAGGGTCAAGTTGTGTGGCGCCATCGATTCACGGCCCAGGCCCATACGTTTGCCCAGCATATACGCTGCTACCAGACCGGCAACACCCGAGTTGATGTGAACCACTGTACCACCAGCAAAATCGAGCGCACCGTCATTACCCAACCAGCCGCCGCCCCAGACCCAGTGAGTAATCGGCGCATAGACAATCACCACCCAAAGTGCAATGAAAGCAACGAAAGCACCAAATTTCATCCGTTCTGCGATCGAACCACTAATAATTGCAACGGTAATGATGGCAAAAGTCATTTGGAAAATGACAAACAGAATTTCAGGAATGGTGCCTGAAAGCGCCTCTGTGGTAATACCGGCCAACATAAATTTGTCCAAGCTACCAATGAAGGCATTCCCTTCCCCGAAGGCCAGGGTATAACCGATAATCACCCAGACAATGCTGACGACTGCAGCGGCAATAAAGCTATGCGCCATGGTCGCCAGGACGTTTTTCTTACGGACCATACCGCCATAAAAGAGTGCTAGACCCGGAATGGTCATGAGTAAAACTAATGCGGTGGACGTTAAAACCCAGGCAGTATCACCTGTATCTAATGTTGCTTCTTCTTCTGCAGGTACTGCTGTTTCAACTGGCGCTGCTTCAGCAATTGCTGCTGGAGTATCTGCCGTATTATTCAGTGTGGTTTCGCCTGTTTCTTCAACAAGCACAATGTCTTCTGCGGGTGGTGTTGCTGTTGCAGCATTTTCAGCCCATGCAACAGAACCACCAAAAAGTGCGCCGGCCATGCCGAACGCAAGTAGCATTTTTTTCATTCGTATCCCC
This sequence comes from Acinetobacter sp. F-1, assembly GCF_022869025.1. NCBI lineage: Bacteria > Pseudomonadati > Pseudomonadota > Gammaproteobacteria > Moraxellales > Moraxellaceae > Acinetobacter > Acinetobacter sp. F-1. The sequence goes on along the minus strand of NZ_JAJKFX010000003.1, from coordinate 28,386 downwards.
CAACCAAGTTTTTGTGAGTTCTTAGGTACTCAGCAAACTTCGTGCCAAGTTAAACAGCGTCTGCACCTGTTTCACCTGTACGAATACGGATGACTTGTTCTAAGTTCGTCACGAAAATTTTTCCGTCACCAATTTTTCCAGTGCTAGCAACACGCGTAATAGATTCAATGACGGAGTCAACCATGTCATCGCTAATCGCGATTTCAATTTTGACTTTCGGCAGGAAATCTACAACGTATTCAGCACCACGATAGAGTTCAGTATGGCCTTTTTGACGACCAAAGCCTTTCACTTCAGTTACAGTGATGCCTTGAACACCAATTTCAGACAATGCTTCACGAACATCATCCAATTTAAAAGGTTTTACGATTGCAGTTACGAGCTTCATGTTTGTTTTCCTTCGGCTTATTTCACCAGTAAGGTTTTACGTTCAAATTTCATGCCAAGATTCCTAAGGTCGGGGGAAATTAGAAAGCCCGGCATGCGGTTTATTTATACCTTATTTTATACTTATAAAGGTTTTGAATCTTTAAAAAACCGACATTTTTTATGTGGATTTTTACAATATCTCTTATCGATTAAGCCTATATTTTGTCTGAAATACTAGGGTCTGTATTCGAGCAATGCTAAACTGTCGCTTCCTTTCGATGGCGATGGATCAGACAATGATTGAAACCCTATTACAAGCAATTTTGCAGCAAGTTGAACAACCTAAGAAAGATCTGGAACAGAATATTCGTGCTCTATTAAATGAAGCTGTGACAAAAATGGATCTGGTGTCCAAAGAAGAAATTGAACGTCAACGTACTGCCCTCGATAATGCCAATCATCGCCTCAATGATTTGCTGAAACAGGTTGAAGCCTTAGAAAATAAAATTTCGAATAAAAAATAAGCACAAGTACAGTGCACAAAAGACCTAAGACCGATAAAAATAATGCACTAAATTGGAACAATAATAATGTCTTTTGCCAAAATTTATACGCGAGGCTTGCTTGGCCTGCACGCGCCTTTAATTGAAGTCGAAGTTCATGTCAGTTCCGGCATGCCTTCACTCACGATTGTGGGGCTTCCTGAAGCCGCAGTCCGGGAAAGTAAAGACCGGGTGCGTTCTGCCATTTTAAATAGTGGCTTTCAGTTTCCGACCAAACGCCTGACCATTAATCTGGCTCCAGCAGATCTACCGAAAGATGGTTCGCGTCTGGATTTACCGATTGCTTTAGGTATTTTGGTCGCCTCCGGACAGCTTCCGGAAAACTGCACCGATGATCTTGAGTTTATTGGAGAATTGGCTCTCGATGGTCAACTTCGCCCAGTCACAGGGATCCTGAGCATTGCGATTGCCTGTCAACATGATCAGCATCAACTGATGCTGCCGGGTCCGAATGCACAAGAAGCCTGCCAACTCCCGGACTTTAAGGTCTTTGCTGCCAATCATCTAAAAGAGGTGTGTGAGCATCTTGCTCAGACGCAGTGCTTAGCAGAAATACAAACCATCCCAGTCGATACCAACCATTTTTATAAATGTGATCTTGCCGATGTCAAAGGCCAATTGCGGCCACGGCGTGCACTGGAAATTGCAGCAGCGGGTGGCCATTCCCTGCTGTTTCGAGGACCACCGGGGACAGGAAAAACCTTACTCGCATCTCGATTAGCCAGTATTTTACCGCCTTTAAAAACCCAGGAAAATCTGGAAGTTGCCAGTATTTATTCAGTCGCCAATGCCAATCATCCTTTTGGCCAGCGGCCGTTTCGAGCCCCGCATCATACTGCTTCTGCTGTTGCACTGGTCGGTGGCGGCTCACACCCCAAACCGGGTGAAATTACGCTGGCGCATTTGGGCGTGTTATTTCTGGATGAATTGCCTGAATTTGATCGAAAGGTACTGGAAGTTTTGCGCCAGCCTCTGGAAGCCAAAGAAATTGTGATTTCTCGTGCATCACGTCAGATCACTTTTCCAGCCAATTTTCAGCTGGTGGCTGCCATGAATCCCTGCCCATGCGGTTATGCCTTTAATCAGGATATTCGCTGCCAATGTTCGCCTGACAGTATCAAGCGCTATCAGAACCGGATTTCAGGGCCGCTGCTGGATCGGATTGATTTACATATTGATGTACCGCCCTTACAGGCGCATGAGTTACAGGATAATCGGCCGACAGAGGACTCTGAAACGGTCAGACAACGCGTGATAGCAGCTTATGAGATTCAGATGCAACGGCAAAATAGCTTGAATATGAGTTTGAGTCCAAAGCAGCTAGAACATTATGCTGGCTTGGATCAGACTGCCCAGAATATGCTTGAACTGGCTCAACAAAAACTGAATTTATCCGCACGTGGCTATCATCGGGTATTACGGGTGGCACGTACTATTGCTGATTTAAATCAAAGCACAGAAATCCAGAGTCAGCATCTGTCTGAAGCTTTGTCTTATCGGGGACAGCAACAGATCTAAATCAAAACAGATAAAAAGCGACCTGAGGTCGCTTTTTATCTGGAGGAAATTAGAAGCTATAAGCCAACCCGAAGACCACTTTATTATTTTGTTTTACATTATTACGATCATAACCACCCAGAATATAATTCATGCTTGCCGTTACGCCTGTATCGGCAAGCGGCTTGCTTAAACCGATATCAAAATGACGGAAGCCAAAGCTTTCAGTTGAGTCAGGAATATAATCACCACTTTCTTTATAAATATACAAACCCAGTGCGGTATCCAGGCTAAAATCATGAGGTAAGGCATAGCTATAGCTGCCTTTGATGTAGGTATCGCCAGTATTGCCCCAAGCGGTATCTTCCAAAAGTGTTTGAGCGCTTATACCGAAATCTTTGTAGCTCAGACCTAACATGGTTTCAAAGCCATTCGAGTCTGTATTTCCGACATCATAGTAATAATAGTAAGTTAAACCGACGGTATAAGCCAAATCTTCATTAATTGAACCGTTATAACCTGCATAAAAGTTATTTTCGAATTCGCTACCATTATCGCTGCCATAATCTAGGGTTGAACCCCACCATCCTGCATAAAAACCAGAGGCATGGTTATAATCGAGTCCACCTTGTAATGTCGCGCCTTTATTTTCAGGTACATTGGTGATACCACGCAAGTTATAGCTCGAAAGTACGCTAATATTTCCAGAGAATGTATGTTCCGATGCAGGTTCAGCTGCAAAAGTGAAAGTAGATGCAGCACCCAGCACAGCAACGGATAAGGCTTTTAAAATTAGTTTCATTATATGGCTCCCCAAGACCGTCCTCAGACGTTTTTATGATCATTTATTGCACTCGGGATAAACTTTGCAAAAGCTATGCCAATCGAGAAAGAAATACAAATGAGCTAAAAATAGAAAAATACTTTCCACTTTAAGCATTTGATTTAAAATTAAAAAATAGAATATTTAAAATACCTTTACGCTGGATAATTCATTCTCAAAATGTTTTTCAATACTCTCTTACTGTTTTTTTAAACAATATATATTTATTTACATATTGCCTCTTTTTAACCCCATTTCCATATTGATTAAAATTTATGCTAAAAAACAGTGCATCATCACCACTCTTGATCTTGTTGTAGAATTTTAACTTTAAAAAAGTAAATAGACTGAACAGTTCTAGGATGAAGATGCTTAAGCTCATTATTTTGATATTTAAATATACTATTGTTTTTAATAAATTTTTTATGATAGATAAAAAAATACGCCACTCAATATTCAATTAGATTCTTATGTAATCTGTAAAAAATCTTAACTTTAGTGGAATATCGTAAATAAAAATGACATTTATTCAGCGAATCTTATACAATTCCTAAAAATTTCCATCAATTTGTATAAGGCTCTCTCCCAATGCAAAACACAAAAAAATTAACATTGGCAGTTTTGATTCAGGCTGCATTGATCTCAACCGCTTTTGCTAGCGAGCAAAGTGAGTCTAAAGGTTTTGTAGAAGATGCAGAAGGATCTGTACTTTTCCGTACTGGTTATTTATCTCGTGATAAGAAAAATGGCGTAGCAGATACAAGTTCAGCTGCACAAACTGCAATCGTGAAACTGGATTCTGGCTTTACTCAAGGTGTAGTCGGTTTTGGTGCCGGGATCATCGGTGATGCTTCTTTCAAACTAGGAAACAACAAAAATGCCGGTAATGGCATGATTCCTCGTGAAAATGGTTTCAACGCTGACGGTGATTACGTTAAAGGCGCTGGCGATACTTATGATCATTGGGCGCGTGGTGGTGCTTATGTGAAAGCTCGTGTATCTAATACCACTGCTGTATATGGTACCCAAGTTTTAGATCTTCCTGTATTGGCATCAAATACTGCACGTCTCGTTCCTGAATACTTTGAAGGTGTATTAGTTACTAGTAATGAAATTGATAACCTGTCATTAACAGCTGGTAAATTTACTAAAAACCAATATTCAGACCAAATCGACTCTGATGGTAACGAGCTCGATAGTGCTGTTGTTTGGGGCGCAAAATATAAATTTAGTGATGCGCTAAACGCTTCTTACTATGGTACAGATATTAAAGACCGTTTAGACCGTCATTATGTGAATGCGAACTATAGCTATGCAGTAGCCAATGGCGGCACTTTAACTCACGATTTTAGTGGCTATCATACTGAGTGGGATAAAAAAGCTGATGGTGGTGCATATACTTATTCTCATACCACAAATGACTTAAGTAACTTAAGCAACAATATTTGGGCTATTTCTACCACTTACAATACTGGTCCGCACAATGTCATGGTGGCTTACCAACAAAATACTGGTAACACAGGCTATGACTATGGTTTGGGTCGCGGTGTAGGTGATGGTCATCAAACAATTTATCTACCAAACTCATATCTATCTGATTTCATTGGAAATAATGAAAAATCAGCACAACTTCAATATACCTTTGACTTCGGTGCTGTAAATGTTCCTGGTCTATCTTGGACTTCAGCATTTGTATATGGTTGGGATATTGATGTACCAGCAGACCCTGAAGGCGATCGTTCAGTGTTAGCGACTAGCGATGCTCATGAACGTGAATTCTTTAACCAGGTGAAATATACTGTTCAATCTGGTTTTGCTAAAGATGCAAGCTTGCGTTTACGTCACTCTTACTACCGTGCAAGCAATGATTACCAATCTAACTACATTGGTGACACCAACGAATGGCGTATCTGGTTAGACATTCCTGTGAAATTATTCTAATTCACTCGAATTTCAAGCCATAATAAAAAACCTGCACAATGTGCAGGTTTTTTTGTTTAAGCTTTAAAAAGTTAAAGACTTAAACTGAAAAAGCAAATGAATTATTTATTTGCTTCTGCATAAGCTGCAATTGAGCTGAGTACTTCTTGTTTCGCAACATCAGCACCTTCCCAACCGCTTAACTTAACCCATTTTCCAGGCTCTAAGTCTTTGTAGTGCTGGAAGAAATGTTCAATTTGGCTAATCAACAATGGCGGAAGATCAGTATATTCCTGAATATCTTTGTAGATTGGAGTCAATTTGTCGTGTGGAACTGCAACCAGTTTCGCATCAACACCACCATCATCTTCCATGTTCAGTTTACCGACAGGACGGCAACGGATCACAGAACCTGGCTCTACTGGGTGTGGCGTTACAACCAATACGTCAAGTGGATCACCATCAAGAGAAAGTGTATTAGGTACATAACCGTAGTTTGCTGGGTAGAACATTGCTGTACCCATGAAACGGTCTACGAATAATGCATCAGAATCTTTATCAATTTCGTATTTGATCGGTGCTGCATTGGCAGGAATTTCGATAATCACATAGATGTCGTTTGGCGCATCTTTACCCGCTGGGATATTGCTGTAGCTCATAGCATCACTCTTTAACAAGTTATATCTTTTAAAAAACCGCGACAATTATAACGGTTTTTAAAGAAATTTTTGGATTTTAAAATATCGAACTGTAAATATGTCCGCGAACTGTAATTGATTGCTTAAACGATCTTGATGATCAGCAGCAATAAAGCCACAGGACATAAGATTGAAAGCAGCCAGACGATCGAACGTAAAGTCGCCCAGTTGGCCAGATAACAAATGCCGTACAACACACGAAATACCAGATAGGCTATCCCGAAGGTCATGACCAGGGTTTGAGGAACCACCATATATTCAGCCATTAAAATAGCGGCAATAAACAATGGTAAACTTTCAAAACTATTTTGCTGGACGGCATTGGCACGGCTCGCGAGGCCTGTTGATTTTGCCAAAAACTCTCGTGGATTCTGATTGTCTTTCGCGCTAAAGCCTGCCGATTTCTTTGCAATCAAAGTAAATACATAAGGCAAAAGACAAGCGGCTAAAATGAGATAAATAATCCCACTAATGCTGTGCATCTGTTTTTTCTCATGAAAATTTTATCTCTATCATAGCATGGCATTTCGTGAATAAATTTTGTTAAATAGGATGCTTTTTATTACTTATTAAGGATTCACTATGGTTGCGCCTGAGCAAAATGAAATGTTCGATGTCCTCGAGAAACAGCGCCAGCATCAACGTCAAGTGGATCGCGTTTTAAAAATTGTGCTGCCGATTGTGGCATTTTTAATGGCCGTAATTTGTGCCAATATGAATATCTGGTCGCCGATCTTCACCTTTGCGCTGTTATGGATTGCCTTTTATGCGGTCGGGATCAAGCGTATGCCACTCTGGCATTGGGTGGTGGCGATTTTGCTGTACTGTTTAATCGACAATATTCTCAGTTATGGCAGCTTTAACCAGACCGGATTTACCCGTCAGTTTGGTACCATGTTTATATTTCTGGGAGTGGTCGGTGTCGGCCGTCCTTATTTCGACCGCTGGCTGATGAAAAAATAAAAACCTGCAAATAAAAAAAGCGCCATCAGGCGCTTTTTTTAATATCGAGTTTAAGCTGTTTTACGTAAATCTTTACGCAGGATTTTACCCACGTTCGATTTCGGTAATTCGTCCATAAACTCCACATAGCGTGGACGTTTATAACCGGTCAGATTTTCTTTAGCGAAGGCCAAGACTTCTTCTGTGGTCAAAGACGGATCTTTTTTCACAACAAACAGTTTCGGTACTTCACCAGATTTTTCATCTGGCACACCAATCGCAGCCACTTCCAGTACTTTTGGATGGGTTGCAACAACTTCTTCAATCTCAGATGGATACACGTTAAAACCAGACACTAAAATCATGTCTTTTTTACGGTCTACGATTTTCACATAACCACGTGAATCCATGACACCGATATCACCAGTACGGAAGAAGCCATTAACCATGACTTTTTCAGTTTCGTCTGGGCGGTTCCAGTAGCCTTTCATGACCTGAGGACCACGGATTGAAATTTCACCTTGCTCACCCAGTGCCACTTCATTGCCGTCATCATCCAGAATCGCCACTTCAGTTAATGGCAATGGAATACCGATGGTGCCACTGAATTCTTCAGAAGCAGGCGGGTTTGCCGTTGCAACCGGAGAGGTTTCAGACAAGCCATAACCTTCAACAATATTGGTTCCAGTGAGCTTTTTCCATGCTGCTGCTGTAGAAGGAAGTACCGCCATACCGCCGCCCATCGCCATTTTCAACTTGCTATGATCAAGCTGTTTGAACTCTTCATTGTTCACCAGCGCATTGAATAGTGTATTCACTGCCGGGAAGAAAGTCGGCTGGTATTTACGTAGTTCCTTCATCACCGCAGGAAGATCACGCGGATTCGGAATCAGGACGTTGGCCTGACCTTTATACATGCCATAAAGTGCGCACACCATGAATGCAAATATATGATAAAGCGGCAAGGCACAGAAAATACGGTCATCTGGCTGGCCATCTTGTGCACCAAACTTACTCTGGAAGATCCCGTCACACTGCAACATGTTCGCAACCAGGTTACGATGTGTCAGTTCAGCCCCTTTCGATACGCCGGTAGTACCACCGGTATATTGTAGAACCGCGGTATCGCTCAGGCTCAACTCAGGACGTTTGTAATTGCTCGGGCTAATTTTATTTAATGCCGTATTGAATTTCACGTGGCCTGGAATGTCCCAAGCTGGAATCTGCTTACGCACAGAACGCAAGACAAAGTTCACCAGAGTTCCTTTCAAAGCACCCAGCATATCGCCTACAGAAGCAATAACCACATGTTTTACCGGGGTTTTACCCAGAATCGCCTGGTAAACAGAGGCAAAGTTCTCAATAATCACCAGAACTTCAGAACCTGAGTCATTGAGTTGATGCTCAAGTTCACGCGAAGTATAAAGTGGATTGACGTTGACCAGTACCAACCCTGCGCGGAAAACCCCAAGTGCCACGACCGGATACTGAAGAACGTTTGGCATCATCACTGCCACACGTGAACCTTTTGCCAACCCCAAGCTTTGTAAATACGTTGCAAATTTACGGCTCGCTTCTTCCAGATCATTGAAAGTCATGGCCTTATCCATAAAGATAAAGGCATCACGCGAACCAAATTTTTGGAAATTACGTTCAAAAACATCGACTAGAGAAGTATTCTCTGCCGGTAATTCTACTGTTTCCGGAATCCCTGTCTTTTGGTATTCAGCCAACCAAATTTTTTCCATAATGCCCATCTCTCCAATCATAATCCTTAGTGTTTTCAACTGTTTTTTTCAATATCACACGCCATTTTTAGACTTGTATATGTGCAATATTGCATCCATCTTGTTGAATCGTTGTTCATATATAACGTATTTTACAGGATGGATGCTAGTCTTATCTTTGAATCAACAGTTTATTTGCTTTTTGATATCCGCGTGGTAAAAGCTGTCCTTTTGCACCGCGCTTGCCGATATATTTCTGCAAATCATCCCCTTTTAATTTTAACTGCTGTTGTCCTGCAAGCACTTGAATTATTTCATCAAGCTTTAATATTGTCATGGACAAAATTTGATCACCACCTTCAAGTTGTATCAATTTATTTCCTTTACCTTTGTTCAATACAGGCAATTCTGCTAAATCGACAATCAACAGGCGTCCTGCTGAACTGAGCAGTGCAACATGCGTGGCATCTTCGAGTGGCTGCAGGCTCATGACTTGCGCCCCATCGGATAAGTTCAGGAAGGCCTTCCCTGCTTTGGCATTGGTATCCAGCTGTTTGGCCTGCGTTTTAAAACCATAACCCTTGTTACTCAGCGCCAGGACTTCCGTCTCATCCTCTGCAACAAAGACCTGTTTAAAACCGATGCCGCTGGCAGGTGATAATTTTGAACTTAAAGGTTCACCCAGACCACGCGCCGACGGCAGGTTATTGATTGGCAAGGCATAACTACGTCCCGATTCATCTAATATATAGACACGCTGATTGGATTTGCCCTGTGCATGGCTGAGATATTGATCACCGGCACGGAAATTCAGATTTTCAGCGTCAACATCATGGCCTTTGGCACAGCGAATCCAGCCAGCTTCCGACAAAATAACGGTCACAGGATCGGCTGGTAACATTTCATTTTCATTAATCGCAGCAGCTTCGGCACGTTGCACCAGTGGCGAACGGCGATCATCGCCAAATTTCTTGGCATCATCTTTCAGTTCATTGATGATCAGCGCTTTTAAAGATTCCGGATTGGCCAGCTGTTCACGAATCACCGCAGCCTTCGCTTCCAGCTCGTCCTGCTCACGGCGCATTTCCATTTCTTCAAGCTTGGCCAAATGACGCAATTTCAGCTCCAGAATGGCTTCGGCCTGAATCTCATCAATGCCAAAGCGTTCCATTAACACGGGCTTGGGCTGATCTTGTTCACGAATAATCTGAATCACTTCATCGATACTCAAGTAGGCAATGATCAGCCCCCCCAGAATATGCAGGCGTTTTTCGATTTTGTTCAGATGATATTGCAGACGGCGGGTCACCGTGGTTTTACGGATCTCAATCCATTCCAGTAAAATGCGACGAATCGATTTCACCTGTGGACGGCCATCAGCACCAATCATATTCATGTTGACACGGTAGCTCGATTCCAGATCAGTGGTGGCAAATAAATGACTCATCACCGCTTCGGCATCAATCCGGTTAGAACGCAATACAATCACTAAACGGGTTGGATTGGCATGATCCGATTCATCCCGTACATCGCTGACCAAAGGCAGTTTCTTGGCCTGCATCTGGTCGGCAATCTGGGTGATGATTTTGGAGCCTGAGACCTGATATGGCAGTTCGGTAATCACAATTTCATTTTTATCGACGGTATAGACCGCGCGCATACGATAACTACCACGACCTGTGACCTGAATTTTTAACAGTTCAGCAGGTAGGGTAATAATTTCTGCTTTGGTCGGCAAGTCCGGCGCAGGAATATATTCTGAGATTTTTTCATCGGTCAGATTCGGGTTACGAATCAGGGCAATGGTGCCTTTAATCACTTCACGCAGGTTATGCGGCGGAATGTCGGTGGCCATACCGACGGCGATTCCCGTTGTACCATTTAAGAGAATATTCGGTACACGTGCCGGCAAGTTCACCGGCTCTTTCATCGAACCGTCAAAGTTGTCCTGCCAGTCACAGGTACCCTGACCCAGTTCAGACAGTAACAGTTCACTGTACTGAGACAGTTTGGCTTCGGTATAACGCATTGCGGCAAAAGACTTCGGATCATCGGGTGAGCCCCAGTTGCCCTGTCCTTCAATAAACGGATAACGATAGCTAAACGGCTGTGCCATCAGCACCATGGCTTCATAACAGGCCGAGTCACCATGCGGATGATATTTACCCAGTACGTCACCGACGGTACGTGCAGATTTCTTTGGTTTGCTGGTCCATTTCAGGCCCAGCTCACTCATGGCATAGACAATACGGCGCTGTACCGGTTTCAGGCCATCACTGATGTGCGGTAATGCCCGATCCATAATCACGTACATGGCGTAATTCAGATAAGCTTGTTCGGTAAATTCTGCTACGGAGCGGTTTTCTGTCGCATGATGCGCAAGGCTTGTCATAACAACCTATAGTCCTAAATAATTCGTTTTTGTATCAATGTTTCTTATGCTATGTCGCGGCTGGGGATGACACAAGAGCATCAAATGCCTCAGCGCGACAATTTGTGTCTTATGGCCTAAAAATATCCACTTTATAGACCCTAAGCAACTAAAAATTCATCAAGTTTATAAGCCCATCGACTCAAGGGTCTTGCCTTTGGTTTCTTCACCCAAAACCAGAATCACGATTGCAACGGCAACCAGAACCGCAGTAAACATGGTGAAGACATAACTGAAACCATTTGGCATGCCCATCAGATGGGTGACAGCAAAAGGTGCTGCGATGCCCCCAATTCGGCCTACTGCGCCAGCCCAGCCTGAACCAAAAGCACGGATATTGGTTGGATATTGTTCTGGTGTATAGGTATAAAGCACGCCCCAAGCACCCAGATTAAAGAAGGACATCAGACAGCCCCAGATCACAATTTCGGTGACACTGCCCGACTGGCCAAAGAAATATGCCGAGATGGCACACATGCCGATGAAACCTGCCAAGGTCGGTTTACGACCGAGTTTTTCGACCAGCCATGCTGCCACCAGATAACCGGGCAACTGCGCTAAAATCATAATCAGCACGTATTCAAAGGACTGGACGATGCTATAGCCTTCTTTGACCAGCAAACTTGGCAACCAGGTAAAGATGCCATAATAAGAAAATATAATACCGAACCAGATCAGCCACAGCATGAGGGTACGACGCGCAAAGATACCCGACCACAACTGGGTAAATGAAATATACTGTTTCTCTGCGACCGGCTTCACTTCAAAGATTTCATAAACTTCAACGCCGCATTGACGCTCGATCTTTTTCACCAGTGCCGAAGCTTCTTCTACACGGCCACGGTTAATCAGAAATGGAATAGATTCCGGCACCATTTTCCAGATCACAATCGCATATAGCGCAGGCAGACCACCGATCAGGAAAGCGGTTTGCCAGCCAAAATCCGGAATGACAAAGCGCGATACCAGAGCCGCAACCAACCAGCCCAGTCCCCAGAAGCTTTCCAGCAATACGATAAAACGGCCACGCACATGCGCAGGAATATATTCACTGACCAGCGTCACTGCCACGGGTAACTGTCCACCCAGACCTAAACCGACGATAAAACGAAACACCAACAACCAGGTCAAATTCGGTGCAAAAGCGCAGGCCGCTGTAGCCAAGCTATAAATCACCAGTGTCACAGCGAATACGGTTTTACGGCCGAAACGGTCTGCCAGACCACCTGAACAGATTGCACCGATTGCCATACCAACAAAACCAATCGACACTACCCAGCTTTTTTGATCCGCAGTCATCTGCCAGTCTTCAGCCATTTTTGCCAGAATAAACGAAATCAATCCGGTATCCATGGCATCAAACATCCAACCGAGTCCAATCACCACCAGCAAGGTGTAATGAAACCGACCAATCGGTAAGCGTTGTATGCGAGAAACTAAATCCATAACAAAAATCTCTGATCAGGTGGAACGGGAGATGCTGCTTTCTCAACAGGTAGGCTGCTTTGTATTTTTTATACTATGAATTAAGCTGAATGCGGCTATTTTTTATAGCCGCATTCATGACGATTACAAATCAGGATTCGTCTTTGGAAGATGCCGAATGTTCATCATCTTCTTTATAAATGAATTTTGGCATTTCCAGTCCAAAATAGATGGCGATCAAACGCAAGCTAAAGCCGAAAATCAGGGTGGAAAGAATGGTCAGGTCCTGCGACAAGCCGTAATGGCTACAGAGCCAGTAAAAGATCACTGAAACAAAAGCAATACTGGCATACAGTTCACGACGGAAAACCAAAGGTACATCATTACATAGGATGTCACGCAAGATCCCGCCGGATACACCGGTCAAGACACCTGCAACGGCACTCACCACAAAACCATGTCCCATTTCCAGAGCAATCTGGCAGCCAATAATGGTAAAACCAATCAGACCCAAGGCATCCAGTACCAGGAAGACATTACGTAACTGGCGCATCCATTTTGCAATCAGGATGGTGACGAAAGCAGCGCAACAGGTCAGCACCAGATATTCGGGGTGTTTGACCCAGGTTAAAGGATAATGTCCCAGCAGAACATCACGGACCGAACCACCACCCAATGCCGTAACACAGGCAATGATCATGACACCAAACCAGTCCATGCTGCGCCGGCCAGCAGACAGTGCCCCGGTCATCGCTTCAGCGGTAATTGCAATAATATAGATGACGGTCAGTAACATCGCCCTGCTTCCACCTGAGGCTTTGAGATGGCGCTTATTCTAAGCTAAATCTATGTGAAAGTTATAAAAATCCCGCACAACATTGCTTAAATTTTTTCCCCGAGCCACAAATGCAAACCTGTTTCATGCTGAGTTTCTGCTCCGTGGTCGGGTCCAGAAAATACCAGTGGCCTTCAAATTTTACAAAATGCGAAGCTTCATGATGCACTTGTGCCTGCTTGCCATCATGAAAATGCGCCTTAAACTCGACTAAGGCATGATTTTTATCTAGTTTTTCATTGGTTTGAACAATTTCAAGTTTTAACCACTGATTGGCCTTGCTCCAATCACTAATCGCTTGCAGGTCCAGTGCCTGTTGCTGACCCAGCGCGGTGGTGGTTTTGATGTAATCGATTTCATGCTTGGCGAAGGCACTATAACGGGAACGCATGAGTTGCTGTGCAGTCTCTGCGACCTGTTGTCCTGCATGCAGCGGCTGACAACAGTTGTGATATTCGCCTTGTCCACATGGACATGCTTCTGACATTTCAGTTCCATAAAAATAGCCCGACAATGCGGGCTATTTTAGCAAACTTTACAGGCCAAACACTGGCTAGAGTCTAGTCCTGTGCAGGAAGCTGCGGAATGATATGCACTTTATCGATCTTATGACCGTCCATAGTCACGACCTCAAAGATATGCCCGTCTGCTTCAAACTTTTCACCGCTATGTGGTAAACGTGCCATATGGAATAACACATAGCCGGACAGGGTTGAATATTCTTCGGTTTCATTGACCAGATCACGATCCAGCAGCAAGGAAACGTGACGAATATCGGTAGAACCATCCAGAATCAGGCTACCATCTTCCAGGCTTTCTGCGGCGGCTTGTAGCTCATCTTCATCCGGGAATTCACCAGCAATCGCTTCAAGAATATCAATCGGCGTGGCAATCCCTTCAATTGAGCCATATTCATTCAGCACAATCGCCATCTGTAAGGGAGCTTGACGCAACTGATCCATCACCATCAGTACCTGAGCATTTTCATGTACGATGACTGGCTCACGTAAATGCTTTTCAAAGTCCAGCACCCCAGTTTCAATATATTCATTCAGGACTTTATGGGTCAGCACCACACCGGCAATATTGTCCAGTTCGCCGCGAGCGATGATCAAACGCGAATGGCTCATCTGCAACAATTGTGCTTTGATGCTGTCGGCATCATTGTCCAGATCGATCCATTCCAGTTCAGGACGTGGCGTCATTACCGACTTGACTGGACGTTCAGACAGACCCAAAACTCCCTGCACCATGACACTGTGATAGATGCCGTTGTCATCATTAAAGACTTCATCAGCAAAGGCACGGGTTGCCAGAACATCTTCCGGCTCCGAAGAATCATTGTCCTGAGCAGGTTTACCACCGAGCATCCGCATCACTGCAGAAGCAGTTCGGTAACGCATATCCGTGGTGGTCACCATTTTTTCCTGATTGCGTTTCATGGTCTGGTTAATAAATTCGACAATCACCGAGAAGCCAATTGCAGCATACAGATAACCTTTCGGAATATGGAAACCGAAGCCTTCCACCACCAGCGAGAAACCGATCATCATCAGGAAGCCCAGACACAGAATCACCACGGTCGGATGTCTGTTGACAAAATCCATCAGGGCTTTGGATGCCCAGAGCATAATCCCGATGGCAATAATCACGGCAATCATCATCACTGACAGGTCTTTGACCATACCTACTGCAGTAATTACGCTGTCCAATGAGAATACGGCATCCAGCACCACGATCTGGACAATCACCATCCAGAATACTGCATGGACCGGATTTTCTTCTTTAATGACCGGTTTGGCTTCCAGACGCTCATGCAGTTCCATGGTGCCTTTAAACAGCAGGAACACCCCACCAAACAATAGAATCAGATCTCGACCCGAGAAAGCATGATCAAATATATGGAACAGTGGATCAGTAAGAGTGACCACCCAGGCAATCGAAGCCAGCAAGATCAAACGCATCACCAGGGCCAGCATTAAGCCCACAATCCGCGCGGCATTACGTTGTTCTGGTGGCAGTTTCTCCGCCAAAATGGCAATAAAAACCAGATTGTCGATCCCGAGTACAATCTCAAGAACAATTAACGTGAGTAAACCGACCCAGGCTGAAGGGTCCGACATCCATTCAAAGATCATACGCTTGGCTCCTGAAGCTCAGGACTGCAGCATTGAATGAACCGAGACTGTAATGAAACAGCATAATATTTTTGATATTGAACAATACCAATTACTTGACGGCGATTTATAGCGTTACACGGCCAACTACCACTACCCATTTTCGTTCTATTGTTGTGAAACCAATTTTCAGTATATCAAGATCAATTTGAAATTCACCTGTTTTCATGGCTGTTTATCGATGAATTTTGCTGAGCCCTATTGCAGTGAAAATGTAGCCGCCCACAGAATTGTCATATTTATTAATTAAGCTAGAGTCACCAGAAAGAAAAATGATAAGGTGAAGAAAATAAATGCAAAGCGTAATTCAAATGACCAATTATTTTAAAGACAACTCCCCAAAAACAACACGTCCTTTAGTGGCTCTCTATTGTGGTTCACGTGCCGGCAATAAACCGGTTTATCTGGAAAAAGCCGTTCAACTCTCGCAAGGGCTGGCAGAACATGGCTTCGGACTGGTTTACGGCGGTGCCAGTATCGGCCTGATGGGACAGGTCGCGGATGCCATGATTCAGCATGGTGGTGAAGCAGTCGGCGTTATTCCCGAATTTATGCTGGACTATGAAATTGCCCATAACCAGCTTACCGAATTACATGTCGTCACCAGCATGCACCAACGTAAGGCCATGATGGCAGATCGTGCCTGTGCCTTTGTGGCCTTGCCAGGCGGACTGGGAACCTTTGAGGAAATCCTGGAAATTGCTACCTGGGGCCAGCTGAACCAGCACCAGAAACCCATGATGCTATATAACGTTAACGGTTTTTATGATGCCTTGATTATGCAGCTGGACCGTGCCGTTGAAGACGGGTTTTTGCCTCCCCAGCATCGCGCCAAACTAATTGTTTGCGAAGATGAAAATGAAATTTATAGCTCATTAACCAATTTGGGCCATCCACAAAGATTTGTGGTTTAAAGCATTCAAAGTAAAAAAGCGAGCACTGGGCTCGCTTTTTTTATGGATTATGGCTGCTAGTTATTGACCATAATTCGTCACAAAATCATAGAACACCGGCAATGTGGTCGCCAGAATCACAGACATGGCCAGACCGAACATCAGTTTCATCGCATCTGCACTGACATTACGTGAAGTCCGATGTTTGTTGACTTCATCCAGAATCATCGACATGGCAAATTCACGACCTGCGAGTAAGCCCAGGAACACCCAGGTAGTACTCATTGGAATATTGCTCCACTCTTTGAAGATCAACAGGATAATGGCATACAGGAAGTCGATAATCGTGGCAGCACGAATATCGGTGACACCAGTTTTGGTGTCGACAATGTTCTGGATGGCCCCACCACGTTGATACAGAATCACGCCCAGCAAGACCACGAATACCGTAATCGCAAACATCAGGAATTCAAACGGCACCTGACGTGGCACATACACGAAGATGTTAGCCAGATCCTGAATCAGCCATTGACTCCACAGGAAACCGGTAGAGACCCACTGCAAGCCCATCCAGACCTTGGAGTGCTCCTGATGACGTGTCTTGGCAAAATGGCGTGCCAGCTGCTTGACCACAAAACGATAGATAACAATCGCCACGATAAAGGCGACGGCATAGCCCATCATCGATTTGACCATCATCGAGCCCAGGCTGGCAGGAGAGAAAATCGTAAGGACCAGGAAGGTGGTACTGACTGGAATCCCGTATTTGGTGAGCATTAACAGGAGAATAGGCGGCACAATGTACAGCCAGGTAATGCCACCTTCAGGGAAAGGAATCGTTTCTAAACGGCCGTATGAGGCATCACCCACCCCGGATGCATACCAACCATAGACCAATACGACAATTAAAATTGAGCTGATATAAATCCACAACACCCACCATGGACGATGTGAATTCGAGGAAATAAATGTCCCTAAGGTTTGAGGCACATCATTTCCGACAATAGAATAAGCGGCTAAACAGAAGCCGATCACCATCAAAATCTCGATTGTCATAAAAACAAACCTATACGCGAGGAGATTTCAGCATTGCTGAAAAGTTGGCCCAAGATTATGACGGTTTTATTTCATTTTCATGACAATTTTGTCATATTTTCATTTGATGAAGATGAAATTGACAGAGAAAGCTGTTTATAAACAAAAAAGTACTGCTTTAATTTTATTTTTATCGCTCTTTACAGCTATGGAGCTCCGATCTGATAAATACTCACTTTGTTATGAGTTTTACACTTATAACTGATTTATATCTTGAAAAAAAGTTCACACGTATTCACTACACCTGTGCCTTAATCTTCCTTTAAACTATTCAAAATTTTCAGTTTTCCAGAATTATGAATGCCACGCCTACGCATCAAGCCTTAGATCCCGAATTCAGACTGCTAGTCTTGTTGGTATCGATCGGATTTTTTATGCAGGGGCTGGATACCACCATTATTAATACAGCTCTGCCCGCGATTGCACATAACTTACAGGCCGATCCTTTACGCATGCACAGTGTTGTGGTGGCTTATGTCTTGTCTGTGGCAGCCTGTATTCCCTTGAGTGGCTGGCTGGCAGACCGTTTCGGCGTCAGAAATATCTATTTTGCTGCAATTATTATTTTCTCTTTGGCCT
Organism: Acinetobacter sp. F-1; assembly: GCF_022869025.1. Lineage (NCBI taxonomy): Bacteria > Pseudomonadati > Pseudomonadota > Gammaproteobacteria > Moraxellales > Moraxellaceae > Acinetobacter > Acinetobacter sp. F-1. The sequence continues at coordinate 10,412 of NZ_JAJKFX010000003.1, read as the reverse complement.
CTTTGGGCTGTGCCTGGTCAGATAGTCTGAATGAATTACTGGCTTATCGGATCTTGCAAGGAATGGGTGGCGCCTTACTGCTCCCCGTCGGCCGTTTGGCCATGCTCAAGATCATTCCCCGTACCCAGTTTCTGGCTGCCATGAGCCTAATGAGTCTGGCCGGCCTGATTGGCCCCCTGATTGGTCCAACTCTTGGGGGCTGGATGGTGGAATATCTGTCCTGGCAATGGATTTTCCTGATCAATCTGCCGATTGGCTTACTGGGAGCGCTGATTACTTTTAAGGCCATGCCGAATGTCATTGAACCGCTGGTCGCTCGCTTTGATTATTGGGGCTTTGTCTTGCTGGTTGTGGCCATGGTGGGACTCTGTCTGGGAATTGAAAATTTTGCCAGTCCACAAAATTCGCTGTGGTGGAGTCTGAGTCTGATTCTGGCCGGAATCTTGGCGGCCCTGATGTATGCCTATCATTCGCATACGCATAGCAACGCCCTGTTCCGCAGTCGGCTCTTTAAAAATAAAATTTATGCGATTGGCATTCTGGGGAATTTTTTTGCCCGTCTTGGCGGTAACTCGATTCCATTTTTACTCCCCCTTATGTTGCAAGTCGCCTTTGGTTTTGAGCCCTTTATTACCGGTCTATTGATGATTCCAACCGTACTCGGCTCTCTGGCGTCTAAACCGATTATCCGAAAAATCATTCAGCGTTTTGGTTATCGTCGGGTTTTGCTGGTCAATACCTTATTGGTGGGTCTGTGTATTGCCAGTTTTGCCCTGACCACGGCGGACACCCCGATCTGGCTGCGTGCAATTCATTTCTTTATCTTCGGCATTTTAAATTCCCTACAATTTGTATCGATGAATACCCTGACTTTAAAGGACTTAAGCCAGCAGGATGCCAGTAGCGGCAACAGTTTCCTGTCGATGATCATGATGCTGTCAATGAGTATTGGGGTGGCGCTGGCAGGCACCCTGGTCAACATGCTGAGTGCCTATTACGGCGCTGACAATCTGGTGGCTGCTTTTCATGTGTCACTGATCTGTTTAGGCTGTATCAATATTATTGCGGCTTATATTTTCTGGCATATTCCTAAAAACACCCCTGTTTAATACGATATATTAACGCCAGGCGAATGCAGCCTTTAAGCTCAGGTTTAGATACAGGTAAGAACTGAAAATGCAAAAAAATCTGGCTCTGAACAGATTCAAACAGCCGCTTTTCATCGGGCTTGGCATTCTGATCGCCGTGATGATTATCGCCATGATTTATCTTTGCCTGATTAAAGCCCCTTCTGCGCATGCAGCAGATTATCCGATCCAGGGTTTCGATGTATCACACCATCAACAAGAAATTCAATGGCAGCAGATTTCGCCGGAAAAATACCGTTTTGTCTATCTGAAAGCCACAGAAGGTGGTGACTTTAAAGATACGCGTTTTCAAGAGAACTGGCTCAAGGCGCGGGAACGCGGCTTTCTGGTCGGTGCCTATCATTTCTATCGGCTTTGTCGCGATGGCAGCATTCAGGCACAGAACTTTATCGACTCCGTCCCCAAGCAAGCCAATGCTTTACCGCCGGTGATTGATCTGGAATATGACAGCAATTGCATCAATACCTATTCCAAAGAGCAGCTTCTAAACGAAATCCAGATCATGCACGATGCCCTGCAAAAGCATTATGGCAAACAGCCAATTTTCTATATTTCTAAAGCATTTTATAATATTGTACTGGCAGGATATTTTCCCGAAGTGCCACTCTGGGTACGCGAGTATAAGGGTCTGCCCGATTTAAACAACCAGCCCAAATGGACCTTCTGGCAACATAGCAATCAGGGTAAAATTCCCGGCATTAGTACAACTGTGGATCTGAATGTGTTCTATGGCTCAGAACAGCAGTGGCTGGATTTTCTGAAAATGAATGCAATTGCAGTACCATCATCTACTCATCAGGCCAAATAAAATCGATCGATTGAAAACAAGCGCTTTATAAAAGTAGAAAAATAAGGAAATAAAAATCTTGAAATGGATTAAAGGTATTTTACTCAGTCTGGTGATTGTTCTGCTGCTCAGCGTGGGTGTGCTGGCTTATCTGCTGCAACCTTCAGGCAAGCTCAGTGACTTTCAGAACTGGCAGCCGCAAAGCAGTTCCTCTCGTTCTGGACTAAACGTTAAATTTTTCGGTGTTTCCACCCTGTTGCTGGATGATGGTCAGGATCAGATCCTGATAGATGGTTTCTTTAGCCGGCCGTCGTTGTCGCAAGTGCTTAGCGGTCCAATTCAGAGTGATAGCGTGCTATTAAGGCAGCTAATTCAAGAGCATGAACTGCACCGGGCCAAAGCCATTCTGGTCAGTCACTCGCATTATGATCATGTTCTGGATCTACCGGCTTTACTGGAAATGCTTCCTGAAACCGCTGTCATCGGTTCACCCACTAGCCTGAATATCGCCCGGGCAAATCCCAAAGTAAGTCCGCAGCAGTTACACTCCGTCACGCCTGAGCAAATACAGCACGTCAACAAATTTCAAGTAACCGCAATTCCTTCACAACATACGCCAGCCACAGCGGTAAATGATGACCTAGGCGAAGAGTTATTCCAACCTTTAGCCCTGCCGGCCAAATTTTCCGAATTTAAGGAAGGCGGCAGTTTTGATTACCTGATTGAGCATTCAGGACACAAGATTCTGGTCAAGGCCAGTACCGGATTTATCCCGGATCAATTTAAAAACCTGCAGGTCGATACGTTATTTTTGGGTATTGCCCAGCTCTCCAGACAGTCCAATGACTATCAGCAGCACTATCTGGCTGAAACCCTGCAAACGCTCAAACCCAAAGTGGTCATCCCGATACATTGGGATGATTTTTTCCAGCCTTTAAGCCAGCCGCTACAATTTTTACCCCGCCTTGCAGATGACACGCCAAAAAGTTTAAATCTGCTGATTCAGGCCGCCGAGGCACAAGGCACTAAAGTCATCCTGCTCAGCGGCCCACAGCCTTACTTACTCCGCGAAACGGTCTCTTCCCAAGCAGATTAAAGCCCCTTAAGATAGCGGCTATGCGCAAAATTATTCATATCGATATGGATGCGTTTTATGCCTCGGTCGAGCTGCGTGAACGTCCAGAACTCAGACACCTGCCTGTGGTGATTGCCTCGCATCATCCCCGGGCGGTGGTTGCGGCTGCCTCCTATCCGGCACGCGAATATGGTCTACGTTCTGCCATGTCGATGGGACAGGCGCGCAAGCTCTGTCCGCAGGTCATCGTAATTGAGCCGGACTTTGCCAAATACCGTCAGGTCTCTGCTCAGATCCATCAAATTTTCCAGCAATATACCGCCCTGATTGAGCCTTTATCGCTAGATGAAGCCTTTCTGGATGTCACAGAAAATTTACAACAGATTCCGAGTGCTACCGAGGTCGCCATGCGGATTCGGGAGGATATTGTTCAAGTGACTGGACTGACTGCTTCTGCCGGCGTGGCACCGAATAAATTTCTGGCCAAAATTGCCTCGGACTGGCACAAACCGAATGGCATCTGTGTGATCAAGCCCTCACAGGTGCAGCGTTTTATTCAGAATCTGCCGCTGAAGAAAATTCCCGGGGTGGGTAAAGTCACCCAGGAAAAACTGAAAAGCCTGAATCTGGATACCTTGGGTGACTTACAACAGATGGATGAAGCCATTCTGATTCAGCATTTTGGTAAATATGGACGGCGGCTGTTTTTATATGCGCAAGGCATTGATGAACGACCAGTCGAAGTAGAACGGGAACGTCAGCAGATTTCCAAAGAGACCACCTTTGATGATGATCTTTATTTAAATCAGTGCCATTCTTATTGGGAAGCTTTAGTTGCACAACTGTGGCAAAGCTTGCAAAAAAAACAACTTTCGGCTCGCGGCGTGACGGTCAAATTAAAGCTCAAGAATTTTCAGGTGATGCAACACAGTAAAAGTTTTAAGCAGCTCTTGCGCAGTCCGCAAGAATTAGCACAAGCCTTGGACTTACTATTGGATGATCTGCATATCGCGCCGCAGATGCAATTCCGGCTGATCGGTGTCGGCGTCTATCAACTCAGCGCCCCCGAGACTGAAACCCAATTATTACTGCTCTAAACGACTTTTGTTCATGTTTTGAACATCAGTTTAAAAATACAGCAACTTTATTTTTATATTTTGATTTTTTAGAGTACTCTATCTGCGCAATGCATTATCCATGTATATGCTGAGATGCTGAAAATCACCTTTACTTTCAGCATGCTGTCCTGTGATTGGCGTGACGATCAAATCCGAATATTACAGGGCAACTCTGATGTAACTCATGGACTTCCTTCCTGCATGTCTTCTGTAAATCTTTCTGTGGTTCAAGAACAATACGCGTAAAGCTGCGCTGTCTAGTTTTGTGGGTGCTATTGTCGATTGGTATGATTTTCTCCTTTACGGCATTGTTACAACCTTAATTTTTAAAGATCAGTTTTCACAGCATTGGTGAGAATATGGACACTCTGGCGGCATTGGCCACTTTTGGTGTTGGCTTTCTGTTTTGCCCTTAGATGGCATGATCTTTGGTCACTAGCTTGGCCATAAGAAAATGCAGGTCTTAACCGTCGTCCTGATGGGAATTTTTAGCAGTCATCTGGCATGGACAAACAGTTCTTCTGGAATATCACCTTGATGGTCGGTGCAATCCGCTGTTTCAGCATTCCGTTTTTTTGCCTGACGGGTGGATACATTTCATCATCAAAAAATATGTGTCTGGGGTGGTTTGATTGGTGCGCTCTCGGCCTTTTCATTCTTTATGGCACTCGATGCACAAAACACCTGAATGATCATTGTTGGTACAATTTTACTGGCAAATGTTGTATACGACAGGGTGGTCAAGGTTCATCAACCGATTTTCACTTCCCTGTTCGGTACCGAATATCGCTATAGCGGTGTCGGCATTGGCTATCAGATGGCCAGTACTATTGGTGGTAGTTTTACCCTATTTATTGCAGCAGTATGGGTGATTTGGGCAGACGGTTCATGGCATTATATTGCCCTCTATCTGGCAGTGGGTTGCTTGCTGACTGCACTGGTCGCAGCCCTGATGCCCAAAACGCAGGATGAATAATATGACAGTGGAACGCTTACATATCTCGAAACGCTTTTCGGAAATTGCCATTACGGGCAATCTGGTACATCTTGCCGGGCAACTGGCCACAGATGTTGAGCTGGATATCAAAGGTCAAACCCAACAAACTTTAGATATTATCGACCAGTTTCTGGCAGATGCCGGTACAGACAAAAGTCACATCATGTCGGTGACCATCTATTTAAAAGACATTGAAAAAGATTATGCGGCATTTAATGAAATCTGGGATGCATGGGTGGCTGATATCGAAGCATTACCTCGTACCTGTGTCGAGGCAAAACTTTATGATCCACGGGTTTTGGTTGAAATGACAGTCGTGGCCGTCAAACCAGAATAATGTGGCAAAATCGATATGCATAAAAAAGCATGCTCATGGCATGCTTTTTTATTTTAACCTACTGCTTTGATTTTACTGCGCTCTAAATCTGAATATAAATAATACTTTTTCAGATCATTGCTGACCGTATATTTGGGCATTTTCTTCATTTGCGCTTGCTCCTGCAGAAAATCTTGCCGCAACTGGTAATATTCCGGCACATCATCGTAGCGAATCACCCGATAACCGGCCATACTCAACAAGGCATCCTGAAAACCAGTCTGCTGTGGACGCTTCAAGATTAAAGGATCATCCACAGCCACAATGGCTATAATCTGATGCTGTTGATCCATAATCACAAAATCTGCAGTCAGGTTGCGATATTTATGTCGCGTCCGGTTAAATTTGGTGGTCATTAAGGCATCATAGGACACATGGGCCAAAATAATATATTCAGGTAATACTTCCTTCAAACGCGTGAAGGTCAATTGCTCATTCAGGTTAAAAATAGCACGCTGCTTTAACGCGCTGTCTTGTGGTTTGGAATTATTTCCGAGCGTTTTCCATGCCATGAGCACGACACAGAAGAGCAGGAAACTCCCAATCATAATATAGGTGGTCATGCCTCAATCCTTGCATTCTTATCATCATTTTTGTTTTATTGTGGTGCAGTATAAACTCACACTTTATTTTAAATAGGTCTTACAACTAATCTGCTTAGATACCCATACAACCGGTATCAAAACCTGATTCTGCGTTACCTAAAATGACATCTTTCCCTATGTCAATGAAAGTGGATTTAAAGTACTGATAATGCACTCTAAAACATCCCTAGAATTGATCGCAATACAAATCTGCCCAACTGTAGAACAATTCCGATAAAGTGTTATTTTTATATCACTTTTAAGCCAGACTTAATGTAAATAATACATCCTTTTACATTTTCCAGTCCTCGTTTCAAGCTACGTTACTTTACCTAAGTGCTAAAAAAAGACACCGAAGTGTCTTTTCTATTAACTCAATTATGCACGTGATTTAGGCTTTGCTTTCGGCTTTGACCCACCAAATGGTTTTTTGGCATCCCCTGTTTCACGCGGCGGTAGGCCTGTGTGCTGGGTCAGGATTTGACCACGCTCAGGACGCTTCTTGGTATTTGAAGGACGGGACTGAGCTTGTGCAGCCTTGCCACGATTTCCCTGCTCACCGGTACGTTTCTGCGAATCACCCGCCACTGTCGAGTTTTTCTTGCGCGCAGACTGGTATTGACCTTCTGCACTGCCAGCAGGCTGATAAGTCGGAATCAAATGCTGTTTGGAGTTACCAATCAAATCCTGACGACCCATTTCTCTCAGAGCTTCACGCAACAACGGCCAGTTGTTTGAATCATGGTAACGCAAGAAAGCTTTGTGCAGACGACGACGTTTATCGCCTTTGACAATATCTACTTGCTCGGTATAACGTGCCACTTTGGCAAGCGGGTTTTTACCGGTGTAATACATGGTGGTAGCCGTTGCCATCGGTGATGGATAGAAGGTCTGTACTTGGTCAGCACGGAAACCGTTCTTCTTCAGCCAAATCGCAAGGTTCATCATGTCGTAATCGGTAGTCCCCGGATGCGCCGCAATGAAATAAGGAATCAGATACTGTTCCTTGCCAGCTTCCTTACTATAACGTTCAAACATCTGTTTGAAACGATCATAGGTTCCGATTCCCGGCTTCATCATTTTATTGAGTGGGCCTTTTTCGGTATGTTCCGGTGCAATTTTTAAATAACCACCGACGTGATGGGTTACCAGTTCTTTGACATATTCAGGGTTTAAAACCGCTAAGTCATAACGTAAACCAGAACCAATCAAGATCTTCTTAATACCCGGTAAAGAACGTGCTTTACGGTATAACTGGGTCAATGGTGCATGATCGGTATGCAGGTTCTGACATACCCCCGGGAAGACACACGACGGTTTACGGCAGTTCTTTTCAATCTCTGGATCTTTACAAGCCAGACGGTACATGTTGGCTGTCGGGCCACCTAGGTCTGAAATAATCCCGGTAAAGCCCGGCGCCGTATCACGGATTTTTTCCACTTCACGCAGAATTGACTCTTCAGAACGGTTCTGGATAATACGACCCTCATGTTCTGTAATCGAACAGAAGGTACAGCCACCAAAACAGCCACGCATGATGTTCACAGAGAACTTGATCATGTCAAACGCTGGAAAACGCGCTTCACCATAAGCAGGATGTGGCAAACGTGCATAAGGCAGGTCAAACACATAGTCCATTTCTTCCGTGGTCAACGGAATTGGTGGCGCATTTAGCCAGACATCACGTTCACCATGCTTTTGTACCATGGCACGGGCATTGCCCGGATTGGTTTCTAAATGCAAAATTCGGTTGGCATGGGCATAAAGCACCGGATCTGCAGCCACTTCTTCAAATGCAGGCAAGCGAATTACGGCCAGTTCACGCGGTGGTAATTTATGTTTAATTGCTTTTGAAGCGGGTTGTAATTGCACGATTTGCGTATCAGGATCTAGCTCATCGCCGGCCCGCACAATCGGATTGGCGACAGGCTCTTTCTGGAAACCTTGATATTGAGTCAGACTATCTTTGTCTTTTTCAATTTCACAACCTTCCAGATCTTCAGTCATCACATAAGGGTTAATGATTGGATCGACACGGCCAATCGCATCAACATCATTCGAGGCAATTTCGACAAACTTTGCTTTCGATGCACGGTTATGTTTATTGACAATGAACGCAGTACCGCGAACATCGGTAATCTCGTGAATTTTTTCGCCACGCGCCAGACGATGCATAATTTCGGTAATTGAGCGTTCGCCATTGCCGTACATCAAAAGATCGGCTTTTGAGTCCATCAACACTGAACGACGGACTTTATCTGACCAGTAATCATAATGTGCAATACGACGCAGAGAAGCTTCAATTCCACCTAATAATACAGGCACATCTGGATATGCTTCACGGACACGCTGACAATATACAGTTGCTGCACGGTCTGGACGTTTATTTGGCTGATTATCTGGGGAATAGGCATCATCCGAGCGGATTTTACGGTCGGCGGTATAACGGTTGATCATGGAATCCATGTTCCCTGCCGTTACCCCCCAAGCAATATTCGGTTTACCCAGAACGCGGAACGCATCCACGTTGGTCCAGTCTGGCTGTGCAATAATACCGACACGAAAGCCTTGGGCTTCTAATACCCGGCCAATAATACCTGAACAGAAAGACGGATGATCAATATAGGCATCGCCACAGACCAGAATAAAGTCACAGCTGTCCCAGCCGAGTTGATCCATTTCCTCGCGTGACATCGGCAAAAAAGGCGCAGGGTCAAAACAAGACGCCCAATATTTGTCGTAATCAAACAACGCTTTTGGCGCAGTCTGCATGGTATAAGCAGTAGACATGGCTAGCAATTCTCGGCTGGCAGATGATAGGAGATCTAAAATAAGATCAAAGATGAAAGCCGATCATTTTACCATGAATTAGACCCAGCTTGCTTGATTATAATTTATACAAAATCAGGAACTAAGCGAATCAAGGCCTGGTCATCATCAGAATTGAAAGCAAAATGATCCGCAAGATAAATGCACAGGGTTTATTTTATAGAGAAAAATCTAAATACGATGTTCTAATCTGAACGGAGCTTGAAACTGAATGCCAGACCACTCAGCAACAGTAGTGTAATAAATGCAGTTAATCCACTCCAACCATAATTTTCCCAGACCAGTCCACTCGAACTGCCCAACACACTAGAACCGAGGTAATAACAGAATAAATATAGCGAAGAACCGACTGCCCGATATTGTAGCGACTGGATCGACACCCAGCTACTTGCAGTAGAGTGCGCGGCAAAAAATGAAAAAGTGAAGATTAGTAATCCGATAAAGACCAGAGCCAGCTGGTTGAGTAGCATGAGCGTTAATCCAAGGAGCATCATCAGCATCATGACGACCAATGTCTTGAATTTACCGTAATGCCGACCCCAATGTGCCGCTCGGGGGGAGCTATAAATACCAGCCAAATATGTCACCGAGATTAAACCAATCCAGGCCTGTGATAATTCAAAAGGTGCCTGAAGCAAACGATAGCTGAGATAGTTAAATATCGAGACAAAACAGCCCATCAGGATAAAACCTTGCAGAAATAAAATCCGAAGTTTCGGATCGGCCAGATTATGCCTGAATGAGTTTTTGAATCGATTAAACTTGATCGGATAAGCCTTAAAATGTTGCGATGCCGGCAACAGATAATAAAATAATCCTGCAATACAGATATTTAAAATACCAATTATCAGAGTAGCAGATTGCCAGGAGATAAAATCAACTAGAACTCCGGCAATCAAACGCCCTCCCATACCGCCAATTGCCGTGCCAGAAATATATAAGCCCATGGCGAAACCGATATCTTTTTCGGCAATTTCTTCCCCGATATAAGTCATGGCGACTGCCGCCACACCACTGACACAGAGACCAATCAAGATCCGAATCAATAAGAATACCGACCAAAGAGATAGTATCGAACTGAGCATTAACAAAATTGCAATCAATGCCAGGGAGCAGACCATCACCGGTTTACGTCCGAAACGGTCTGAAATCAGTCCGGTAAATAGCAAACCAATGGCTAAGGCAAGAGTAGAAAGTGATAAGGGAAAACTACTTTGAGTCGGACTGACCTGAAAATAATCTGCCAAAATGGGCATCATCGGCTGTAGGCAATACAAAGATGAGAAAATGGCAAAGCCGGCAAGAAATAAGGAAAAAAGTACTGCTTTAAATGCGGTAGTACCATATTCAATATGGCTAGAAGATGAATTTGAGGACATATCCGCTCCTTAGATAGATCCAGTATACGCCTTTCGCTCATTTTTTCTGTGGAGATTTCATCTGAGTGATCACCTAAGCCTTTCTTCACGCACAAAAAAACACCCCCCGCATAAGCAGG
>NZ_JAJKFX010000029.1:0-1976 GCF_022869025.1 Acinetobacter sp. F-1 | reverse complement strand
ATGGTGGAGACTAGGAGAGTCGAACTCCTGACCTCCTGCGTGCAAAGCAGGCGCTCTACCAACTAAGCTAAGTCCCCAGCTTATCAATAAGTCAATGTATCGTTCTGTTCTGTTTGCTTCAGCACTTGCATGCTTCGTTAGTCAGATTTGGTGGGTCTGACAAGACTTGAACTTGTGACCCCACGCTTATCAAGCGTGTGCTCTAACCAACTGAGCTACAGACCCTCAGATACATCTTTATGAAGAACAACTTGTTGTGGATTCTTACCAATCGTCAATCTTTCGTTAAGGAGGTGATCCAGCCGCAGGTTCCCCTACGGCTACCTTGTTACGACTTCACCCCAGTCATCGGCCACACCGTGGTAAGCGTCCTCCTTGCGGTTAGACTACCTACTTCTGGTGCAACAAACTCCCATGGTGTGACGGGCGGTGTGTACAAGGCCCGGGAACGTATTCACCGCGGCATTCTGATCCGCGATTACTAGCGATTCCGACTTCATGGAGTCGAGTTGCAGACTCCAATCCGGACTACGATCGGCTTTTTGAGATTAGCATCCTATCGCTAGGTAGCAACCCTTTGTACCGACCATTGTAGCACGTGTGTAGCCCTGGTCGTAAGGGCCATGATGACTTGACGTCGTCCCCGCCTTCCTCCAGTTTGTCACTGGCAGTATCCTTAAAGTTCCCGGCTTAACCCGCTGGCAAATAAGGAAAAGGGTTGCGCTCGTTGCGGGACTTAACCCAACATCTCACGACACGAGCTGACGACAGCCATGCAGCACCTGTATGTAAGTTCCCGAAGGCACCAATCCATCTCTGGAAAGTTCTTACTATGTCAAGACCAGGTAAGGTTCTTCGCGTTGCATCGAATTAAACCACATGCTCCACCGCTTGTGCGGGCCCCCGTCAATTCATTTGAGTTTTAGTCTTGCGACCGTACTCCCCAGGCGGTCTACTTATCGCGTTAGCTGCGCCACTAAAGCCTCAAAGGCCCCAACGGCTAGTAGACATCGTTTACGGCATGGACTACCAGGGTATCTAATCCTGTTTGCTCCCCATGCTTTCGCACCTCAGTGTCAGTATTAGGCCAGATGGCTGCCTTCGCCATCGGTATTCCTCCAGATCTCTACGCATTTCACCGCTACACCTGGAATTCTACCATCCTCTCCCATACTCTAGCCAACCAGTATCGAATGCAATTCCCAAGTTAAGCTCGGGGATTTCACATTTGACTTAATTGGCCACCTACGCGCGCTTTACGCCCAGTAAATCCGATTAACGCTTGCACCCTCTGTATTACCGCGGCTGCTGGCACAGAGTTAGCCGGTGCTTATTCTGCGAGTAACGTCCAAGCATCTTGGGTATTAACCAAGAGCTCCTCCTCCTCGCTTAAAGTGCTTTACAACCAAAAGGCCTTCTTCACACACGCGGCATGGCTGGATCAGGGTTCCCCCCATTGTCCAATATTCCCCACTGCTGCCTCCCGTAGGAGTCTGGGCCGTGTCTCAGTCCCAGTGTGGCGGATCATCCTCTCAGACCCGCTACAGATCGTCGCCTTGGTAGGCCTTTACCCCACCAACTAGCTAATCCGACTTAGGCTCATCTATTAGCGCAAGGTCCGAAGATCCCCTGCTTTCTCCCGTAGGACGTATGCGGTATTAGCATCCCTTTCGAGATGTTGTCCCCCACTAATAGGCAGATTCCTAAGCATTACTCACCCGTCCGCCGCTGAATCCAGTAGCAAGCTACTTTCATCCGCTCGACTTGCATGTGTTAAGCCTGCCGCCAGCGTTCAATCTGAGCCATGATCAAACTCTTCAGTTTAAAATCAGTAGTGCCTAAAGGACACCAATCTTGGCTCATCAATTTTCTGACAAATATTTCTCAAATAAACTTCGAGTAATTTCTACCATCAATCAATGAAAATAATTTCGATCGATCAACCAGTAAAAATCCACACAAGTTGTTCTTCATAA
>NZ_JAJKFX010000028.1:0-2239 GCF_022869025.1 Acinetobacter sp. F-1 | reverse complement strand
CGTCATGGAGCCAGTGGCTACAGTCGCTTTGCTCTGTAAATCTCGTTATGAAGCAACAGGGAGCTTGTAATCAGGGAAAAGGCAGGGGCAAATTTTTATAATGCTCAGTCGCTCGTAGACACTCGCTCGGTTACTTGATCAATTTGTTTAGTTGTTCTTCAAAATCTTGCTTGTTTAAATCACCTGAAACGTACTGATCATAAAGTTTTTGATGATCTTCAGTGATTTCTAAATCGTAATATTCTCGATCTGATTTCTTTAAAAACACCTCTGACAAACGATTATTTTTTTCAGCATCACTCAATTTCATGGTCTAAATGCTCCTATTTTGCGTTTATTGGCGTTTTTAGCCCTGTTTAGCTAGATTTCCCTGTTTTGAAGAAAAGTGCGCTTAAAGGCGATTTTAGGCGGTTTTAAGCCATGTGTGAAAATTTGATATTTTAAAAGTTGCCGATCGGCAACTTTTAGCGGTTTGGGGGATTTATCATTTTCCGACAGCAGGAGGGAATGCACGCTTCCGCGTTTCTCTCCGAGAAACAAAAAAACGGCCTCTGAAAAAGATAAAAATAAGCCCCAAAAGTTGGGGCGTTTTGAAATCTTTTTTAGAGGGGGAAACTCAAGGATTAGATTTTAGGAAATCGTAAAATTGAAGTTGCTGTTTTGGGTCTTTTAGCATGATGCAAAGCCGTTGCATAAAATCATTAGGTGATTCATTCTCTTGCTTCAAATGTTTGAATTTTTTATTTCTGGACATGCCGTAAGAAATTCGGTTGATCTGCATATTTGGAAAATCTATAAACTTAGGTTCATCGACCTGTTTGATTGGTGCTGATTGGATTTTCTTAGAACCAAAGCCGAGCTGTTCCAGTAGCGGATAAAACATCCTGAATTTTTTTGGCTCTAAAAGCATGTCTGCAAGGCGTTTCGTAAAGTCTTCGGATGACTCTCCGATCTCTGCATATTCGCTACCAACTTCGGGCAGTTCAGATAATTTGTGTGCAAACAAATGCCGTTGTGCATCGGTCATTTCGACAAAGAAATCAGGTGTGTTTGGATCTCGTTTAGGGTCGGTTTTTTGTTGTTTTTTTGGCTGTGCCTTCTGTTTAAATCGGAATGAAAAACCAATAATATTACGTCCTCTTTTGTGCTGTTCTTCTTTGACAGTAATATCTGTATTTTCATTGATTTGCTTTAATGATGGTTCTAAAACACGCTTTTTAAAGTCGTGCATTCGATGATATTCACTTTCTAATACTCCCAATCTTTCTCTGAACTCACTTAGCTCAATAATTGGTGTTTTCCCACTACTACGCCAAGCAATCAAAAGTTCATAAAGTCTAATGGCGTAGCCAGTGGAAAGCCCTTTTACTTGCTCTAACTCATAGCTCGTAAATTGTTTTTCTAGCCGAGTTATTAAAGGGATAATTGCAGGTGAAAAAATTAACTCAACAGATGCCGTTTTTTCGATGTATGCAATTTGAGAAACCCAACGTGAGGTAATATGAGCTACTCCTTTTCCTCTTGGTTCTTGATAGCTAAATTGACGAGCAAACAAGTCTTTACAGGCTTCTTTTAGTGCTTGATAAGCACCATTTTTCAATACATCAAAGTGGTTGATATAGCTCTCTGCGTGAATAGTTAAAGGGTCATTCGCATTAATACCTTTACCACTTTCACGGGCTTCAATTATTGCTAAAAGAATTAACCGTTGTTCCACTAGGTCAAGATTGTAGCTGGCATTAATTAAAGCGTTATCTTTCACAATTAAATCTTTCATATAGCGTCTTATTTTATTATGTCGTCTTATTGATCTTATGTGAAGCCTTATCAAGAAGCAATAAGCAGACATATTTTATTTTGTCGCATCTTGCAAACTAAACGTGCTTAAAACGACATGTTTTATTTTGTCTTTCAAAGCACACTAAGTGTCGTCTTATTGAGAATTTCTAGCACACTAAGTGTCGTCTTTTAGCACACTAAGTGTCGTCTTATGTCCTCTGAAACGCACGTATATCAATGCTTTCAGACTGCTTAAAAGCATTTAAAAGCTTTTTTATTATTAAAAGCCCAAAAAAATTAAAAACGGCATTTAAAACTGCCCTATGTTTTCGCTTCGCTCAAACTCTATTGAATCTCGCTGCGCTCGATTCCTGGGGGCAGTTTTTTTCAAAGACCGGCTAGGACGCTAAAAACAAGAATGGATTCGCTTCGCTCATAAAGCTTTATGCTCGCTTCGCTC
>NZ_JAJKFX010000027.1:0-3312 GCF_022869025.1 Acinetobacter sp. F-1 | reverse complement strand
CAGAATAACGAAATCAGTCATCGCAAAATCCAAAAGCAAAAAATTAAACTACGTTCAATATTTGCTTTTGATTTTGCTTTGTCAACCTAAATTCGATTTTGGTGTACTTACTACACCAAAATTTTTTTGAAAAAAATTTAGGTATCCGTAAGCGGGGAAATCCTTTCCCTCGACCCTTTGCCAACTCTTCCAGAGTTGGTCCAAGTCTGACGACTTGGAGGGCAGCCGATCTAATTAACCTCTAAAGCCTTCTTCAACTAACAGCGGATAGAATGTCTTGAATTTGGTTTCATCTAAAAGCATTTCAGCAATGCGCTTGCCAAATTCTTCGTATGATTCTGTACCACTGGAATACTCGTTTAGTTCGATACGTTTAGCCAGTTTTGCGCCAAACATATATCTTTGAGCATCAGTCATAGATACAAACATATCCTCAGTATTCGGATCTCGTTGCGGTAACTTCTTATTGGTATTTTTTGGTTGTGGCTTCTGCTTAAACCTGAAAGAGAACCCAGTAATTTCACGACCTGTCTTATGCTGTTCATACTTCACAGTAATATCGGTGTGCTCATTAATTTGTTTGAGACTGCTATCAAGCACACGTTTTTTGAAGTCAGCTTTTACTTTGTATTCTTTTTCCAAAACTCCGAGTTTCTGCCTCAAGTCCTCATATTGCATAACAGGAGTTTTACCAGTGCTTCGCCATGCAATGATTAACTCATATAAACGGATTGCATAACCGCTATTGAGCTTTGAAACCTGTTCGAGTTCGTAGCTAGTGAAATGCTCTTCCAGTCTAGTTATCAAAGGGATAATAGCAGGAGCAAAGATCAGTTCGACACATGCAGCATCTTCAATATATGCAATTTCTGATACCCACCTACTGGTGACATTTGCTAACCCTTTCGAGCGTTTCTCTTGATAACTGAACTGACGAACAAACAAGTCTTTAGAAGCATTTTTTAAAGCTTGATAAGCACCATTGCGATGTACGCCAAATTGATTGATATAGCTTTCGGCATGAATAGAAAGAGGGTCATGGGCATTGATGCCTTTCCCACTCTCCCTTGCTTCGATGATGGCTAATAAGATTAAGCGTTGCTCTACTAAGTCGAGGTTATAGCTTGCTTCAATTAATACATTGTCTTTCACAACTAATTCTTTCTTCATTAGTGGTTTTCATATTATTAAACTTCATTGAATGGACGCAATTATTATTGTCTATATATTGACACAATCATTATTGTCGCCATATCAGACTAACTCTTATTATATTGACGCAATTATTATTGTCAATATATGCCAACTAGATGTCCATGTATAGAGAGTTATCCGCAAACTAAATGTCAATGTATTGCCAACTAAATGTCAATGTATGAAGGCTGAAAGCCTTTGCTGTAAAGGCTTTCAGAGGTCTTAAAAGCATTTAAAAGCTTTTATTTTATTAAAAGCCTAAAACCCTTCGGAAAACTGCCCTATGTTTTCGCTTACGCTCAAACTCTATTGCACTCAGACAAGCTGAGTGCTGGGGGCAGTTTTTAGCTAATGCAGTTCATGAAGCAAATGCAGCAAAAGCAAGAATGAATTTGCTTCGCAAACAGTTTCTTTTTCGAGCTTCGCTCGATCTTGATGCAAAGTGCATCAGTTCGCGCCCTTCGGGACGCTCTGCCCCTACCGGAGATAAGCACAAGGGAGTTTGTAATCAAGGAGGGGGTGGAGCGACTTTTCATTGCGTCGCTCGTAGACACTCGCTAAGTAATTGATTTTATTGTTTAGATAAATTAAAAGCTCAAATCATTATCACGATCTATTTTTTTCTCAACATCATTATTTTTAGAATGCGCTTGAATCGCTCTAAAACGCTCATTTTCGCGTTTTAGATCGTTCTGGTACGTTTCTAGCCCATCCTTAGCTATCTGCTCATTTGTAGCTTTCTGTGCGCTTCTGCTAGCATCATTTCTCTGTTCCGCTTCTTTGAGTGCTTTCAGACGTTCAATATCGCGGTCCACTTCATTGATGACAGGTTCAAAATTCTCATAGTAATCATCGAGTTTATTTTGGAATCGTTTACCAATCTGGTTTTCAGGATTCTGTTTTAATATAGAAACTGTTTCATTAATTTCTAATTCTTTACTTTTATCGTGAATATTCTTTTTATAAGTATATGAATATTGCATTTTTGATTGATTATATTGATATTCAGACATATAAAAATTCGGCTTATCAATATATATTTGAGAGCCGTCATTTTTCCACCCTTTTTCAATCTCTTTATCTGTTAAATCATTCTTTTTAAGCCAATTTTCTGTTTTATTATATTCTTTTTTGAGTAACTTTTCATTTTTAATCTTATTATTTAATTCTGAATTGCAATACTCATAAAAACACTCAAAGTTATTTTTATGAGCATTAATTAATTCTATTTTTTTATTATATTCTTCAACTTCTTTTTGAATAATATTTTCATTTTTAATTTTAATTAATGAAGCTGTTTCTTTTATCTTGTTGTTGAATATATCGACATATTGCTCTGGTACATCATCTAAAGCATTCAAATAAACTTCCGCTTTTTTTGCTATTTCTCTAAGTGCTGTAACTTCTTCTTTTGTTGCAACATTCTGGATAGCTTCGATTTTTGCTTTTTTATAGTCCGGTAATACAGCATCAATAACACGTTTAGCATAATCTTCTTTTGATTCTAACCAGTTCGGTTTTGGCAAATTATCAATACTTGGGCTGAACTCATTTACATCATTGATCTGATTAACGATCTCATAATGCTGTTTGATTGTACGATGTTCAGCTTTTGAGTTTTTAACACCTCGACTTAATCCCAAATGCTTAACGACTTCCGCAGCTTCTGTTTGTTCTTCTTGAAGTAATGTTCTATTACCAAGCCATTTTTTACAGTTAAGTGCTTGTTTTTCTTCATCAAATGGCACGATGTAGGCAATTAAGTGCGGTGTTGTCTCGTCTCGATGAATATGTGTAGAGATAACATTTTCAGCCCCCCATTTTTTTATAAGTCTTTCTTTTTGAATATTAAAGAACTCTGTTTCTTTATCTGTACCCCACCCATCCCAAGCTGGACTAGCGGTTACAAGATATTCAACACATAAAACATTGCCAGGACGTTTAGATACTCGCTGATCAATTCGATTTTTTAATGCTTCGAGAACATCAGTCTTTTTATTGAAGTCGTGTTCATTCAGATCAGCACGTTTTAAATCAGCGTTTGGAGTGTCGATCAGTCTGTATGTGTGATCAAGTGACCCGCCAATTTCACCATAACTTTTCAACTTAGCATGTCTC
>NZ_JAJKFX010000026.1:0-3464 GCF_022869025.1 Acinetobacter sp. F-1 | reverse complement strand
ACTCTGTGATTTATCACAGCGTCTAGACCTGACGAAGGCTAGATCAATCATTAACAGAATATATTTGAGTTGAAATAAATTGTTTAAGGCTCAGAACTAAATTGACATTGAAATGTGACACGCAAGTGACATGTTTGAATGAAGATGCAGAACTGAGAAACTAGCGATTAACTGAATCAAGCGTTTTGGTATATGAATCTAATTGAAGCTGTACAGTGCTTAAATGCACAAGACGCCAACTGTATGATTGACTGAGTAATTGGTTAATCTGTTGCTCATCCTACTTGTAAGGATGAACGACTGTTTGGGGTTGTATAGTCAAGTAATTAAGTGCATGTGGTGGATGCCTTGGCAGTCAGAGGCGATGAAAGACGTGATAGCCTGCGAAAAGCTCCGGGGAGGCGGCAAATATCCTGTGATCCGGAGATGTCTGAATGGGGAAACCCACTTACCATAAGGTAGGTATTGCATGATGAATACATAGTCATGCAAGGCGAACGAGGGGAAGTGAAACATCTCAGTACCCTTAGGAAAAGAAATCAATTGAGATTCCCTCAGTAGCGGCGAGCGAAAGGGGAAGAGCCCATTAAGTCATATAAGTTCTAGTGGAACGCTCTGGGAAGTGCGACCGTAGACGGTGATAGTCCTGTACACGAAAGGGCTTATATGATGATGTCGAGTAGGGCGAGGCACGTGAAACCTTGTCTGAATATGGGGGGACCATCCTCCAAGGCTAAATACTCCTGACTGACCGATAGTGAACCAGTACCGTGAGGGAAAGGCGAAAAGAACCCCTGTGAGGGGAGTGAAATAGATCCTGAAACCGCATGCATACAAGCAGTGGGAGCCGACTTGTTCGGTGACTGCGTACCTTTTGTATAATGGGTCAGCGACTTATATTCAGTAGCAAGGTTAACCGAATAGGGGAGCCGTAGGGAAACCGAGTCTTAATAGGGCGCATTAGTTGCTGGGTATAGACCCGAAACCAGGTGATCTATCCATGAGCAGGTTGAAGGTTGGGTAACACTAACTGGAGGACCGAACCCACTGTCGTTGAAAAGCCAGGGGATGACTTGTGGATAGGGGTGAAAGGCTAATCAAACTTGGTGATAGCTGGTTCTCCCCGAAAGCTATTTAGGTAGCGCCTCGGACGAATACCATTGGGGGTAGAGCACTGTTTCGGCTAGGGGGTCATCCCGACTTACCAAACCGATGCAAACTCCGAATACCAATGAGTACTATCCGGGAGACAGACTGCGGGTGCTAACGTCCGTAGTCAAGAGGAAAACAATCCAGACCGCCAGCTAAGGCCCCAAAATTATAGTTAAGTGGGAAACGATGTGGGAAGGCATAGACAGCTAGGAGGTTGGCTTAGAAGCAGCCACCCTTTAAAGAAAGCGTAATAGCTCACTAGTCGAGTCGGCCTGCGCGGAAGATGTAACGGGGCTAAAACTATATGCCGAAGCTGCGGATGCATAATTTATTATGCGTGGTAGGGGAGCGTTCTGTAAGCCGATGAAGGTGGATTGAGAAGTCTGCTGGAGGTATCAGAAGTGCGAATGCTGACGTGAGTAACGACAATGCGAGTGAAAAACTCGCACGCTGAAAGACCAAGGGTTCCAGTCCAACGTTAATCGGGGCTGGGTGAGTCGACCCCTAAGGCGAGGCCGAGAGGCGTAGTCGATGGGAAATTGGTTAATATTCCAATACTTCTGTGTAATGCGATGAGAGGACGGAGAAGGTTAAGTCAGCCTGGCGTTGGTTGTCCAGGTGGAAGGTTGTAGGCATGTATCTTAGGCAAATCCGGGGTACTCTATGCTGAGAACTGATAGCAAGCTGTAC
Source organism: Acinetobacter sp. F-1 (assembly GCF_022869025.1). Classification (NCBI taxonomy): domain Bacteria; kingdom Pseudomonadati; phylum Pseudomonadota; class Gammaproteobacteria; order Moraxellales; family Moraxellaceae; genus Acinetobacter; species Acinetobacter sp. F-1. Next base: position 1,622 of record NZ_JAJKFX010000026.1, on the reverse strand, counting down.
TTGTACAGTGAAGTGGCTGATACCATGCTTCCAGGAAAAGTCTCTAAGCTTCAGTTACACAGGAATCGTACCCGAAACCGACACAGGTGGTCAGGTCGAGTAGACCAAAGCGCTTGAGAGAACTCTGCTGAAGGAACTAGGCAAAATGGTACCGTAACTTCGGGAGAAGGTACGCTGCTTTTGGTGATGGAACTTGCTTCCTGAGCTGAGAGCAGCCACAGAAACCAGGCCCCTGCAACTGTTTATTAAAAACATAGCACTCTGCAAACACGAAAGTGGACGTATAGGGTGTGATGCCTGCCCGGTGCTGGAAGGTTAATTGATGGGGTTAGCGTAAGCGAAGCTCTTGATCGAAGCCCCAGTAAACGGCGGCCGTAACTATAACGGTCCTAAGGTAGCGAAATTCCTTGTCGGGTAAGTTCCGACCTGCACGAATGGCATAATGATGGGGGCGCTGTCTCCAGCAGAGACTCAGTGAAATCGAATTCGCCGTGAAGATGCGGTGTACCCGCGGCTAGACGGAAAGACCCCGTGAACCTTTACTGCAGCTTGACATTGAACTTTGATCTTACTTGTGTAGGATAGGTGGGAGGCTTTGAAACCGAGACGCTAGTTTCGGTGGAGCCAATCTTGAAATACCACCCTGGTAATATTGAGGTTCTAACTCTGTCCCGTTATCCGGGACGAGGACCATGTCTGGTGGGTAGTTTGACTGGGGCGGTCTCCTCCTAAAGAGTAACGGAGGAGTACGAAGGTGCGCTCAGCGTGGTCGGAAATCACGCGTAGAGTATAAAGGCAAAAGCGCGCTTAACTGCGAGACCCACAAGTCGAGCAGGTACGAAAGTAGGTCTTAGTGATCCGGTGGTTCTGTATGGAAGGGCCATCGCTCAACGGATAAAAGGTACTCTGGGGATAACAGGCTGATACCGCCCAAGAGTTCATATCGACGGCGGTGTTTGGCACCTCGATGTCGGCTCATCTCATCCTGGGGCTGAAGCAGGTCCCAAGGGTATGGCTGTTCGCCATTTAAAGAGGTACGCGAGCTGGGTTTAGAACGTCGTGAGACAGTTCGGTCCCTATCTACCGTGGGCGTTGGAAATTTGAGAGGATCTGCTCCTAGTACGAGAGGACCAGAGTGGACGAACCTCTGGTGTACCGGTTGTGACGCCAGTCGCATCGCCGGGTAGCTATGTTCGGAAGGGATAACCGCTGAAAGCATCTAAGCGGGAAGCCTACCTCAAGATAAGATTTCCCCGAGACTTTATGTCTCCTAAAGAGCCGTTGAAGACTACGACGTTGATAGGTTGGATGTGGAAGTGCAGTGATGCATGAAGCTGACCAATACTAATTGCTCGTGAGGCTTGACTATACAACACCCAAACAGTTGTTGTATAAAGCATCAATTGATTCGATATTCAGCAAAACGACTTGATTCAGTATCTCGTTAGTAAGACAATATTCAACTCAAATGTACCTGTTAATGTATTCTATTTGGTACGAAGTACGGCATACACTGCAAAGCAGTTAAATAAGACCCGAACAAGTCCATAAACAGTTGTGCTGGCGACAATAGCAAGAGTGAACCACCTGATCCCTTCCCGAACTCAGAAGTGAAACCTCTT
>NZ_JAJKFX010000025.1:0-3738 GCF_022869025.1 Acinetobacter sp. F-1 | reverse complement strand
ACATTTCCAGCTGACAAGCCGTTTATAAGAAAAAAACACTCGTTTGATTAAATAAGAAACAATCCCGATTTTATTGTATTTTTCTCATTCGATTTCAGTCACTAAGTAGTATTTAACCGCTTTAAAATCTGCCAACCGATGCTGTTTTTGCTTGCCTAGCATCAGCGCTAACAACTTTTCAAAAATCTGAATTTGTTCAGGCAACTCAACTTTTAGGCGCTGACAATGTAAAAACGCCCAATCCAGATAGTCAGTTGCCTGCAAGCGCTGTCCACTCAGCCATTCATAAAAAATCACGCCCAAAGCATAAACTTCGCTCTGCAAGCTTTTGGCTTTTCCTTGGAATAATTCCGGTGCCATATAACGTGGTGTCGCATTAAGCTTATGAACTTCAAGCTGATCCAGAGGCTGGACGTGTTCAAAATCAAGTAGACATACCCTACCCTGATCATCAACAAAATGCTCCCGCTTTAAATCCGCATGCAAATAACCCAGCTGTTGCAGGCAGATTAAAGGTTCTACCGCTTGCAGCAAATGTTGTCGAATCTGCGTTACAGAAAGTTGATCTGGCATGATCTGAAAATGTGCTGGTGCATCGACCAGAATCAAAGCCTGCTCAAATTGTTCATGTTGAATGGTGAATGGCTGTTGAATGATTTGATGCGGAAGGAAAAAGTTCAGATCACTCGAACGGCTATGCGTTTGATAAAAATTCAGCTCCTGCTGCAAGCCCAACTTTGCATGCGGAGATGATATTGAGCTGTCAGATTTAGTCGACACTTGAGTTTTTAGCCAGAATGCGGGCTGACCCGCAGCATAATACAGGCGTCGGCCAAAACTCAGACTGCGGGTTTTGGTTCTTGGTTGAAAATCCAAAGTATCAAGATGATCTAAATTAAGTGGTTGCAATATATTCAGGCTTTGGATCAGCAGTATATTGATAATTTAGCAGCTCCAGACAATGCTGAATAGTTTTCCCCACCCGTTCCTGAGTCTCAATTAAGGAAATTTTTGGCCAAGTGGCCCGTTCGCCTTCGCGCTGCAAGATTTTAAAGAGATAGGGCCGTGGATTTTGCAGCATATAGCTATAGTGGCGCAGGCTATATTTACCGACAATATTCACATCGCCATAATAACGCTGATCGACCACCCCATAGCCGTGATCGAGTATACGGCGTACAGGTGGCAAGCTTCCGGCATGTTCCCGGGCAAAATCCATCATTCCTTTGGTAATCACCGCACCCTGACGGCGTACAATCCGTTGTGGCCAGCTTAAGGTACCTTTGCGGAAACGTGCAACATCATCTTGCATAAATGGCACGATATGCGGATTGACCTGGCTGGCAATGGTGTAATTGATATTGTATAATCGGGCCATTTTTTCCTGCGGGAAATCACTGCGTACACTGCCATCGACCCAACGTGTTGCTCCCATATAAGGGGTATATTCACCATCATAACGCTTACTGGTCAGGCGTACTGGCGGAAACAGAATAGGGACTGCACAAGAGGCCAATACCGCACTCCAGACCAGCACATCCGGAGAAGTATAGGCATTTAAAATACGGGCATCCTGCGCCGAATCATAGGGGGCAACAGCAATATTGATATGCAGACCTGAGGTTTTGAGTGCTTCTTCAAAGGTCAGATCGCCTAAATTTTCGACCAGAAATTTTTTCAGGTATTTGACATCTGCCAGACCTCCATTGCCTTTCAGCAATTCACCCATGGTTCGGAAATGAAAAGCCTCATGAAAAAAATTATGCCCCTTCAAAAGATCGACATACTGCGAGGGTTTGGATACACCCAACATTGCCGTCATGATGGCACCTGCACTAGAACCTGACATGACCTTTGGCAATAAATCCTGCTCCATCAGAGCCTTACAAACGCCGGTATGAAACAGACCCAAGGTCGAGCCACCGGAAAACATCAGGGCCGGCTGACCATAGGCACGCTGACAGCCTTTAAAAAATTCAATTTTTTCTTCAATATTTAAACAGCTACAGTCTGTTGAAGCGATATGTGCCAGCCCCTGACTAACCTGCTCCACATAATCTTCAATAATTCTTTTGGTGCCGACATAGGCTTCGGTGAACAATAAAGGATGGGCAATATTGGCGATATCGTAGCTTAGACCTTCGCGCAGAATATACATCAGGTCGTGGGTACGTTTCTGTTGTCTATAGCGTCTTAATTTACCCAAACGATGCGCAATAACTTCTGCATCAAAATAGGGAGAACTATTGTCGAATTTCCATTCTTGCGCCCCGGATTCTTCATCTATTTTTAGCGCAATATATTTCCATTCCTCATAGGACTCAGCTTGTTGCAGCTGCTGCTTGAGTTTTTTAATACGATAGGCCTGATGTGGATTAATGTCCTGAGTAAAATCTTTAAACAGCATCTGCCTTCTTCCCTATATTGTATTTTTCATTCATCTTGCACTGCGTAGAAAATATGCACCGATCTGTTCATAACAACAATAGCGAAAATTCTCTGCTTTAAGCAAATTATCACACTTTTCAGGCTTTGACTGTGAATTTTAGGGTGATAGTATCCTAGACATAATTTTAAATCTGTAATGCTGAGATCATGGCGAAAATTGAGTTACCTGACAATATCTTGAATACCCTTTCGACTGTTCTGCTGCAACTTCAGCAAAGCCTGCCCGAGCTGAAACATGCTCCTGATTTTTCTGCACATGCCTATAAATGGCAACAGGGTGAACTCAAGCCCATTCATCAGCTTAGACAGATGGAACTGGCCGATTTAAAAGGGATTGAGCGACAAAAAGAAAAAGTCATCCAGAATACTTTGCAGTTCTTAAATGGCTTGCCTGCCAATGATGTCTTGCTGACTGGTTCGCGTGGCACCGGTAAATCCTCTATCGTTCGTGCCCTGCTGACCGAATACGCAGCGCAAGGTTTACGCCTGATTGAGATTGAACGCGATGACTTGTCAGAACTTCCGGAAATTCAAAAACTGATTGCAGACCGTCCTGAAAAGTTTATTGTCTATTGTGATGATCTGGCCTTTAATGCAGAAGATGAAAATTATCGCAGTTTAAAAAGTGTATTAGATGGTTCATTGCAATCGGGTTCGAGTAATTTTGTGATTTATGCGACCAGTAACCGCCGCCATTTACTGCCAGAATTTATGCATGAAAATACGCCTGTCACCCGGGTCGATGTTCCGCAATATACTGAGCTACATCCTCAGGAAGCAATTGAAGAGAAGATTTCGCTATCTGACCGTTTCGGCTTATGGCTGTCTTTTTATCCAATGGATCAGAATTTATATCTGGAAATTGTAGAGCATTATCTTAAAAAGGCTGAGATGGAATTGACCCCGGAAACCCGAGCCGAAGCCTTGCGCTGGTGTCAGGCACGCGGTCAACGTTCGGGACGTGCCGCGTATCAGTTTTCCAAGCACTGGATTGGGTCGCAGCAGTTAAAAATCCTATAATCCCGTACAATTCCGCTATCAATTCACAACTATTGATAGCGTCTTTTCTTATTCTTAAAACAACTAAAACGATGACAACAATGTTCAATAAAATATTTATAAGCCTATTTTCTGATTTCAACTACCGCAATCTATGCGCAAACGAATGGGTCGGTTCAAAAAGCATCCGACTGTCAATCCGATCTTTTTAATGGAAACTTTTGCTCAAAAACAAATATTGCCCAATATCGACATGCTTTAAAAACATCAAAAGCAAATTTTAATTAACCC
>NZ_JAJKFX010000024.1:0-12645 GCF_022869025.1 Acinetobacter sp. F-1 | reverse complement strand
AGAAGGCTGCTGCTGAGAAGGCTGCTGCTGAGAAGGCTGCTGCTGAGAAGGCTGCTGCTGAGAAAGCTGCTGCTGAGAAGGCTGCTGCAATCGAAGCTAATCGTCTAGTTCTTTTAAATAATGCCAAAAAAGCAGGTTTAAATAATCAGCAAGCTACTGCTTATGCAGAAGAAAATAAAGAATCTGATGCCGTTACAGCTAAAACAGCTTTAGATACTCTTATTATTAATATTGAAAAAGCTGAAATTTCTGCTGCTAAAGATATTTCTGATTCTTTATATCCAGTTGAAAAAATTACTCGCTCAGAGAGTCAAGTTAGCTCATCTTCTTCGAAATCAATTGTAAACGGTATCTATCAGTCAGTTACTGAAATAGGTTATCGTGGCTCAGCAATTTATAATCAACCTTATTCAGTTGTACTAGGTAATTATACAAAAAATGATAGAACTGTTAATAACTATCAATCTGTAACAACTAATCTAGCCATTGATATTAAAGGCTTAAAAACTCAAGAGTCTGCTATTCCAAATATAGGTACAGCAACTTACGTTGGTAAAGCTTTTGATATTACTAACAATGGCATTCTTAATTATGATATCAACTTTACTAATCGCTTAGGCTCAGGATCAATCACTGGCTTAGGTAATACTATTAGCCTAGAACAAGGTTCTATTTCTGGAACTGGAATCACTTCAACAGCTAAACAATTAACAAATACTGGTACATATTCATTAGACTTTTATGGCAAAAAAGCTGAAGAAATCGCTGGTAAAGTCATTTTTAATGGTAAAGATACCGTTGGCTTTGGCGGTACACGTGGTGAAATTACTAAATAAAATCTTATTTTAGTCCCCACTTATCTATAGACCGTCTGAAATTAAATATAATTTCAGACGGTTTTTGTCATTCTATTGGTAGCCATTTGATGAATATCAAATATGTAGTAATTCTTTCAGTAACATTCTCTAGCACTGCATTTTCTCAAGAATTACCACCAGCTCAAACAGTATTTTTTGAGCAAGATTCATTTATTCAACCTGAATTATTACTTAAAAAAACAGTAGATAAAGATTTAAAGCTTTCTACACTACCTCCAAACTCAAGTTTAGAAGATTATATTAATCAAGCCATTATTGATAAAGACTGGAAAGAACTTGAGAAACTACTAGATAAATACAGAAAAACTGATAATTACGATCACATTTTATACGAGTATGGCTTAGGTGCTTTATATCGTTTTCAAGGAAAGCAAAAGAAAGCCATAGAAATGTACAAAGCGATTATTACAAAGAATCCAAATTTATATTATCCCCGTTTTGATCTAGCCATGATGTTATTTGAAAATAAACAATATACTGAAGCTAAAAATGAATTTAGAGCAATAAGACCTTTTCTTCCTACTCAGATCCAAGCATTAATAGATCAGCTATTGAGTACTATGGAAGAGTCTCAAGGATGGCAACCAAACGTAAATTTTAATTTTGAAAAAACAGATAATGTTAATCAATCATCGAGTATAAAAGAGATTTCTATTGGAGAAGCAACTTTCATACGTGATCAGGAATCACTACCACAAAAGGCAGAAGGTATCGGTTATACGCTGAATGCATCACGTGAACAAAATATGATGAGCAATCATTATGTATATTTTAATGCAGCATTAAACGGTATTCATTATTGGGATAATACAGAATTTAGTGAGCAAACCTTACGTATCGATACTGGTTACAAGTATAAAGATCTTAAGCAATCCTTAGGCATAATTCCATTTATTGGGCAAAATATACTAGGTGATAGTCGTTACAGTCATAACTATGGTGCAGGATTAGAATATAACCGATTATTATCAGATCGTTGGCAAGTTTCTGCTAATACATCTCTTATCCAAAAACGATATCAGGATTCAGATCTTGCACAATATTATAATGGTCATGCTAATAGTCAGGCTGCATTGATGCTGTATCAACCGAAATCAAAATTACTCATATATAGTGGCTTAGACTGGATGCAAGATCGCTTAGCGGACGAAGCAGAATCATCCAATAAGAAAGGTATACGAAGTGGTTTTTTATACTTTGGGGACTCATTGGGTATTAGTAGCAACATACGTTATTCTAAGCGTAATTTTTTAGCAGATAATATTTGGTATGGTATTCAACGCAAAGACAGTGAATATGAATTTGGTATAGCTACTTGGCGTAAGCAATGGCAGTGGAAAGGTTTTACTCCCAAGTTAAATTATAGATATCAAAAAATTGACAGCAATTTACCACTTTATGAGCGTAATAACGGCACATGGTTTATCACAATAGATAAAAAAATTTAAGAATAAAGGCTCTCACTCTCAGTTAGAGCCTTTTATTATTTAACATAAAATCTCTTATGCGAAACCGAAGCTTTTCTTCAGATCCTCAAAGCTTTTACCATAAATAAAATCAAAATCTTTGATCTTTAGACTTCTAAATTTCTGCTCATATTTAACTGAATACAAAGTTACATAAGGCTCATCACCAAGATATAACTCCTTACAATAAGCAAAGTCTTCTTTACCGTTATAACTATAAATAACTAAGCTGTCATATAGTGCAATCAAGTCACACTTAGAAATAAAGCTATTTTCAGCTTTCAATTCAAAAGTTGAAACAGAAGAAGATGTAGGTAACATAAGAAACCCCTAAAAGAGCTAATATCTGATTTAGGCTCACTTGGACACCTAACTAAGAAAACAAGTTTAAAGTAGTTCCCAAAGAGCTAATATCTGATTTAGGCTCACTTGGACACTTTATCCACGAAGCAACAACCGATTTGGATACTTTCAACTCATTTGCAATCTTTCGACAACTTAATCCTTTTAAATGTAGTTCTTTCGCCTTTACACGTAAGGGCTGATATTTCGCAGATCTCACTACTCCGCCCTTTATACCGCCTAACTTCCCTTTTCTAGATTGACGGTCAATAAATTCCTGATAGCAATAGGCGTCTTTTTTCCAGCAATATCGTGCAATGGATTTAGCAATGCCTTTTACTTCACCAAAAGTCATTGGGTTAGTAAGCCCTTGGTTAAGCCCTATACAATGCTGAATTACACAATCAAGCCAGGATGTATATGTACTCCCTCGATATTTTCGTATTTCTTTATATGCCCAATGCCTAGCCGTGTTGAATACAAAACAATTACGCCCTAAACCTATCGCTTCGTCTTGTTTAATCTCTCTATTAACATCTTTCCATGTTAAGTCTAGATTTCGAGCTAGTTCACTTAAAGTATAGGGTTTTTCACGCAAGCTAGTGGTTTGCCAATAACTTGAGATAGGATTCTTTGATACCAAACTCACATATGCTGGATCTGCATTAAACAACTCACCTAATTTTTGACGAATAGCATTTGCATAAAGGATAGGCTTTTGACGACTAGCATCGGTTGTATAAACAGGTGTTTTTAACTGAAAAAGTATATGTGAGCGCCCATTATTAGGATTGGCAACTAATAAGTTCGGTAATGGAATTCCAACTAAGCCATATAATATTTCTGATAATGAAGACTCATAATCCAAATCAAACACAAGATAATGTAAATAATAAGGGCTATTTGGCTGTATATATCTATATTTTAAAGAAATTTCTTTAGGTCGAATCATCAGACCATAATCCAGATTATCCGAACAATACGGCTTTTTAGGTAATCTGTCTTTAAATTGATCAAGATGGAAACATAATTGTTGCATTTGCTTATTTCACTATTTGCAAATACACAATGACCATGTATTATTAATACAGATCATGTGCAAGCATGTTCTAAGGATTCAAGCCTCGATTGACACCATTCCGCCAAGTTTGTATGTCATCGGGGCTTTTTCATATCTGTAATTTATACAATATATCTAAGTTATACTTCAATTCAAACCCAAAAGCATATATAAGATAAAACTTTTTTCAAAAACTTACGTAAGTTACATAAATTACTTAAGTTACGTAAAATCCCTAAATGTGTGAAACCATTGATCTTCCTTATTATTCGACTATACTTAAGTTAAATAAGTTACGTAAGTTAAATAAAAATGATCATATTAGTTGGTGGTGAAAAAGGCGGGTCTGGAAAAAGTTGTTTAGCCCAAAATCTAGCAGTTTATTTACAAGCAAATAATCGAGATATCTTATTACTCGATGCAGATCCACAAGGTACGACAACTGACTGGATCAAAGAACGAGATGAAAATTCAGCTGTAAAAAACATTCCATCAGTACAAGCTTCAGGGAACATTCGACAAATCCTAATGGATTTATCGAAGCGATACCAAGACATTATTATTGATGCTGGTGGGCAGGATTCTGAAGCATTACGTTCGGCAATGACTGTTTCCACTCACATGCTTTTGCCTTTCCGTCCTAAAAGACGAGATCTAAAAACATTAGTACATGTCGAAAAATTAATACGTCTTGCAAAAGCTGTTAATCCTGAACTCTATACGAGAGCAGTCATTACTCAATGTCCTACTTTACCGAGTCAAGTTCAACGCATCTTAGATGCTAAAGAAGCATGTGAATCGTTTGATCTCATCCCATTAAATAATTTTACGTGTAATCGAAACATATACGATGATGCCGATGAAAATGGATTATCCGTTTTTGAAATGTCATCTGATGAAAAAGCCAAGCAAGAAATTAAACAAATTGCAAAAGAATTTTTAGGAGATCTCTAATGGCTTTAAAAGGTTTAAAAAGAGAAGATCAAACTTCTAAAAATGAAAAATTAGTGAGTGATTTTATTTCTGGCGCATCGAAAAATGTCCAAGAACTAACCCCATCAAATTCTAAATTTCAAAGATATACCTTTTCGTTAACAGAGGATGTAAGTGAACAGATTAACGATTTGAAAGTTAGATGTCGTGTTGCTAAAGCAAACCGATCTATCATGCTTAAAGCTGCTGTTAGTCAACTTAATACTTTATCGGATGAAGAGTTGCACAATTTGATCAAGAAAGAGTTAGGTTACTGATTCTGAGCCACCTCAACGGTGGCTTTTCTATTTTCAGCTAATGCTATATTCCTTATAAAATACTTCCAAAACTACTAAATTGAAAAATCAATAACTTATAATATTTTTTGCAATTTCTGGAAGTTTTTACATAAAAATTACTGTTTTAATCATCTAAATCATATATTTATTAATGATATTAGTTTAGTTAACTACACATTATTTTCAGTGGCATCCTGTAAGGTGCGTATGGTGTGTCTTAAAAAAATCGGTTGAAAACCGATTTTAGAGCGTCAACAAAATTAAGGCTTTCAAGTGATCAAAAATAAACCTTCGTTCAATAAGAAAAAGTGGCTGAGAAATCATCTAGACGATGTTTTACGCCTAAAAAAAGAGGGTTTGACCTATCAATCAATCATCCAAGTGCTAAAAAAAGACTTAAACATGCCCTTTGATTTGGAGGAATCACTGTTAAGTCGTTATCTCAAAGAGTTTGCAGAAGATGAATCAACCACTTTAAAGACCAAAACAGCCCTAACAAACAAAGTTGAACGTCAGATAGACCGGCTTACTCGTCAAAATAATGAAATACAGAACCTAAAACGTCGTTTAGACCGTATGGCTGAACGTGAAATGAGGTTTGAAATTGAAAATAAGAACCTAAAAGAACGTAATCGGATTCTAGAATACAAATTCCTAGAAGGTGAAGGACGCTTCCAAGACCTTCGACGCTATAAAGGATTGCATAATTCAAAGTGGAGAATTGCAGAGCTAGAACAGAAAAATGATGAACTATTCCAAACTGTTTTAATGCTTGAAAGGCGTGCTGAAAGAGCCGAAGAACCTCTTAAGCAAGCACATGACCAAATTACACAGCTCGGGACTGAACTCTCTCAGATCAAAGGAGAATATGAACAACTGGAGCAAAATCAGCTACTGTCCAATCAAAAAATTAAGCAACTTGAACTGACGATTAATGCCTTAAAAAACGAAAAACAGGCTCTAGAAAAACAACTTGCCGAAAAAGAATCCCTTGTCATTCACCAAGACCAAGAAAAAATTGAGCAACTCACGCAGGAACGGCAGAAGTTTCTCCAAGAAAGAAATCAACTACATATGCTATCAAAGCGTCTAAAAAGCGATTTAAGCAATTCTGAGCATCAACTGAGTGAAGTATCGAACCTACTGCATGAAAGCCGAAATAACGCAAAACAGAAGGATTTATGGCGGGCTTTAGCAATTGGATTCGGTTGCTTGGCTGTGATCTTCTTTTTGATATTTATCTTCCTCTGAGACCGCATTTTATTTGGGCCATTATTTCAGTCCAGGAAGGCTGAAATTGGCCCGAATAAAATGCGGTCATTATTGTTTTTGGCTAAACAAAAGCGTGGAACATTGCTCAAAAGTTAAGCGTGGAACATGAAGAGTCAACAAAAAAGCCCAACTCAGCTGAGTTGGGCTTTTTGATACACGATAAACTTATGATTTATATAAAATAAAAAAGAGCATTTCTTATAAGGTGTATTATGTTAATTTTAGGAAGTCTTTACAGTTGGCCTTCAAGTAACTGACCTATTTCTAACCTGGTATAGCCACGTTCTTTAAAAATCAAAATAATTGCTTTTTTATAATCTTCAGAAGTAGAAGTCTTATATTTAGTTATCAGTTGATTCTCAGAATTCAGCTCTAGATCATTTTTGATGGTCAATACTTCGCTAGAGATCCTATTAAAGATATTTAGGTTAAACATACAGGCACTCGTCATCCGTTATAGCGGCCCGACTACAACAAACACCTGCCTTAGCTTAGCTAGACACCCTTGGCCGCAAGGATTACAAATTAGACAAGATTCTGCAAGTTTTGCAGAATTGAGAGCCTGAATATTCGACGAAATTATTGTTCACTTAACATAATGGCGATTCTACGAAATGGATCTGTGAGCCTAAGCCTACAAGTTTTGGGGCATATTTCCTCTATGAGATCCTCCAGGTTTAACCTATTCTGAGTACATCAGGAACAGGAAGTTCCGGAACAAAAAACAATAATGATAAGTTCTACAACATGGAAGATAGGTACGACAGGAGTTATACCTTACACTACCCCATATGAAAAAGCCCAACAGGATGTTGGGCTTTTTTATTTTAAAAAATACATAAAAATTAAGGCTATAGTCTCAATTTTTTAACTTCGTATAACGTGTATTATGTTAATTTTAGATAAATTAAAGACGATAGGTAAATAATGAAAAACCTCCTTTATATCGTAGCATTGTTAGTTAGTTTTAATACTTATGCTGAATGCTTGTTAGAAACAAGCCAAGATGATGAGCTAAGCAGTGAATTAGCCAATAAAGGATGGAACTTTGAAAAGTACGATGAGTTATGTCAAAAATTAAAAAGAGCTAATGCTGGTATACAAATTGATCAAGTAGCTTTTATTACTCAATATCAAACAACAGTATCAACTTCGATAAAAATATATCCAATAGAAATTAAGAAAAAATATAATCAAAGAATCTTATCGCAAAGAGGTTTTAATGCAATTGCTGGTAATCCAGCAAGAACATCTGCAATTCAAAAAGAATTGAAATATATCAATGCAAACTTCGGATTGAACAGTTTAATAACAGAAGGCGGGCTACCGGACATGCTTAATAACATAGATAAAATCAGAAAAATAATAAAACCCTAATTCCTAACCTTCTTTAGAGATCAAAAAGAATTTATTTGGTTGTTATGAGGATAATTTGAAACTTCATGGCATAAATGAATAAGCCATTTAACATAATGGCGGTTATATGAAATGCAACTAAATTTAGTTGCATTTTTTAATTTCAAGGGACTATACTTAGTCGTAACTGAGTAGGGCTAAAATATGGGTAAAACGGAAAAGTTATTGGAAAAATTTGGAAATTCAAAAAATACGTTTCCATATAAAGATTTAGTCGTTTTACTGAGCCAGCTCGGCTATGAAAAATTTGAAATGGCAGGCTCTCGTGTTCGGTTTTTTAATGAAAAAACTGAACATATGATTTTACTGCATAGACCACACCCTGAAAATGAAATCAAAGGTGGGGCATTGAAAGCTGTAAAACAGGCACTCAAGCAGGAGGGATTTTTATGAGCTATTTAAAGTACAAAGGTTATCTCGGAACAATTGAGCCTGATCTTGAAACAGGTGAGTTATTTGGAAAACTTGCTTTTATTCGTGATCTTATTACCTATGAAGCGGAAACTTTAAAAGCCCTTGAGAAAGCTTTTCAGGAATCTGTAGACGGCTATTTAGAATCATGTGCTGAACTAGGAAAATCTCCTGATCAACCATTCAAAGGCACTTTTAATGTCCGTATTAGCCCTGAATTGCACCGTAAGGCGGTTTTAGCATCAAGTAATTCTCTAAATGCCTTTGTCAGTGATGCGATTCAAGAAAAGTTAATGCGTTTAGGTGCGTAATTTATTGAAGCCTAGGCTACTACCTAAAAATTGAAAAACTCAGCAAAAATGGGAGCTTAAAGCTCCCATTTTTAGTTTCGTATAAGGTGTATTATGTTAATTTTAGAAAATCTTAATCTTTAACTAACATAATCTTCAGTTGATATCACTTGAGCATATGCAAATTCAAAAGCGGCCATTAATGTTGCATGGACATGACCAGCAGGTACTTTAACGCCATTAAATTCCAAGTCTAGTGTTGCACAAGCATCATGAATAACTTTTACCTTATAACCAAAATCAGAAGCAGCACGAACAGCAGCATCAACACACATATGGCTCATAGCACCAATCACGACTAACTCAGTCACTTGATTGCTATCTAAAATTTCTTTGAGATTCGTGTTTAAGAACGCATTGATGTGATTTTTAATGATCACAGATTCATCTTCTTGCGGCTTAACTGTGTCCTGAAATTCAATACCATTTGAGCTAGGTTCAAATATAGGAGATTCAGCATCAGCAATATGTTGGACATGAATCACTTGAGTACCCTGTTTACGGGCCTTCGCAATTACTTTCACTGCATTAGCAGCAGCTTGTTCAATATTTACCAATGGTAATTTACCTGTAGGTAGATATTCATTTTGTAAGTCGATAACTAATAAAGCTGATTTTGACATATCTATTCCTTTACTTAACTAATATTTGTTTTGTTCTGCTTAGGATTTTAAAGAAGTGGAAGTATTCCACTTCTTTAAGTTTCTTTAGAAAGAAAGCGTTTCACCATCAATAGGAATTAAAACCTTATCTTGAATCCCTTTGTCTTTTACGTACTCTGCAAGCTCAGCACGTGTTACTGACATGTGGTTAATTGCATCCATGTGAACAGCAACCACTTTAGCATTTGGTGCTTTCTGAGTTGCACGATAAGTATCTTCTTTGCCCATAATAATGGATTCTTTAAAGCCATCAACCAAGGCGTTACCTGTATTCAAGACAATCACATCAGGTTTAAATGTTTGAATCGCTTGATCAACTTCAGAACGCCAGATGGTATCTCCTGCCACATAAACAGTTTCATGGCCAGCAGCTTCAAATACCACACCCATTGCTTCACCTAATCCAGCTTTAAGCTTAGGAATACGGTACATGGCATCAGTACCGTGTTGACCACCAGTTTTAGTGAGCTTAATCCCTTCAAAGGTCGCTTGAGTTAATACACGAACATCTTTGAAGCCTTGTGACTGAATGATTTTCTGGTCTTCTTTATTCTGTACAAACAACGGCATGTTTTTCGGAATAGTCGCTTGTGCTGCATCATCCCAATGATCTAAATGGGTATGGGTCACGATTACCGCATCTACACCTTCTAAAATCGTTTCGGGCTTGATAGGCAAATCGACTAATGGGTTCCGTAAATAGCTACGATGAGTATCAGGAAAACCTTCATAGAATCCTTTTTTAGCAAACATTGGGTCAATTAAAAAAGTCGTATCAGCATAGGTTACTTTAATCGTTGCATTGCGAATTTCTTGTATATGCGTAACTTTAGAAGTATCTCGCTGAACCACCTTATCATTCGCATATAAATGGACTGAAGCCATTGCCAGAGAGAGTGCAATAACAGAGCTACTTAAAATTTTATTCATGTTCCAGATCCAATCATTTAGTCATACTCGAATCATGATAGGAAAAATTAAGCAATAAAATTGTCTTTAAGGACAATCATCGAAACTATTGGGACAACATGCTATATTTATTATTTTAGAGAGGTAGACCGAATGGCTATACCAGTGATTGGATTGTTCGTTTATCCCAATATAAATCCATTTCACTTCTCTATCCCCCATATCATTTTCAATATCAGGATTGAAGATAAACGCTTATTTGATCTGAAAATTTTTTCTATAGATGGCCAACCCGTAAAAACAGAACAGTCTATGATGATTATCCCTGATGGGGGGATCGAACTCATTAAAGAGTCGGATCTTATTATTATTCCTGGATGGGATGATTTTAATCATGAGCCTGAAGAAGTACTTATCAATGCCCTAAATTGTGCATATCAGACTGGAATTAGAATTGTAGGGTTATGCTATGGAACTTATGCATTGGCATATGCAGGGCTGCTTGACCATAAAAAAGCAGCTACGCACTGGATGGCTGAACAAGATTTTAGTGAACGATTTCCACAGGTTCAGCTTGATAATGACGCCCTGTATGTAGAGGACCAAAGGATCGTAACCTCTGCTGGAACAGGCGCAGCGTTAGACTGCTGCTTGTACTTGGTACGTGAAATCTATAATGCACGAATTGCGAATAAAGTCTCTAGAGTAATGGTGATCCCGCCTCACCGTGAAGGTGGGCAAGCTCAGTTTATTGAACAGCCAGTCGCAGAATCGAGCCAAGATGCACAAATTAATGTATTACTTGATTTTTTAAGAAAGAATTTAGCTTTACAACATAATATTGAAAGCCTCGCTGAACGGACACATATGACACGCAGGACGTTCACACGGCATTTTAAGAAAGCGACAGGCATGACCCTAGTCGATTGGCTGAATACTGAAAGAATCAGATTAAGTTGTGAACTTTTAGAAACGACAAACTTGTCTATCGAAAAGATAACCGAGCTTTCAGGTTTTAATAATACCGTGTCATTTAGAAAAAATTTTCGTGAAAAATATGGCACCAGCCCTCAGGCATGGAGAAAAGCTTTTGGGATCATTAATGAAAATAATCCACCCATTTAACATAATGGGCGTTATACGAAGTATACTTGTATATTAACTTAAATATCAATTGCTTAATAAAATCATAAAAATCTAAAAATGCAAAAAAAGCCGATTTTGAAACAAGTCGGCTTTTTTATGAGCAGTTTTGATAGTTCTTGCCAATAAATCTGACTAAAAATTACGCTTTTCAGCTTGAGTAATACAATTTTGTGATACATTGTTGTATATACAAATTTGAATGTTTTTTATGGAACAGTATTTCGAATGGGATGAGGCAAAGAATCGAAAGAATCAGAAAAAACATGATGTCTCTTTCGAAACGGCAAGCCTTGTTTTTGATGATCCACTGAGGATCTCAATTCAGGATAGACATACCAATGGTGAAGAACGTTGGCAGACCATTGGAAAAGTAAAAGGCGTACTAATGCTCTTAGTAGCTCACACCATCTTTGATGAAGATGACTGTGAAATCATACGAATCATTAGTGCAAGACAAGTAACTAAGGCGGAGCGAGATAGATATGAGCATGGTTAGATATTCACGCAAAGAACTGAATGAAAAATTCAGCGACAAGCAAGATGCTGAAATTGAACGCTTGCTTGCTAAGGGAACGGTTCCTGACGAACAGCTAGATCTCTCAGATATTCCTGAAATTACAGACTGGAGTAATGCTGTACGCCACAATCAATTCTATCGTCCAGTGAAGCAACAAACCTCTGTTCGTCTTGATGCTGATGTACTTGCATGGTTAAAAGCACAAGGGAAGGGCTATCAAACACGCATGAATAAAATTCTGCGTGAAGCAATGTTAAAAGATTTAAAAAATAATAAATAAAAATAGGAGCTTAGGCTCCAATTTTTTAATTTTAATAACATATATTAATTTTTTGGTTCTTAATGAAATTTAACCATCAGTATTAAAACTCGTGTTAAATCTGATTTATCATGTATTCATTAATATCGAGAATATTGATAGTTTATTCTATAAAATTAAATACTTATAAAAAAAATTTTCCTTAAAAAATACTCATTTCTTTTAGTTAGATATTTACTATAATAAGTTGAAACGTAATGTAATACAAACAAACATTAATTATACATTAAATCCATAATGTAATTTAGGGTATCTATGCAATCAATGAATTTAACAAAGCTAAGTGCTGCTATTATTTTGGCACTAAGTACTGCTGCTTGTAGTAGTAGTGGAAATCATTCAACAACATCTACTTCTCCAGTAATTACTGAACAGACTGCTGCTGAGAAGGCTGCTGCTGAGAAAGCTGCCGCTGAGAAGGCTGCTGCTGAAAAGGCTGCTGCTGAAAAGGCTGCTGCTGAGAAAGCTGCCGCTGAAAAGGCTGCCGCTGAGAAGGCTGCTGCTGAGAAGGCTGCTGCTGAGAAGGCTGCTGCTGAGAAGGCTGCTGCTGAGAAGGCTGCTGCTGAGAAGGCTGCCGCTGAGAAGGCTGCTGCTGAGAAGGCTGCTGCTGAGAAG
Organism: Acinetobacter sp. F-1; assembly: GCF_022869025.1. Lineage (NCBI taxonomy): Bacteria > Pseudomonadati > Pseudomonadota > Gammaproteobacteria > Moraxellales > Moraxellaceae > Acinetobacter > Acinetobacter sp. F-1. The sequence continues at coordinate 11 of NZ_JAJKFX010000024.1, read as the reverse complement.
GCTGCTGCTGA
>NZ_JAJKFX010000023.1:0-17153 GCF_022869025.1 Acinetobacter sp. F-1 | reverse complement strand
TCCCGACTGGGTGCTTTTACTGGAACTGCTCAGATTGAGCCAGAACCGCTTAGACCGTACGGCGTTTGGTCAGCATGTTATAAATAAACAGAATAATCACTGCACCGATTACGGAAGCAATCAGACCTGCCGCAGAATCTGCCGAATAAAGACCGAGCATACGACCAGCAAATGTAGCCAATAAGGAACCGGCAATACCTAACAGGGTCGTCATGATAAAGCCTGCCTTGTCATTACCCGGATGAATTGCACGTGCAATCAGACCCGCGATAAAACCAATGACAATCGCAACAATAATTGTCCACATAGGTATGCTCCTTGTTATCATGTCTTTGTTTTTACATCATGTTTAATTATCTTGAAACAGAATAGGAAGCAAAAAAAGTTGAATCCTGAAACGAGATGTTATTTTTTGTTCCTGTTTTTCTGTGTATTTGAGACATAAAAAAAGTGGCCTAAGCCACTTTTTAAAATAAATTTTAAAGACCGATTTCACCAATAAATGGCAGATGACGATACTTTTGGTCATAGTCCAGACCATAACCTACGATAAATTTATCTTCAACTTCAAAGCCCAAAAATTCGACCTTTAAATCGATTTCACGACGTGATGGTTTACTTACCAAAGTACACAGTTGAATCGAGTTCGGTTGGCGGGTTTGCAGGATTTCCAGCACCTTGCTCAAGGTATTTCCCGAGTCAATAATATCTTCAACCACCAGCACGTCTTTGCCACGGATTTCGCCGTCTAAATCTTTCAGAATTTTTACATCACGCGAAGATAGGGTGCCACCGCCATAACTGGATACCGTCATGAAATCCAGTTCATGGGGTTTGGAAATCACACGACACAAATCGGCCATAAAAATCACTGAACCACGTAATAAACCGATGAGCACAAGGTCTTTGTCACTATTGGCATAGTGTGCATCGATTTGAGCACCAAGCTCTTTGACTTTAGCTTGAATTTCTTCAGCGGAAATCATTACGCTCATTTGAACGGTCATGGGTAGATACCTAAAAAGTAAAAATAGCAAAATAAAAAAGGTGTTGACCTGCAACACCTGAATACACTGTAATTTTAATACATCCCTACTGCAGATGCACCTGTTTTGCATGCTGTAAATGTAATCATTTCTTTGCTGCCTGCGAATCCCTGCGCAGGATGAAAGTACAGGTCAGCAACATGGCAGAGACGATCAGCCAGCGATGGCGGTGCTGGGTTTTAGTCGTCTGAGCGGGTACATCGGGCTTTGACATAGACAGCTTCTCCGTAGACATAGGTCACTGCAATATTACGGTCATCGCCGAGCATGGTCAGTGCAAAAAATGCATCTTCAATATTTTTGGCTCTGCTTTGGCGTAACTGCTGTAAAGCGGTGGCATTTAGATCCAGCACCACAAAGTCCGCCTCCTTGCCGATATTAAAGTTCCCCAAACGATCGTCCAGACTTAAGGCTTTAGCACCGCCTAAGGTGGCATGATACAAGGCTTCAAAAGCAGAGAGTTTTTCTCCCTGCAATTGCTGCACTTTGTAGGCTTCATTTAAGGTCTGTAGCTGGTTAAACGAGGTGCCTGCCCCGATGTCGGTACCCAGACCGACTTTCACCTGCTTGTCCCATGCTTTTTTTAAAGGGAATAAACCACTGCCCAGAAACAGGTTTGAGGTCGGACAAAAAGCAATCGCTGAATTGGTCTGCTGCATGCAATCCCACTCCTGCTCTTCCAGATGTACACAATGTGCAAATACTGATTTTGCACCGGTTAAACCATAGTGATGATAGACATCCAGGTAGCCTTTACGTTCCGGAAATAACTCTTTGACCCAGGCAATTTCATTTTTATTTTCACTTAAATGGGTATGTACATAGACATCTGGATATTCGGCTTTGAGCTGACCTGCTTTTTCAAGTTGTTCATTGGTGGACGTCGGGGCAAAGCGAGGGGTAATGGCATACAGGTTACGGCCCTGCCCATGCCATTTCTCAATCAGCGCTTTAGAATCGGTATAAGCGCTTTCTGCCGTATCCGTCAGCGCTTCCGGTGCATGTCGGTCCATCAAGACTTTACCGGCGATCAGACGCATATTTCTGCGACTCGCCGCTGTAAACAAAGCATCTACTGATTCAGGATGTACGGTACAGAAGACCAGTGCCGTGGTGGTACCATTTTTAAGCAATTCCTGCACAAAAAAATCGGCGATTTTTTCGCTATAGGCTGTATCTGCAAACTGGATTTCTGTTGGAAAGGTATAGGTATTTAACCATTCCAGCAGTTGTTCGCCATAGGCCCCGACCATCTCGGTTTGCGGGAAATGAATATGGGTATCGATCAATCCCGGCACAATCAGCTGTTCAGGATAATGGGCGACCTGGATATTTTCAGCTAGATGTTTCTGCCCTTCATCCCAGCTGCCAAACCATTGAATCTTGCCATCTTGCATGATGATCAGACCATCTTCTACATAGCGCACCTGGTCATCAATCTCATGTGCCTGGGCAACTGTATGCTGGATATCAAGGAAACGACCGCGGACTGCCGTTGTTGCAATCTGAGAAGACATGTTAAAACCTGTGCTTTTAATTTTTTCAATAGATTGTAACCCACTTCAGTAGATTTATAACGTGATCATGCTGACTTCATTTGCCTGAGTTAAGTCGAAGCTGTGGTAAGGCAGTCGAGCAATAAAAAAAGTCCGCTCATGATTGAACGGACTTTTTTGACGCTAAAGATGATCGTCTATACAGTTATTAGAGCGTGGTTTGGTTATGTTTTTTACTGTGGCGAATCGACAGGATCGCCGTGATCGTCAAGACAATCACAATAAAGCTCAGTGAAATCCAGATTGGCATATGGAATACATCCAGCATCAGCATTTTAAAGCCGATAAAGACCAGAATAATCCCGAGGCCATAGGGCAGATAATGCATTTTTGATGCGGCACCCGATAACAGGAAGAACATCGCGCGCAGACCCAAAATCGCCATCAGGTTAGCAGTCAGTACAATGAAGGGATCGGTGGTCACAGCGAAAATTGCCGGAATAGAATCGACCGCAAAGATCACATCCGAGGCTTCGACCAGAATCAAAACCAGGAATAACGGCGTTGCCCACAGTAAACCATCTTTACGGATAAAGAATTTGTCAGCTTCAAGTTGCGGGGTAATCCGCATACGTTTACGCAGCCATTTCAGAATCGCCATATCTTCAATATTGCTTTCTTCTTCATCCTGACCACGCAGGAATTTAAAGCCGGTATACACCAGGAAGGCACCGAAGATATATAAAATCCATGAGAATTCCTGAACGAACCAGGCGCCAATAAAAATAAAGATGGTTCTGAGGACAATCGCACCGAGTACACCGTAGAGCAGCAATTTACGTTGCAGCGCGGGTGGAATGGCGAAAGCAGCGAAGATCATCAGCCAGACAAAGACGTTATCAATTGCCAGGGATTTTTCCAGCAGATAACCAGCGAAGTATTCCATGACCTTGGCATTGGCAATTGCAGTACCTGCGGTCTGCTCCAGATAGAGCCATAAACCACCACCAAATAAAGTCGCGACACTGACCCAGGCAATACTCCAGTAGGCCGCAGTCCGGACTTTGACCTCCTGACCATGCTGATGTTTAAAGCCGACGAAATCGATGATCAGCATGACTGCGACAATCGCGAAAAAGACAAGATACAGCCACAGCGTACCAATTGTTTCCATGTGAATTCTCCACATCTGACAATCGGCCATAAAAAAACCTTGACCTGTTGTCAGATGAAAAACATCTATACCAACATGATCAAGGTCTTGCCTACATCTTAGTGTTACACTTCTCATTGAAAGTGTCGCAGTAAGATGCTCAGATACCGACTTTTTGCAAAGTGTAATGACGATATTCTGACACGTTGAACAATCTGAACTACAATTGCTAAACGTTTGGAGGAGGCTACTCCCCTTGTTCAAACGAAATTCTGTTTGAGCAAATGCTCAATATGCAGAAGCATGACAGATTTTTATTAAGACTACAATTTCATTTACAAAAATGCATGATTCAAGCTATTTTTTGAGCAATAAAATCCGGACGGCGAATTAAATATAACGTGATGAGAAAACCCAGACTGGCCAAGATGGCCCCGAGCCAGCCAATACTGTGCAAGCCGATCTGTGCCGTTGCGATCCCACCGAGTAAAGCGCCAGCACCAATTCCAATATTATACAGGCCAGAATAAATCGCCATGGCCACGTCGGTGGCATCGGAGGCCAGATTTAAGGTCTTGGCTTGCAAGGCCAGACTGAAACCAATAATACTGACGCCCCAGAGTAAAGCCAGGGTATTTAACTGCAAGACATTGCTGGACAACGGCAGCAATAATAGCAACGAGATAGCCAGTCCAAGTGTGAACAGTGGAATAGTAAGTTTGGGAAAATGCGGTGCAAAACGGCCAAATAGATAAGAGCCGATTAAACCTGCCCCACCATAGACCAGCAATAAAGTCGTGGTCTGTACAGAACTGAGCTGGGCAATATTCAGTGAAAATGGCTCGATATAACTATAGGCGGTGAATTGTGCACTAATTACAATGACCGTCAGGGCAAATACCAGCATCAGGCTTGGACGTTTTAACAAGGTTTTCAAGCTGCTGAGTGAACCTGAATTGACACTCGGTAATAAGGGCAAGGTTTTGGCCAGTAGCAGGCAGACCACGCTGGCGACGATGGCAATCAAGGCAAAACTATTGCGCCAGCCATAGGCCTCCCCGATCATGCGACCAAAGGGAATTCCCAGAACCATGGCCATGGCAGTACCTGTGGCCAATAAACCCAAGGCTTGAAATTCTTTGCCTGCTGGTGCGACACGTACTGCAAGCGAAGCGGTAATTGACCAAAACAGCGCGTGCGCTACTGCAATCCCGATCCGGCTAAATACCAGAACACTGAAACTCCAGGCAAAATAAGACAGCACATGACTGGAAATGAAGACCGCAAATAAAACCATCAACAAGAAACGTCGTTCAATGTTTTTGGTCAGTAGCATCATCGGTAAAGACAATAAAGCCACGACCCAGGCATAAATGGTCAGCATCAACCCGACCTGAGTCGCCGACATGTCAAAACTTGCACCAATATCACTGAGTAAGGCCACGGGAATAAATTCGGTGGTGTTGAAAATAAAGGCGGCACTGGCTAACGCAATTACGCAGATCCATTGACGTCTTACCGAGGAGCTAAAAGAAGGGCTGGACATAAATATCTGGCTTAAACAACAGACAGGCAGTTTAAACCTGTTCATTGCACGGTGATATCAGGAAAGAGCACAGATTCACAATCGTTTAAAGAAATCGAACAATATGCGACTGAAAAATATGTCAGTCTGGATTAAAAATACGGAGTTTAGAGGATGTTGATTGAGCATCAGCAACAAGGCAGTCAAGGTCAATGGTTTGTCGAGCCAAATGAAAAGCGTCTGGCCGAAATGAGCTATTTCTGGAAAGATGAGGATCGACTGGTGATTGAACATACCTGGGTCGATGACAGTTTGCGTGGACAGCATGTCGGACATTATCTGGTCGAAGCAGCGGTCAAGTTTGCCCGTGAGCAAGGGGTCAAGATTATTCCGGAATGCCCTTTTGCTCAATCGGTATTTGAGCGTGATCCTAATTTCAGCGATGTGTTAAGCAGTTAAAAATGAAAATAAAGGTGGAGATCTATGCAGATTCAATATCAAGATTCAAAACGCGGTGGTGTATTTTTTATGGAAGATAAAGGTCGACGTCTGGCCGAGATTACCTATCAATGGCGGGAAGCCTCGGTGATTATTGCAGATCATACCTGGGTCGATCATTCCTTGCGTGGTCAGGGCGTTGCCCGAAAAATGCTGGATGTGCTGGTCGATTTTGCCCGTGAAAAAAGTTTAACCATCATTCCGCAATGTTCCTATGTGGATGTGATGTTTAAGCGTGACCAAAGTTTATCTGATGTCGCGGCCTCTTCTACTTAATCATTTAGATCGATTTGCCAAGAGCAAAACGGCCTAATGAGCTTTCAATACAAGCTGATAAGTAGTGCGGTGATATGCCCTATTTTTCACTCCAGCTACAAATAAAAAAAGTCCGCCAAGCGGACTTTTTACTTTCCCGCATTAATTGAGTTCGATCATCACTTTCAAGGCCTTTTCATCGGCTGCATGCTTGAACACATCATAAGCTTTTTCAAATTCATTAAATTTAAAGTGATGGGTCGCCAGTTTTTCCAGCGGTAATTTACCGGAACAGCAGGTTTTGAGCAGCATAGCAGTGGTATTGGCATTGACCAGTCCGGTGGTGATGGTCAGGTTTTTAATCCAGAGTTTATTCAGTTCAAAATTAACTGATTTGCCATGTACGCCGACATTGGCAATATGTCCACCCTCTTTGACTACATGCTGGCAGATATTCCAGGTCGCCTCCAGACCAACCGCTTCAATGGCACAATCGACCCCTCGCCCATCCGTCAGCTCCAGCACACGTTGTATGGCATCTTCTTTCGCGGAGTTAATGCTATGCGTCGCTCCCACTGTTTTGGCGAACTCGAGTCGGTTGTCATCGACATCGACCATGATGATGTTGGCCGGTGAATAGAATTGAGCGGTCAGCAGGCAGCTCATGCCGATCGGGCCGGCACCGACAATCACCACATTATCTCCGGGTTTGACATCGCCATATTGCACACCAATTTCATGTGATGTCGGCAAGATATCCGACAGGAACACAGCGACATCTTCATTTAACCCTTCAGGTAAATGATAAAGAGAAGTATCCGCAAACGGCGTGCGTACATATTCGGCATGAGTACCATCAATCATATAGCCCATGATCCAGCCGCCTTCATTGCGACAATGTGCATACAGCTGTTTCTGACAGTTTTCACAGGTTCCACAGCGGCTGACACAGGAAATAATCACCCGGTCGCCTTTTTTGAAGTTTTGAACGGCAGAACCGACTTCTTCTACAATACCAATGCCTTCATGACCTAAAATACGGCCATTAAAACTGCCCTGTTTGCGTGTGGCTTGCTGTTCAATTTCCGGGTTTTTACCTTTCCAGATCCCGAGGTCTGTACCACAAATAGTGACTTTAGTGAGTTTGATAACCGCATCGCTGGGATGCAAAATAGTGGGAATGGGACGGTCTTCAAACCGGATGTCGTTTTCGCCGTAATAGACCATGGCTTTCATTGTTGTCATGACACATCTCCTGAAGGAGTGAGGAATGAGAATGACCTGATTCTGATCTGGCTGTCAGGTCTATAAATACCTGTGTTCTTCTCGATTGTGCCTTGAGTGATGTTTTGTTGCAATCTATCTCGCCTTCAGATTGCAACAAAACATCATGCGTAATGACTGATGAGTGATCGGCATTTTAGGCCAATTTGACATCATGCAATGCAAAGGTCAAAACAGCCATTCTCTCTTTTTGCTAAAACAATTGCCCTAAAAAAAGAAGCCCGCATCGCGGGCTTCTTTTTTCACATACTTATCCACGCATCTATTTTATGCGTTTAAAGCACTGATTAATTTCTGATGCAAACCACCAAAACCGCCATTTGACATGATCACCACCGCATCGCCCTCACCTGCCTCTGCTACCACTGTCTGAATGATGTCATCCAGTGTGCGTGCAATTTTGGCTTTATTTGGCGCAGCATTAATGACCGGTTGCAGATCCCAGTCCAGTCCTTCCGGTTGATACCAGATTACTGCATCGGCCAGACGTGCTGAATGAGCCAGACCCTCTTTATGACTGCCCATACGCATGGTATTGGAGCGTGGTTCAATAATTGCCCAGAGTTTGCGTTCACCCAGACGTTTGCGCGCGCCCTCCAAGGTCGTATCAATCGCTGTCGGATGATGGGCGAAATCATCATAAACCTCAATACCACGGACTGTGCCTAACAGTTCCATACGGCGTTTTACCCCACCGAAATTAGATAAAGCTTCACAGGCGGTTTCAATCGAGACGCCGACATGCTCGGCAGCGGCAATCGTCGCGAGCGCATTGGCCACCGAATGCTGTCCGGTCATGCTCCACTGCACTTCACCTTTCACCACACCGTGTTGCAAGACTTTAAAGTGAGAACCATCTGTCGATAACTGTTCGGCATACAGTTCAGATTTTTCATTGACATCCAGACTGGTGCGCACCACCGGTGTCCAGCAACCCTGCTCTAGTACTTCATCGATATTGCTTTCGGTAATCGGCGCAATGATGCGGCCTTCGCTTGGAATGGTACGAACTAAATGATAGAACTGCTTTTGAATCGCGGCCAGATCATCAAAGATATCGGCATGGTCAAATTCAAGGTTATTTAAAATCGCCGTTTTTGGATGGTAATGTACAAACTTGGAACGCTTGTCGAAGAAAGCCGAATCGTATTCATCCGCCTCGACACAGAAGTATTTGCCACCACCGAGACGTGCACTCTCACTAAAACCCAGTGGCACACCGCCAATCAGGAAGCCTGGCTCTAAACCGGCTTGATCCAGCACCCAGGCCAGCATGGTTGTGGTGGTGGTTTTGCCATGTGTACCCGCAACCCCCAATACATGTTTGCCTTGCAGAACATGATCTGCCAGAAACTGCGGGCCTGAAATATAAGGCAAGCCTTCATTCAGCATATATTCTACTGCATCAATACCACGCTTCATGGCGTTGCCGACAATGATCAGATCTGGATGCGGCTGCAAATGACTACGCTCATAACCCTGCATCAAGCTGATGCCTGCATTTTCAAGTTGGGTCGACATCGGTGGATAGACGTTCAAATCTGAACCTGTCACCTTGTGGCCCAGATCGCGTGCAAGGAGCGCCAGCGATCCCATAAAAGTGCCACAAATACCCAAAATATGCAGATGCATCTACTTCACTCCGTTCCTGTCTGACCCATCACCTTATATTGGTGCGGTTATCATGATTTATTCAATTTGCAAGCAACGATAGCAAGGCTTACACGGAAAAGATAGTCAAAGTTCAAGCATTGCTGCGGGAATTTTTAAATCCTGTTTCACGGATAAATTCAGAGGAAATTTCAAATTTAGAGAATATCTTTTTGCAAAATAAATCGTAGAATAAACCCGATCTTTTTGCAGAGTACATGCCGATGTTGCCGGCTTTATTTCTTCTGGTAATTGCCAATTGCTTTATGACCTTGGCATGGTATGGGCATTTAAAATTTTTACCGCATGATGCGCCGTTGTGGCAGGCAATTTTATTCAGCTGGATGATTGCCCTGTTTGAATATAGCCTGATGATTCCGGCCACCCGATTACTGGCACAGCAGGGACTGGCCGTGGGGCAAATGAAAATCACTCAGGAAGTGGTGACCTTGCTGGTCTTTGTACCTTTTATGATTTTCATGTTTAAGCAGCCCTTTAAACTGGATTATCTCTGGGCAGCCTTGTGTCTGTGCGGATGTGTGTATTTTGTCTTCAGAAGTTCCTGATCAAAAGCTTTGCAGACTACAGGCCTATTTTTATTCCAGTTTTTAATATTTTGCCAAAAAAATAAGAAAAATCGAACCTTGCTTTGACCGTTAAATTTTATGAAGCCGAAAAATCAGTCTATAATAAGCACCTCCTATTAAAGCTTGGCTCTCTCGTCGAGATTTATTTTTTGTTACTTTAATCTCTGGAAAATTTGCAATGAATGCGGCTGCTGCACAAGATGCTCCTCTAGTAGGAATTATCATGGGTTCTCAATCAGATTGGGCAACTCTCGAACATACTGCCAACATGCTCAAGCAGCTTGGTGTCCCATTTGAAGCTGAAGTCGTTTCTGCACACCGTACTCCTGACCGTTTATTTGAATATGCTGAACAGGCGCGTGATCGTGGCATTCAGGTGATTATTGCCGGTGCGGGTGGTGCTGCGCATTTGCCGGGCATGTGTGCGGCAAAGACTGATCTTCCAGTCTTGGGTGTGCCAGTCAAATCATCGATTTTAAACGGCGTCGATTCTTTGCTTTCAATTGTACAAATGCCAGCAGGTATTGCGGTGGGTACGCTTGCGATTGGCCCTGCCGGTGCAACCAATGCAGCCATTATGGCAGCGCAAATTTTAGGTCTGACCCGCCCTGATATCGCGAAAAATGTTGCAGATTTCCGTGCGGCACAAACAGATAAAGTGGCAAGCAATAACATTCCTGGTCAAAACTAAAACCAAGCTTCATACGGGACAGACATCATGGATAAAACCATCGGTATTTTTGGCGGCGGTCAGCTCGGGCGCATGATGGCGCAAGCGGCATTGCCATTGAATATTCAATGTACTTTCTTTGAAGCAAGTACGGATTGCCCTTCTGCGACACTCGGTCAAGTGATTTCCAGCAAGGCCGAAAATGGTCTACAGGATTTTATTGACAGTGCTGATGTATTCAGTCTGGAATTTGAAAATATCCCGCTTGCAGATGTGGATGTGCTGGTGAAAAATAAAGACCTGCATCCACCACGCCAAGCCTTGGCAATTGCACAGCATCGTCTGTCTGAAAAAGCCCTGTTTGATACGCTCGACATTCCTGTTGCGTCGTATAAAGCAGTGACTGCACTTGAAGGTTTACAGGCTGCTGTGGCTGAACTGGGCTTACCAATCGTATTAAAAACCTCTCGCGGTGGTTACGATGGTAAGGGTCAATTTGTCCTGCGGAGTGCTGATCAAATTGAGCAGGCTTGGGCGGAACTTGGCCCTGCCGGTGAACTGATTGCAGAAAGCTTTGTGACGTTCTCACGTGAAGTGTCGATCATTGCGGTACGTGGTCAAAATGGTGATGTAAAAACCTGGCCCCTGGCTGAAAATCATCATCACAATGGCATTCTGTCGCACTCGATTGTGCCTGCACCGAACAGTGCAGACTTGCAGCCGGTCGCACAGGACTACATTACTCGCCTACTCAATCATCTGAACTATGTGGGCGTCTTGACCCTTGAGCTGTTTGTGACAGATAAAGGTCTATATGCAAACGAGATGGCACCACGTGTGCATAACTCAGGGCACTGGTCGATTGAAGGTGCAGTCTGCTCACAGTTCGAAAACCATATTCGTGCGGTGGCCGGTCTGCCACTGGGTTCAACGGAAGTGATTCGTCCAAGCGTACTGGTGAATATCATCGGACAGCATCCAAAATCTGCAGATGTTCTGGCTTTAGAAGGTGCGCATTTGCATCTGTATAACAAGTCAGAGCGTGAAGGTCGTAAGATTGGTCACATTACCCTGATGCCAACCGACAGTACTCAGCTGACGACTTTATGCCGTCAACTGGCGAAGATTTTACCGAATCCACTGGCATTGAGCGAAGATATGACCATTTAAGCGCTATCTTGCTGATAAAAAAAGCGATCACTTCGGTGGTCGCTTTTTTATTTCTCCAGATTCAGGCATGATTGCGCCTCTTCGAAAATGCCTGCCATTTATCGGATCATGATATTTTTCAATTGATTGTAAAATAAACAATTGCGTGTACATAAAAGAGTCTAAATGAAGATTCACAGACCACAGAGAAATACTTTGAATTTAAAAACTCAATGCTGGTTTGAATTCAAAATAATAAATTTAAAACAGTCTTTGAATTTAAAGTTTAAATGAATTTAAATTCAAACCGCTACTTTGAATTCAAAGTTTTAAATTTAAAAATAAACCAAGCCACCCTGTTTTTTAATTCACAAAACAAGACCTTGATAAATATCTGATTAATCCTGTTTATGTTAAGTTATCCACAAAGAAGGTTTTGAATTTAAAGGTTGTTTCCTGGATTTTAAATTTAAATTCAAACAGCGCCGCTGCTTTTGAATTTAAAAACAAGTTGTGGGTAAGTTGTTTTAAATTTAAAACTACAAAATGAATTCAAAAGTGCAGAAATTATGAATTTAAATTTACCTATTTGAGCTTTAATTTTTAGATTGAGCTGCTATGTTAAGAACATAATTCAAAATCTAAATATTCAAGGGTCTTATGCAACGTTTTGCGCTTGTGGTTGGTTCTTTATTCTTGGCTGTTTCTCAGGCAAATGCCGAGCTGATTATTAATGGTCAGCGTGTCGACACGACTACTTTGCCTTCAGCGGCCAGCAGCCCGTCAAATTTTCCTGCCCAGAATAATTTTCAAAACTGTTTGGCAAATTTACGTAGTCAGGCTGTATCAAGAGGCGTCAGTGCAGCCAGCTATGACCGTTATACGCAAAATTTAACGCCTGATTATTCCGTAATTGAACGTTTAAACTATCAACCGGAATTTTCTACCCCGATTTGGGACTATTTGTCTGGTTTAGTCGATGAAGAGCGGGTTCAGCTCGGCCGGCAAAAATTACAGCAACATCGCGAAGTCTTAAATCGTGTTTCCGCAGCCTATGGCGTGCCTGCAGAAACGATTGTTGCGGTATGGGGTGTAGAAAGTAATTTTGGTGATATTTCCGGTCGCTATCCTTTATTGCAGGCCTTAGGAACATTGAGCTGTGAAGGGCGGCGCCAGAGTTATTTCCGTGGTGAGTTTTTTACCACGATGAAACTGTTACAGCGCGGTGATGTGCGAGAGGATCAGTTAAAGGGTTCATGGGCAGGTGCTTTCGGTCATACCCAGTTTATGCCATCGACCTATGATGAGCTTGCGGTCGATTTTGATGGCGATGGCCGCCGTGATCTGGTTTCGAGTATTCCCGATGCTTTGGCATCAACCGCCAACTTTTTAAGCAAGCGTGGTTGGCAGACCGGACAGCCTTGGGGTTTTGAAGTAAAAATCCCGCAAGGCATGTCAATCTCAAATGAAGGCCGTCGCAATAAAAAATCACTGAATAGCTGGATTAGCCGTGGTGTAGTGCGTGCCGATGGTTCCCCTTTAATTCAAGGGGATTTATCAGCATCTTCTCAGGCTGGCTTGCTTGCGCCTGCCGGCCCGAATGGCCCAGTCTTCCTGGTCTTTAGAAACTTTGATGCCATTTATAGCTATAATGCAGCAGAAAGTTATGCCTTGGCGATTGCACATTTATCCGATCGTTTGCAGGGTAAAGGGAGCTTCAGCACATCTTGGCCAACCGATGACGCGGGTACATCGCGTTCAGAACGTCGCGAGATTCAGCAATTTTTACTAAATCGTGGCTATGACATTGGTGCGGTGGATGGCCTGATTGGTGATAAAACCCGTCAGGCGATTCGTCAGGAACAGCAGCGTTTGGGCTTGAGTCCGACCGGCCGTGCCGGCCAGCAGATTCTGCGTGCGTTCCGTAATGAAAATGCCAAACTGATGATGCAATAAGTAAGATTGAAAATGAAAAAGGTCTGTATAAATGCAGACCTTTTTTTATAACTTTAGATTGCTCTGGTCAGGTTTAAACAGCAGTAATGGTTCCCAGAACACGATAGCCTAAAGCACCGGTCACCGCTGGCAGGTTACCATTGAGTTGCTTGATAAAACGCATCGCCAGCCAGGCAAAGGCGGTGGCTTCTACCCAGGTCGGACTGAGGCCCAAATCAGCCGTGGTTTGTATGCTCCATTCATGTTTGCGTAAGCGCCAGCGCAGTTGCTCAAGTAAATAGGAATTATAAGCGCCACCACCACATACGAAAACTTGTCCGGTATCCATACCAGAACGGTAAATGGCTTTTTTAATGGCACGGGTAGTGAGCTTTAATAAGGTCGCCTGCACATTTTCCGGGGTATCTTCCAGTTCATCGTATTGCAGGTCATTGCGCCAGTCGGCAATCTGCTCATCCAGCCATTCCAGGTTAAAGTCTTCACGGCCGGTACTTTTAGGCGGTTCTTTAGAGAAAAATTCGTGTGACTGTAAACGATCCAGCAGGCTGCGAATCGGCGTACCATAAGCGGCCCAATTGCCATTTTCATCATAAGGCTGGCCGGTATAACGCGCGCACCAGGCATCCATCAGAATATTGGCCGGCCCTGTATCAAAGCCATAAACATCATCAGGCTTTCCGGCAGGTAACAGGCTGACATTAGCAATCCCGCCCAGATTTAAAATTACCCGGTGAATGCTGTCATGCTGGAAAATATCCTGATGAAAGGCAGGAACCAATGGCGCACCTTGACCGCCCGCCGCCAAATCACGACGACGGAAATCTGAAATCACCGGAATCTGGGTGATTTCGGTAATAATATTGGGGTCACCAATTTGCAGGGTAAAACCATGCTCAGGGCGATGGCGGATGGTCTGACCATGTGAGCCAATGGCTTTAATTTTAGATTTATCTAACTGGTTGTTTTCAATCAGTTGGTTGATACCATGACCAATCATTTCTGCCAAGGCCACATCGGCCTTGCCCATACGGTCAATTTCATTGTCATCGGGCAAAGTCAGTGCCATCAGCTCATGCCGGAGGTCAGGATCGAATGCCAAAGTGAGTGTGGCATGAAGCTGTAAAGGATCAAAAGAAGCAGCAACAATATCGACACCATCCATGCTTGTGCCGGTCATTACCCCAATATAGATCGCTGTCATGGTTATTCTTAAGCCTGCAATATGCTGAAAAAGTGTTAGTATATCGCACAAATTGAGTAACTGATGTATTGGATTTTGTGATGTCAAATTTCCTGCCGGCTGAAGAACAACTTGCCCTCATTCAACGAGGCACCCATGAAATTATTTCTGAAGAAGACCTTCTTAAGAAATTAAAAAAGAATCGTCCATTAAAAATTAAAGCAGGTTTTGACCCAACTGCGCCTGACCTGCACTTAGGTCATACGGTTCTCATCAACAAGTTAAAAGTATTTCAGGATTTGGGCCACGAAGTATTCTTCCTGATCGGTGACTACACGGCGATGATCGGTGATCCAACAGGTAAAAGTGCTACACGTCCACCATTATCACGTGAACAAGTTTTAGAAAATGCAAAAACCTATCAAGAACAAGTGTTTAAAATTCTTGATCCAAACAAAACCAAAGTTGTATTTAACTCGGAATGGTTTGCACAAAAAACCGCGGCTGATTTAATTCAATTGGCATCACAGCAAACTGTGGCGCGTATGTTGGAGCGTGACGACTTTACCAAGCGTTATAACAGTCAACAGCCGATCGCGATTCACGAATTCTTGTATCCATTGGTACAAGGTTATGATTCGGTGGCTTTAGAAGCGGACGTAGAGTTGGGTGGTACAGACCAGACCTTTAATCTGTTGATGGGTCGTACGCTACAAGGTCGTTATGATCAGGAAGCACAAGTGTGTATTACGGTGCCTATTCTTGAAGGTTTAGATGGCGTGAATAAAATGTCTAAATCTTTAGGCAACTATATTGGTGTATTTGATGCGCCAGGTGCGATGTATCAAAAAGTGCTTTCAATGCCGGATGCATTGATTGAGCGTTATTTTGATCTGCTCAGCTTTAAATCAATTGAAGAAATTCAGCAGTTGCTAAAAGAAATTGCTGAAGGCCGTAACCCGCAAGAGGTGAAAAAGATTCTTGCGCTGGAGCTGGTTGAGCGTTTTCACGGAAGTGACGCTGCTGCGCATGCACATAAAGGTGCGGGTAATATCATTACTGAGGGTGAATTACCGGAAGGTACGCCAGAAGTCACTATTTCACGTGGCGAGTTTGGTGGTGAAATCTTTATTACTTCAATTTTACGTGAAGCAGGTTTGACCAAGAATGCGGCCCAAGCCAAAGATGCTTTAGGTCGTGGCGCGGTGAAAGTGGATTGGCACACTGTAGATAGTTCTTATTCGGTTAAGGAAAATCTGACCTTGATCGTTCAGGCCAGCAAAAAAGCGATTGCGAAAGTTACTTTCACCGATTAAAAAATTGATAAGTTATTGAAATAAAAGCAGGCTTCGGTCTGCTTTTTTATTGATGTCCTATATTCATAAAGCAAATAAGCAACTTCAAAAAAAACCCTATAAAAACAAGAGTTAAATTTTCCCAAATTGCTTGCTTTTCGGGTTTATTATCTATAGGATTTATTCATCTAGAGAATTGGTTCAAAGCATCTAGAGGGTGATAATAAGACAACTCCACAATTTATAAGGTCTCTTCCCCAAGAGACTCTTTTTTAAGCTTTAAAGTGAATAACTATAATAATGACATAATGGATCGGGTAAAGATTCAATTCTAAGGAGGAGATTTTGGGAGAGATCTCTTCCTTTTTTATTTGTAGCGATTTCATTCTGAACCTTTAAAATCGCAGGTATTATTTTCTTGGAGGACATTCCACCTAGAATTCATCCTCTAATTAAGTGTTGTTTTGCTAGCTAAAGGGTGGCTGACTATATTGGTTCGCAAAAGACAGCACAATATAAAAAGAAAGCAGAGGGGGTTCGATGTATCGCTATCCAACAGAAAATATTTTTGATGAAGACATTGATTGTATTTTAAGTTTCTTATTTGAATATCAGTCTGCCGAACAAAAACAGCAACGTTATATCCCTGTCTATAACTTATTTATGCAGCTTGATCTGGCTGCGAATTACTATCTATTTTCCCTGATTGAAGAGCGTTTACCGCGACGCGCAAAACTATTCTTTGTTGCTGAAGACTATCAGGGCAAAAAAGACATGATTATAGAAGTCATGCAATACTGGCTTGAGCAGCGCAAGCAGGAAAAGTAACTGAATAGAATTAACCTGCTGATATGTTCTATCTCTATATCTATATAGATAAGCAAGCTTGTGCGGCCCTATACCCAAACACCAAAATCATTGAATAACGTCTTTATAGCCTAAGATACCTATACGCTTTTATAAGAAGTTTCACTGAAAAAGTGCGAATGAACTACCAAGTCGAAGGGAAAGAATCGTTGGTTTCGCTAATATGTCATGATTTGGTTTTGTTTCTGGGAGTTGAACGAGATAAAAAGCATTATTTAAGGATAAACAGCAAAAATTACTGCTCTAGCTATTATATTGATCGCTTTTAAGTCTAATTAAATTTTGGCTTATAAAAATAAAATGATGTGTTTAGTGCATTTATTGCATAAAAACGCTTAAAAATTAGATAAAAAAGCGATTTTTTAGGATTTTTTGTAGAAAAAAAAGACATACGTGAAAAATATAGTGAATAGGGGGTTGCAATGATTCTGAAATCCTCTAGAATGCACCCATACCGACGAGATAGACGGAAACGAACGAAGCAGATTGCTGAGTTGTTAAGTATATCGAAGTCCAGCTTCTGGCACTGACGAGGTGTTAGA
>NZ_JAJKFX010000022.1:0-27095 GCF_022869025.1 Acinetobacter sp. F-1 | reverse complement strand
TCAATTAAATGAAAACTTAAAGTTAGGTTTGGTTGATTACGGTAATAAAAATAAAAAATATTCTGGTGGAAATTATATTATTAAAAGTTATGGTGTTGAGGTCTTTAATAATCAAATAGAATATACTTTGTTCCAAAGTACAGTGCCTTTAAAATCTAGTGTCGATTTAAAGATACTATATCAAGATGAAAAAATAGTAGCTTTTCGAACAAGAGAATTTAGTGAAATAGATTATGTGAAAAGAGCTTATAAAAAATTTAGTTCTAATATATTTATATATAATAAATTATCAAATTTAGTAGTCGAGGTTCCAGTAGTAGATTCTTCATCTAAGAGTTTAGAAAGTAATTATTTAAATATATTGGCTGGTGATAATTTTTCTTATTTTGTCAAAGAAAGAGAATATCTATATGAGGCGGATATTAGCGAAGGTAACGGTAAAATTAATAATTATAAATTAGTATTGAATTTAGAATTAAAATGTTTATTCTATACATTAGGTTGTGAAAATATAAATTCTAAGAAATTACTGAAAAAATAAGTTACTAGATTGCTACATCATTAATGTAGCAATCTTTTTTAACTTCACCCTTCCAAAACTTCTTCCAACAACTCTTCACTCGGTGCAAAGTAATATGCTCCATCCAGGGGAGTGACGAAGTGTAGCAAGCGGTCATGGATTCCATCGCCAGACGTACCAAACATACGCTCTAACATGGCATCAATAATAGTTAAATCTTTGGTATAGGCAATGAAGAATAGACCTTGGTCACCACGGCCATCACCATAAGGCAAAGAATGACGGAGAATCTCCATTTCTTCGCCTTCTTCATCTTCCACTACAGTACGTGCAACGTGAGCATTTGCCGGTTTAACCTCATCCTCCAGTTCAATCGATTCCAGTTTGGTACGACCCATCACTTGCTCTTGAGTATCGACTTTCAGCTTTTTCCACTTTTCCAGATCATGCGCATAACGCTGGGCAAAAATAAATGAACTATCTTGGAAAATGCCCGTATCTTCACCGAGTAATGCCACCTCAGCACGATCATCTGGGAATTGCGGATTTTCAGTGCCATCAATAAAGCCTGTCACATCACGGCCATCAAAATAGCGGAAGCAGACACGTTCATCCAGAACTTCAACCTGATCCTGAATCCCTTCAAAAAAAGCCTGACTTAAAGCAAAACAGATATCCGCCCGTGCACTGGCAATATGAATCAGAATATCTGCCGGAACAACCGGCATTGCAAATGAACCCTGAATCGGTTCAAGCTGTTTGAAACCCGCAGGGCTTTGTGAATAAAGTCTTGACCAAAGCTCAGGACCAAAAGCGACCGCTGTTTTAATTTGTGCTTGAGGATGTTGCGTAATCAGACGATCACGAGAAGTAAAAAGATGTTCTAATTTTTCTTTGAGTGCTTCAATATTTAAGTCTTTAAGACGCAATACAATAAAGCGAGCATGATCTGAGGGGAGGGGCAAGATTACCGATTGGGCTGTCATTCATGGCTCCTGTAATGATAAATCCTGTTTTTTAATGCACATATTGTGCCTGAAGCTCTGCAGAGTGAACAGTGCAGCGCCTTATATTTAAGCAATTTTTTAGCCTGAACCTATTGGATAAGTCCTATAATATTGTGCAAGTTTTCCAGAGTTGAATGTTCATGTCCTACCAAATGTGGTTTGCCTATATGCTGGCCTGTTGGGTGATTAGTGTTTCACCCGGTGCAGGAGCAATTGCCTCGATGTCGAGTGGGCTGAATTATGGTTTTCGACATGGCTACTGGAATGCACTGGGTCTGCAACTGGCATTACTGGTGCAGATTGCAGTGGTGGCAGCCGGAGTGGGGGTGCTGTTTGCGACCACGCCATGGGCATTTTTGGTGGTGAAATGGTTTGGTGTGGGCTATTTATTATATTTGGCTATTTTACAGTGGAAAGCGCCACTACAATCCATTGAAATTAAACATGAATTGGCACGTAAGTCTGCGGGGAAACTGGTTTTATATGGTTTCTTGGTGAATATGAGTAACCCCAAAGCCATTGTATTTTTACTGGCTGTATTGCCACAATTTCTGGATTTATCCAAACCACAATGGATTCAGTATGTGATTATGGCGCTGACCATGATCACGATTGATCTGATTGTGATGGCGGGCTACACGGGGCTTGCTGCAAAAGTTTTACGATTGCTCAAGTCACCAAAACAACAGAAAATTCTAAATCGTACATTTGCCGTATTATTCGGTTGTGCTGCTAGTTTGTTGAGTTTGGTACATCAATAACAGTATGGAATACATTTTTAAGTCTATTAATTGATTTTTAAGCGTATTTCATCTAGTTTGATCGCATGAAAACAACAATAGGCAAAGCAGCATGTCAACGCCATTATGGATTTTGATCTATGTCTTACACTGCATTTTAACCAAGTGGATTATTTCGTGGGGCGGGGCAGCATATATTAGAGGCTGGAAAACATGGTTTGTGTTTAACATATCTCAATCTGAAGAATGGACGAAAGATCAGGTAATTATGATGGCGTGGTTCTTTTGGATTGCATTCACGATTTTATTTTTGATTGGGCTGTTTAATCCTGAATTTCGCTTTTATAAATTAAAGAATAGTCTGTGATAATTGCGCCAAGAATTCATCTTCAGTCATCACAACAATGCCATGTTGTTTAAAGAGTGCAGCGGTAACACCATCGCCCTGAATTTTATGTCCTGAAAATGATCCGTTATAAATCAAATCACTACCACAAGAGGGACTGTGGGCTTTAAGAATTGCATGTGTGGCGTGAAAGTCTTGCGCAACTTTTAAAGCGAGATATGCACCTTGTATAAAAGCTTGAGAAACATCATTGCCTAGAATATCTATAACTAAAGATTTTTGCGCAAGTACATCTAAGCCTGAACCATTTTGAATTTCGGCAGGTGGACGTGGAATCGGTAGTCCACCTGAGATTTCAGGACACAGACTGATATATTGATTTGGAACTAAAGATTCGAGCACTTCTTTGACAAGGCAATCCTTGCCATCGTAACGAACTTTTTGACCGAGCAAACAGGCACTCACAAAGTAGCGTTTAGTCCCCATGTCCTAGCTCAGCTTTTTAAATTTTTGAAAGATAAACATCATTGCAAATAACACTGCCATGGTCAGCACAATGGTCAGCCCAGTTGAAGTATTAAGGCCTGCGCTCGACCAGAGGCCTACTGTCACACCAATCTGTGCAATCACGAATGCCCAGATCACCATTTGGCGTGGAGAGTTTGCCAAAAGGCGAGCAGTCAGAGCAGGAATAACCAACAATGCACCCATCAATAGGGAACCGACTGCACGTAAAGCCAGTACGGTAAACAGTGCCAATAGCAACATAAAGATCAGGCGTTGCCATTTGGCATTTACCCCTTCACTGACCGCCATATCCGGATCAATCGCGATCTGAATCTGGGCTTGCCAGCTTTTATATAAAACACCTAAGGCCAGAATGATCACAATGGCAAACGTGGGCAAGTCCGTCCAGGAAATGGTCAGTAGATCACCGAATAAATAGCTGAGCAGTTCAGGTCTTAAACTTGGTAAATGTTGAATAAACAATAAACCCGAGCAAAGTAAGGTCGCTGAACACAGTGCAAGCAGGGCATCATTGGGGAGGCGGGGATCATGTAGCACCCACAGAATGGCAACCAGCAATAATGCCAAGAAGGTCACGCCCATCCACAGCGGTAGACTTAAGGCGCCTGCAATCGCAACACCTAGTAAAGTACCATGTGCCATAGTATCAGCAAAAAACGACATACGACGCCACAGCATCAAGCAGCCTAGCGGTGCCGTCAGAAACACCAGTAGCGTGCCCATAATCCATGCAGGTAAAAGGAGTTGTAACCAATCCATCATGGTCTAAGCTTCCGGCTCGGGGTGAATATGAGGGCGCGTATCATGCTGACACGGCGTAGCAGAATCGCCATGCGCACAATGATCATGATGATGCTGATAAAACACCCGGTTGGTGCCAAAGATTGCCTTATATTCCGGATGCTGCTGCACGCTTTCCGGCAGGCCGCTGCAACAGATATGCTTGTTCAGGCACACCACCCGAGTCGTACCTTGCATCACCCATTGCAGGTCATGTGACACCATTAATACGGCACAGCCATATTTTTCCGGCAAGTTACGCACATATTCATACAGTTCAGCTTCAGATTGAATGTCCAGACCTTGCATCGGTTCATCCAGTACCAGAATATCGGGTTGGCGTAATAAGGCCCGTGCCAAGAGCACCCGCTGACGCTCACCGCCTGAGAGTTGTTGAACTTTGGAATCTTGCAGTTTACTAATGCCAGTATCGCGAATAATTTCGGTTTTGATTTTGGATGGGCATTTTTCCAAAGCCAATAAGTCTTTTACACGCAGTGGCAGACTATGCGATGGATTGAATTTTTGCGGCACATAAGAGAATTTCAGTTTACGTGCAGTTTTGATCTCACCGGATTGCGGTTTCAAGATGCCGAGCATGACTTTAATTAAAGTCGACTTGCCTGCACCATTCGGGCCAATTAGCGTGACAATCTCTTTTTCTTGCAATGAAAAATCAATGGCTTTTAAAATATCACGCTCATCAATCTTGACCCAGATCTGGGAGAGCTGAATCAGGGGGAAGGCACTTAGGCTTTGTTGCGACACTGCTGACAGATTCCTGAAATTTCAATAATGCTGTGATGTGCGCTAAAGTCATCCGAGCTTGCAAGTGCATCAAGTTGGTCAAGCAGACCTTGCGCTGATGCTTCTGTCACCGCTTTACATTCAGTACAGATTAAAAAAGCCGCCTGATGTCCTTCACGTGGATGGCAACAAGGAATATAGGCATTGATCGAGGTCAGGCGGTGAATCAGCCCTTTACCCAATAAAAAATCCAAGGTTCGGTATACCGTAGGTGGCGCCGCAGGACGATCACTGGCATTTTTCATTTGTGCCAGTAAATCATAAGCCCCCATCGGGCCAGTCGCATTTAAAATGAGTTCCAGCACTTCTTTACGCAAAGGGGTAAGGCGTGCGCCTGTTGCTGCACAAAGACTTTCCGCTTCAGCAAGACGTTGTGCGACATTGGGATGGTCGTGCACGCCGTGCAATGCGTTGTGGTGTTCGTGCGAACAAGAACCCATAGTTCACCTCAAGTGCGAAACTGAAAATTAATAGATTTCAAATCTTAACATGAAGCGTTCAGAGTTTCGATTGGGCATAGGTATTTTTGTATTTTTGTTATATTATAACACTTACTAATTTTCTCGTTTTTAAGTGATTTCTACTCATGTTCCGTCTCCTTGCAATGGGTCTTTTGGCTTTGTTCAGCACACTCAGTTGGTCACAAAGTCTGGTGGTCTCGACTCAGCCGATCTATCTGATTGCCAAGAAAATTACCCAGGGCGTGGAACAGCCGACTTTATTACTGGCCAATCAGAGCGGACATGATGTCAGTCTGACCCCGGCACATCGTAAAATCATTCAGGATGCCGGTCTGGTGATCTGGTTGGGTCAGGCGCATGAAGCACCGCTGGCCAAAGTGCTGAATGACAGTCATAAAGGTATCGCTATTTTGGAATCCGGTATTTTGACCACATTGCCGATGCGTAACCCGCGTGGTGAGGCCTTAAAAAATACGGTAGATACGCATGTCTGGCTCGATCCAAACAATGCCGTAAGGATTGGCTTCTTTATTGCGGCGCTGCGTTCGCAACAATTGCCGGAGAACCGTGAACTGTACTGGAAAAATGCACGCGACTTTGCGCAAAGCATGTTTGCGACGGCCCAGCGTTATAGTTCCAGCACTAAAGCCAAAGCTTACTGGTCGTATCATGATGCCTATCAATATCTGGAACGTCCCTTGAATCTGAAGTTCATGGGCGCACTGACCGATGATCCACATGTCTCGCCAACTGTGGCACAAATCAAGTTCTTACAGGATCATCGCCCACAGCCTAAAATGTGCCTTCTGGCCGAAGGTCATGCCAGTGAAAATCAGTACCGAAAACTGAAACCGGTGGTGTTTCAGCATGTCGATGAAAGCATGAGCGGGGCAGGGGACTTTGTGCAAGCCTGGCAGCAATTAGCAGCAGAAACCCAGAAGTGCGTATTAAATGCACGCTAATGATTTAAAAAATAGACAGATTTTGATTAGTTTAACAGCATTGCCCCGATTTAAAAAAACACGACTAAGGTCGGGAAAAGATTGCATGTTCAGGGGTGTAACTCTATAATGCCTGCGATTAAAAATAATCACCTGTTAAACTTGTCAAGCATGATTGCTGTGAGTGAATAAATAATGAGCCGAACTAGTCGCTTGATTGACCGACGATTAGCGAAAGCTTTGGTCCTCCTGCAAGCCTGTATGATCCCTGTTTCAGCCTTGATCGGCTGGGTCGTGAAAGACTCAACCGCAGCCTTGAGTGCAGCATTAGGTGCGCTCGTTTGTTGGCTCGCGACTTGTTATTTTTCGTGGCAATCGTTTCGAGCAGCAGGAGCCCGCGCGTCTAAACAAGTTCTTTCGAACATGTATAAAGGCTTAATGGGAAAGTTTGCAATTGTGATTGTTGGTTTCATTTTAATTTTAAGCAATGTCGAACCGTTGTCAGCGGTGGCGTTGTTTTGTGGTTTTATACTTGTTCAAGCCATGTCGTGGGTCGCTCCGTTTTGGGCGTCACGTCTACAAAAATGAGTATAGACACAACAAGAAATTGAAAAGTTTTTCAGGAGCAGGCGAGATATCAAGCAGCACGCGATATTCGTTTGTTCTATTAGTTTTTTGACATTGACCAGGTGTGATTTATGGCTGCTGAAGAACATGCCCTTACTTCGACCGAGTATATCAAGCATCACTTGACCAACATGACTTATGGCAAAATGCCAGATGGTACATGGAAATTGGCCGAGAGCGGTGCTGAAGCTCAACAGATGGGGTTCACTGCTATTCACTTGGATTCAATGGGTTGGTCTATCGGACTGGGTCTGATTTTCTGTTTGTTATTCTGGTTGGTTGCGAAAGCGGCTAATGCTGGTGTTCCTACCAAGTTCCAGTCTGCAATTGAAATGATTATCGAGTTTGTAGATTCAAGTGTACGTGATACCTTCCACGGGAAGTCTCGATTAATTGCACCCTTAGCTTTAACCATTTTCGTGTGGATTTTCCTCATGAACTTGATGGATTTGATCCCTGTTGACTTTATTCCTTATGTAGCTCAACACGCGATTGCTTCTATGCTGGGTGTAGACCCTCATCAGGTTTACTTTAAAATTGTTCCGACTACAGATCCAAACGTTACCCTCGGTATGTCTATTTCTGTATTCTTCTTGATCATTTTCTATAGTATTCGTGAGAAAGGTGTTGGCGGCTTCGTTGGTGAGTTAGCACTTAACCCATTTAACCCAAGTAACCCAGTTGCTAAAGTGCTTTTGATTCCATTCAACTTATTGTTGGAATTGACCACTTTCTTGGCGCGACCAGTTTCATTGGCTCTACGACTGTTCGGTAACATGTATGCGGGTGAGTTAATCTTCATTCTTATCGCGTTATTACCGTTCTGGATCCAGTGGGCGTTGTCTGTGCCTTGGGCGATTTTCCACATTTTGATTATTACGCTACAAGCATTCATTTTCATGATGTTGACTATCGTGTACATGAGTATGGCAAGCGAAAAGCATTAATGGTATTGCCTAACTGTCAACGGATGGTTGGGCACACAATTTTTTAACTTAATTTGGTATAAAACCTAACCTCTGAGGAATTATCATGGAACTCACTTTAGGTCTAGTTGCAATTGCATCTGCTATCTTGATCGCTTTCGGTGCTTTAGGTACTGCGATTGGTTTTGGTCTTCTAGGCGGCCGTTTCCTTGAAGCTGTTGCTCGTCAACCAGAATTGGCTCCGCAACTTCAAACTCGTATGTTCTTAATCGCAGGTCTTCTTGATGCTGTGCCTATGATCGGTGTTGGTATTGGCTTGTTCTTCATCTTCGCTAATCCATTTGTAGGTTAATCAGCTTAATTCCGAAATTCACTATTTGAGGAATTTGCAATGAATATCAACCTCACATTGTTTGGCCAAGCGATTGCGTTTGCGATTTTTGTCGCGTTCTGCATGAAGTTTGTATGGCCACCACTAATCAATGCGATTAGTGAACGTCAGCGTCGTATCGCTGATGGCTTAAATGCTGCTGAAAAAGCGAAAGCTGACCTTGCAGATGCGCAAGCACAAGTGAAAGCTGAACTGGACACGGCAAAAGCACAAGCGGCTCAATTGATCGAACAAGCGAACCGTCGTGCAGCACAGTTGGTAGAAGAAGCGCGTACTCAAGCATCTGCTGAAGGTGAGCGTATTCGTCAACAAGCGAAAGAAGCTGTTGATACCGAAATCAATTCTGCTCGCGAAGAATTGCGTCAACAAGTGGCTGCTCTTGCAGTGACTGGTGCTGAGAAAATTCTTAGCCAGCAAGTTGATGCAGAAGCTCACAATGCCATGCTGACTCAGCTGGCTGCTAAACTTTAAGAGAGGCAGATTATGGCTGAACTCTTGACGTTAGCACGCCCTTATGCAAAAGCAGCATTTGCTTACGCTTCTGAGCAGGGTGCAACTGACTCTTGGTCAACTGCACTTGAATTGCTCAGTGCTGCGGTGCAAGACGAAGCATTTTCAGCTTATCTAAATCGCCCGGAGCTTACACCTGCTGAGCAGGTGTCTCTTTTTGCCAAAGTTTTAGGTGAAGACCAAACTGCAGCAGTGTCTAACTTCCTGACATTGCTTGCTGAAAACAACCGTTTGACGCTTCTTCCTGAAATTGCTGCAGAATATGAACAGCTCAAATCACAGAATAACAATACTGTGGATGTTGTGATTGAATCAGCATTCCCATTAACTTCTGTTCAGGAACAATTACTGACGCATGCATTAGAGAAGAAATTCGAAGCTGCAGTAAGTGTTTCTGTAGAAGTGAAACCAGAGCTTATTGCTGGTGTAGTTATTCGTGCAGGCGACCAAGTGATAGATGATTCTGCGCTTAACAAGCTTGAGAAAATGCGTACTCGTCTTCTTGCTTAAGAAATAAGAAGACTGAACTTTAAAAAGATTGAGGTATAGCGCAATGCAACAACTGAATCCATCCGAGATCAGTGCGCTCATTAAACAGCGTATCGGCGATCTGGACACCAGCGCAACCGCTAAGAACGAAGGAACCATTGTTATGGTTTCCGACGGTATTGTGCGTATTCACGGCCTTGCTGATGCAATGTACGGTGAAATGATCGAATTCGACGGCGGCCTTTATGGTATGGCACTGAACCTAGAACAGGATTCAGTGGGCGTCGTTGTTTTAGGTAACTACTTAAGCCTTCAAGAAGGTCAAAAAGCGCGTTGCACAGGTCGTGTATTAGAAGTTCCGGTTGGTCCAGAACTTTTAGGCCGTGTAGTCGATGCTTTGGGTAACCCGATTGATGGTAAAGGCCCGATCGATGCTAAATTAACTGATGCTGTTGAAAAAGTAGCACCAGGCGTAATTTGGCGTCAGTCAGTGGATCAACCTGTACAAACTGGTTATAAATCAGTAGATACAATGATCCCTGTAGGCCGTGGTCAGCGTGAGTTGATCATTGGTGACCGTCAAACTGGTAAAACAGCAATGGCGATCGACGCGATCATCGCTCAGAAAAACTCTGGCATTAAATGTGTATACGTAGCCATCGGTCAAAAACAATCGACTATCGCTAACGTGGTACGCAAGCTAGAAGAAACTGGCGCTATGGCGTATACCACTGTTGTCGCAGCAGGTGCATCTGATCCAGCAGCAATGCTGTATTTGGCTCCGTACTCTGGCTGTACAATGGGTGAATACTACCGTGACCGTGGTGAAGACGCGTTAATCATTTATGATGACTTGTCTAAGCAAGCTGTTGCGTATCGTCAAATTTCATTGCTTTTACGCCGTCCACCAGGTCGTGAAGCTTATCCAGGTGACGTGTTCTATCTACATTCACGTCTACTTGAACGTGCTTCTCGTGTATCTGCTGACTACGTTGAGAAATTCACTAACGGTGAAGTTAAAGGCCAAACTGGTTCATTAACTGCATTGCCGATTATTGAAACTCAAGCGGGTGACGTATCTGCATTCGTACCAACCAACGTAATTTCGATTACTGATGGTCAGATCTTCCTTGAAACATCATTATTCAACGCAGGTATTCGTCCTGCTGTGAACGCGGGTATCTCTGTATCTCGTGTTGGTGGTTCAGCGCAAACCAAGATCATCAAGAAATTGTCTGGTGGTATCCGTACTGCTTTGGCGCAATACCGTGAATTGGCAGCATTTGCTCAGTTCGCTTCTGATCTTGACGAAGCAACTCGTAAGCAACTTGAACATGGTCAACGTGTAACTGAGTTAATGAAGCAAAAACAATATGCTCCATACTCAATTGCTGACCAGGCTGTTTCAATTTATGCATCTAACGAAGGCTACATGGCTGACGTAGACGTTAAGAAAATCGTAGACTTTGATGCTGCGTTAATTTCTTACTTCCGTTCAGAACATGCTGTGTTAATGCAACAAATCGATGCCTCTGGTGATTACAACAAAGACATCGAAGCTGCAATCAAAGCAGGTATTGAAAGCTTTAAAGCGACTCAAACTTACTAATTTAGCAACTTGCTAGATTAGTGTTGGTTTGGTTCACGGAATCAACCTTCGGAAGCTCGCAAGGGCTTTCGAATACTAGGTTAAGCGTATGGCAAATTTAAAAGAAATTCGCGCCAAAGTAGCTAGTATCAAGAGCACGCAGAAGATTACTCGAGCGATGCAAATGGTAGCAGCTTCTAAGATGCGTCGTGCGCAAGAGCGCATGGCTCAAGGCCGTCCGTATGCCGAAAATATGCACCGTGTAATTGCTCATTTGGTCCAAGCGAACCCTGAATACAAACACCGTTATATGGTTGAACGCCCGGTTAAGCGCGTTGGCTATATCATTGTGTCTTCAGATCGTGGCCTTGCTGGTGGTTTGAACATTAACTTGTTCAAGAAAGTGGTTAAACACGTTCAACAGCAACAAGAGCAGTCAATTGAAGTTCAATTTGCTTTAATTGGTCAAAAAGCGGTTTCGTTTTTTAAAAACTACGGCGGTAAAGTGCTTGGGGCGACGACGCAAGTCGGTGATACTCCAAGTCTTGAGCAGTTATCTGGTTCTGTACAGGTGATGTTGGATGCTTATGATAAAGGCGAGTTAGATCGTATTTATCTAGTGTCAAACGGCTTTGTCAATGCCATGACTCAAAATCAAAAGATCGAACAACTTGTTCCTTTGGCTGCTGCTGAAGAAGACAAGACTCTTAACCGTCAATACGGTTGGGATTATATCTACGAGCCTGAAGCTGAAGAGCTTTTAAATGGCTTGTTGGTTCGCTATATCGAGTCTGTGGTGTATCAAGGTGTGATTGAAAACATTGCATGTGAGCAGTCTGCACGTATGGTCGCTATGAAAGCAGCGACAGACAACGCAGGCGAGATCATTAAGAGCCTGCAACTTATTTATAACAAGCTGCGTCAAGCCGCGATTACTCAGGAAATTTCTGAGATCGTTGGTGGTGCCGCTGCCGTTTAACATTATTTTGAATTGAGGAGACAGCAATGAATAGCGGTCGTATCATTCAGATCATCGGCGCGGTTATCGACGTCGAGTTTGAACGCAACAGCGTTCCTAAGATCTATGACGCTCTCCAAGTAGATGGTACTGAAACTACTTTAGAAGTTCAGCAACAGCTTGGTGATGGCGTAGTTCGTACTATTGCAATGGGTTCTACTGAAGGCCTTAAGCGTGGTTTGAACGTAGTTAACACTGGTGCGCCGATTTCTGTACCTGTAGGTACAGCGACTCTAGGCCGTATCATGGACGTTCTTGGTCGCCCGATCGACGAAGCTGGTCCTGTTGCGACTGAAGCGCGTTTACCAATTCACCGCTCTGCACCTTCTTATGCAGAACAAGCAGCTTCTACTGACCTTTTAGAAACTGGTATTAAAGTCATCGACTTGCTATGCCCGTTCGCTAAAGGTGGTAAAGTTGGTCTGTTCGGTGGTGCCGGTGTTGGTAAAACTGTAAACATGATGGAATTGATCAACAACATCGCGAAAGCTCACTCAGGTTTATCTGTGTTTGCTGGTGTTGGTGAGCGTACTCGTGAAGGTAACGACTTCTATCACGAAATGAAAGATTCTAACGTTCTAGACAAAGTAGCAATGGTCTACGGTCAGATGAACGAGCCACCGGGTAACCGTTTACGCGTAGCGTTGACTGGTTTGACCATGGCTGAATATTTCCGTGACGAGAAAGACGAAAACGGTAAAGGCCGTGACGTACTATTGTTCGTAGATAACATCTATCGTTATACACTAGCGGGTACTGAAGTATCAGCACTTCTAGGTCGTATGCCATCTGCAGTAGGTTACCAGCCTACACTTGCAGAAGAGATGGGTGTTCTTCAAGAGCGTATTACATCGACTAAGTCTGGTTCTATTACGTCAATCCAAGCGGTATACGTACCTGCCGATGACTTGACAGATCCATCGCCTGCTACAACGTTTGCTCACTTGGACGCAACTGTTGTATTGAGCCGTGACATCGCATCTTCTGGTATTTACCCGGCGATCGATCCACTAGACTCAACTTCACGCCAGTTAGATCCGTTAGTTGTTGGTCAAGAGCATTATGAAATTGCACGTTCTGTACAGAACGTATTGCAACGTTATAAAGAGCTTAAAGACATCATCGCGATTCTTGGTATGGACGAGCTTGCTGAAGAAGATAAACTGGTTGTTTACCGTGCGCGTAAAATCCAGCGTTTCTTCTCTCAACCGTTCCACGTAGCTGAAGTATTTACTGGGGCTCCTGGTAAATTAGTATCTCTTAAAGAAACGATTCGTGGCTTTAAAGGTCTTCTAGCTGGTGAATACGATCACATCCCAGAACAAGCGTTCTACATGGTTGGTGGTATTGACGAAGTGATTGCTAAAGCTGAGAAACTTTAATTAGTTCCCTAATTTAGGAGATTCTCATGGCGACTATGCAATGTGACGTTGTAAGTGTTCAAGAGTCTTTGTACTCAGGCACTGTAACTATGCTAATTGCTAAAGGTGCTGGCGGTGAGTTAGGTATTATGCCTGGTCACGCTCCGCTGGTAACTTTGCTCCAACCTGGCGCAATCCGCGTTATTTTGGAAAACGGTACAGAAGAGTTGATCTATGTATCTGGTGGTGTTCTAGAAGTTCAACCGCATGTTGTTACGGTTCTTGCAGATACTGCAGTCCGTGCAGAAAACTTAGATGAAGCAGCTATTGTTGAAGCGCGTAAACACGCTGAAGCATTGCTTGCGAATCAAAAGAGCGATTTGGACTCTGCTGCTGCTTTGGCTGCTCTTGCAGAAACTGCTGCACAGTTGGAAACGATCCGCAAAATCAAAAACCGCGCTCAATAAGAGACGGTTCGAGATTGAAGAAACCACCCGAAAGGGTGGTTTTTTTATATACTTAATTTTTTAATACCTAAAAAATAATGAAATTAAATACCTTAAATCCTATTTTTCAGGATTCAGAATTTAAAAATACAATAGCTCATAAGAAAGTACTCTGTATAAAATGTAAGACTCTTATCAAACATGAAGTATTAGTTGATATATCTGATTCTGATTTTAATCATAGTCCTATTGATTTCTACTTCAATTATAGAATTTTAAAATGTATTAATTGCGGTACTATTAGTTATCAAACCAAAACTTTATATTCTGAAGATGTTTATCAAATAGGATATGAGTTGAATGGTGATCCTATTTACGATGAGGCTGCAACTTATAGTGTTTTTCCAATGAGAGATGATGAAACTGCATTTTCTAAAGAGTTTGAAAAAATTCTGCCTGAAGAGATTTATTTAACTTATGAAGAAGTTATCATAGCTTTAAATAATAATATGCCTTTATTGACTGCTTTAGGTTTAAGAACTCTTTTAGAGCAAATAATAAAGTATTTTGGCAAGTCTGATGATTTAGGTGTGATTTTAACCCAATTTGAAAAAGAAGGATTTATTTCTACCAAACAAAGAGGATTGTTAGATAATATTCGTTATTTGGGTAATGATGCCGCACATCATGCTGATAGCAAATCTAGAAAAGACTTAATTTTGCATCTAAAAGTTTTAGAAAACTTAATTCATCAGTTATTTGTCTATTATAAAATGGAGGAAGAATCTATAAAAAAGTAATGAAGGGTGTGAGATTAAAACCTTCTCCTAAACACCCTATACCTGTTGTCAGAGAAACCACACATAAAAGAAGACCCAAAAAAAGACTTTAATAGAGCTTAGGGATGGAGAATAATCGAAAATTCTCCACAATCTTCACCTTAAATGTCTTATCAAAACCTTCTGCTAAACTTGGTACTTCAAGCTTTTTATAGTTTGCTCGAACCCTAATTTCAGCACTATTGGCTTTAGTTTGATATTTATTAGAAAACTTTATTTTGTACCACTCGATATAACTTTTACCCTTTCTCAGTAATGTTTTGAACCAATCTGTAAGCAGGCATACACCATAAAAAAATCAATGATAAGTTAAATAATTCGAACAGATACTTGCTTGTTATAACTTGATGCGATTGGGTTTTGAACAGGCAAAACTTATAATTGAAAAAAGGGAAAACCATGGCTTATCAATCTATTAATCCATTTAACAATCAAAAATTGAAAGACTATCCATCGCATAGCGATCAAGATATTCAACAAGCACTCGATACTGCAGAAAAAATCCTAAAGTCAGAATGGTCACAGCAGGTCGATACCCGTATTGCAGTACTGCGTAAATTGGCTACCAACATGCGAGCGCAAAAAGCTGAACTGGCCAAGCTTATGACCCAGGATATGGGAAAACTGATTAAGCAGAGTGAAGGTGAAATCGAAACCTGCGCCAAAATTGCAGAATACTATGCCGATCATGCCAAAGAATTTTTAGCGCCAGTGTCTTATCAGACTGATTTGGGTGAAGCCTGGGTCGAACATCATCCTTTGGGTATTATCATGGCGGTAGAACCGTGGAACTTTCCGTTTTATCAACTGATGCGGGTCTTTGCACCGAACTGTGCCATTGGTAATCCAGTTCTGGCAAAACATGCCGGCATTGTTCCGCAATGTGCGGAAGCCTTTGAACAACTGATCTTGGATGCAGGCGCACCCACAGGTGTCTGGACCAATCTGTTCATCAGTTCCGATCAGGTGAAAGACGTGATTGCCGATAAACGTGTACGTGGTGTGGCACTCACAGGTTCAGAAGGTGCAGGCAGTGCAGTGGCTGAACAGGCCGGAAAACATCTTAAAAAATCAACGCTGGAACTGGGCGGTAATGATGTCTTTATTGTGCTGGATGATGCTGATCTGGAAAAGGCCATCAAGATAGGCTGCCAAGCTCGGGTGAACAATACCGGTCAAGTCTGTACAGCAGCCAAGCGCTTTATCCTACATGAAAAAATTGCCGAACAATTCAAGGCTGGCATGATCAAGGTATTTGAAGGGTTAAAAATTGGCGATCCGCTTGATCCTGAAACCACATTGGGTCCACTGTCTTCCGCTGACGCTTTGGAAAAGCTGACTGAACAGGTCGATAAGGCGGTAGAACATGGTGCGAAAGTGGTCACTGGTGGTAAGCCGTATGAGCATGCAGGCAATTTCTATCAGCCGACGATTTTGGAAAATATCAGCCGAGATAATCCGGCCTGGTATGAAGAATTCTTTGGTCCGGTTGCCCAGATTTATGTGGCCAAGGATGAGGATGAAATTGTTTCGATTGCCAATGATTCCAATTATGGTCTGGGTGGCGTGATTCATTCACAAGATATCGAGCGTGCGAAAAAGCTGGCTTCACGTGTCGAAACGGGCATGATCTGGATCAACTGGTTTACCGATACCACGCCGGAATTACCATTTGGCGGGATGAAGAACTCCGGTTATGGGCATGAACTATCGATTGATGGTTTTAGAGAATTTGTGCAGAAGAAACTAGTTGTCGTCAGAAGCCCGAAAAAATAATATGATCTGATGTCAAAGAAGCCACTATTCAGTGGCTTCTTTGTCTGGTTGGTCTGGATATTCTTCACGTTTGCCGCCTTCATAACTGGCAAAGCGCGGATGTTCTGGTGCAAATGACGGTTCAGCACTTGGCCAAGGCCAGCCACCAAACTGGGTGTCACGATAACGGCGAAAAGCAGCATCCAGTTCCTGCGGAGTATTTAACACAAAGGGCCCGCGCATCGCCACGGGTGCACCAATCGGTTCACCTTCTAGCCATAAAATATGTGATTCCAGTAAACCACCTTTGAGATGAATATCCTGATCTGGTTTGAGTTCTATCAGATGCTTGACCTGTATTTTCTGTCCTTCCAGCTCCAGACTTTTGCCTTGGTAGAAATAACAAAAACGCGTCGCGCTCGCAGTACTTGCCGGAATAATGAGTTCAGCCTCAGGCGCAAGTGTGATCAGGTAAATATTGACCCTGTTTTCAGCAGGTGCTGCCCAAGAATGGGGTGGACGATCCAGTGCTTCGGTATCTTTAAACTGCCCTGAAATGACCCGAATATCCGCTTTAGGTCCGGCTGCATTGGCTGAAAATACATGCGGAATCTGTTCACGCCACAACATTTTATAATCGGCCGGCTGCTTTTTCTGTTCCGGTGAGGAATTCAGCCAGATTTGAAACAGCTCCAGAGGATTATCCTGATCTTGATGAACTAAGGGAAACATTTCGCAGTGCTGTACCCCCTTGCCGGTGGTCAGCCATTGCACATCACCCGCGGCATAGCGTCCCGAGTTTCCGAGCGAGTCAAAATGGTCGACATAACCACGCTCGACAATGGTAATGGTTTCAAAACCGGTATGCGGATGTTCCGGAAAGCCGGGAATTTGCTCGCCATAATACATGTCATATTCATGCTGATACGGCGGTGTAACTGACCCTAATTCGGCATTGCCTTGCGGATAATGATCCTGATGGTGAACAGTAAAAATAAAGGGATCTTTCAGGTCAAGTCAGGATTCGACCGGAACAACAGAATACAGCACCGAATTCGACATGATTGAACTCCTGATTATTTTATTAGATATAAGCTTTTAATTTAAATTAGTTTTTATAATAAATCACAGTGTAAAACAGATAAGGCGATTGAGGAAGATGCTTTCCAATCTATCGCCTTAGATGAAGGTTTAGGTATTCTCCTGTTCAGTCGTACTGTCTGATTTTTGTTCTGGATTCTGGATCAGCAGCCCTGCCAGTTTAATCATTTCAGCTTGCACATTGACCATCTGCGATTCAATTTTTTTCAGGTCGATCTGGCTTAAATCCATGTCACCATTCAACAGCGGTGAGGCCAAGACTTGCTGATTGGCACTCATGATATTGCTGCGGATCTGGTCAATTTCCTGACTTTTTAAGTTCAGGTTGCCGAGTACCTGATTAAAGCTGTTGAGTTGCTGTTGTAACTGGGTTGCGGTGGACTGCAGTTGCTGAGTATCCTTGGCTTCTACTGCACTTTGTAGCTCAGTCTGAGTCTGTTTCAACTGTTCCACATAACTGCCTGCTTTCAGCTGTAAGTCAGCCACATCACGAACCATATAAAACATATTGCCCGATCTAAGCTCAGTTGGTGCGGTAGCGCCAGTTTGCGGCTGGCTGGCAGTGTCAAGATCGGAACTGCGGGTTTCCGCTTGCTCAGTGGGTGCTTCAACTGCCTGTTCACATCCCATCAGTAAAATCCCTGAGCTAAATAATGCAAAAGGAAGAACGGCATTGGCAAGAATCTTGGACATGGAATCAGGGTCTCGGTGCAGGTGGAAATATTTCATGATTTAATATAGGGACAAACTATGGAGATAAAAAAGATTGTTGCAAAGTTATAACAAATTTACTGAAGCGCAGACCGTCTTCGATTAAAAATGCTTAAAAAATAAAGATAAAACTCACGTTTTCAACTCAATAAATTGTTTGGGCTGTAATGATGTTAAGAAACGGAGAGTTCTGGATATGCATGCTTACATTCTCCCTATTCACTTGATCCAGTACGGGTTTCTCATACGCGTAGAATGCATTTGATATAGAAAATACGCTTGCTTTTACTCAATGGTTTATTGCTTCAAGTGTATTGTTAATCTAACCGAGGATCATTGCAGATTAGGCCTGTTAGATTGATGAACAGGCGACGAACTATAGCCAAAAATAAAAGTTGAGGGCGACTTATAGATAGGATTTATATGAATCATTATGTATTTAACTCGCTGTGTTTAAATTACAAAGTAAGTATCTATTGGGTAAATACATACTTACTTTGCGATTAGCAATTATTTGGCCAGTTCGGCATTTACCGCATCCACAATTCGCGGATCATCTGCAGTAATGTCAGGCGCAAAACGTGCAACCACTTCGCCATTCTTATTGATCAGAAATTTCTCAAAGTTCCATAACACTTCAGGCGGTTGGTTTGGAGTCAGGCCATAATCGACCAGATCTTTCCACCACGGGCCTTCACCGATCCGCTCTGGTACAGCTTGAGTCAGCGTGGTATAGAGCGGATGCTTGTCTTCGCCCGCCACAGAAATTTTAGCAAAGAGCGGGAAGTCAACCTGATAATTGATAGAGCAGAATTCCTGAATCTCTGCTTCACTACCTGGTTCCTGCTCCAGAAAGTTATTGGCAGGGAAGCCCAGAATTTCCAGACCTTGCGTTTTTTTGTCTTTATACAGCTTTTGCAAACCTTCATATTGCGGAGTCAGACCACATTTCGATGCCACGTTCACCACAAGCAATACCTTGCCCTGATACTGGTTTAAGGTGGTTTCTGGGCCTTGAATGGTTTTGACTGGAATGTCATATACAGAGCGAGTCATTAGATTTCCTGTTTATTCAGACTGAATCGTCTTTGTTTTAACGGGTATTTAGATTCAATACAAGTAACAGCAGCTGAAGCAGGAGGCTTAAATCGGTAAATTGCCTGAATATCATGTGAAAAATCTATTATGCTAGGGTGCGCAAATAGCAATCGCTAAATAACAAGACAAGCGACACATGGATGAGGGTATGACACAGCAGCACAAAGCAGTCTGGTGGGCGATGGTATTGCCATTGGCCGCAGTTTTTATTTGGTCCTTAAACATGACGGTGACACGTTATGTGGCGGATTATATTTCTCCCATCAGTATCAGTTTTTACCGCTGGGTACTGGCACTGCTGATTTTAAGCCCATTTCTGTTGCCCAAGGTCAAAGCGGCCTGGCCGGAAATTCGACCACATCTTGGACACTTTGCAGTTTTGAGTGCCTTGGGGATGGTGCTGTATCAAGGATTGGCCTATAGCTCTGCACACTTTACCACTGCGACCAATATGGGGCTGATCAATGCCTTTATTCCTATTTTTACCATTATTGTGGGTATTTTTGTCTTAAAAATTCGCCCGACACAGGCTGCGGTACTGGGGAGTCTGCTGTCTTTTATTGGGCTGATGTATGTCATGGCCCAAGGGCAGGGGTTGCATTTCTTGACGGTGGGCGACAGTTATATCGGTGATTTGCTGATGCTGATCGCAGTATTTTTCTATGCCTGCTATGGTGTCTTGCTGAAAAAATGGCAGATTCAGATTCCACTGTTGCTGAGTCTGTATATCCAGATTTTTATGGCCTGTCTCTATCATATTCCATTGGTACTTTACTTCGGTCTGGACAGTATCAATAGCCATAATGCAGCCAGTATTGTTTATGCCGGAATTTTTCCTTCTATTTTAGCCCCGTTTTTTTGGATGATGGCGGTACAGCAACTCGGTCCAAATCGTAGCAGTATTTTTATGAATCTGATGCCGGTTTTTACCGCGATAGTCGCCTATCTCTGGTTAGGTGAAGCCTGGACCATGTATCACAGTATTGGAGGCGGTATCATTTTACTGGGAATTATATGGGCACAATATCCGGGAAGAGCAAAGTGATAAGCTAAGGAACAGTTTATCAAGATATTAATTGTTTAAATATTAAGCAAACAATCAAGGTTTTTTAATTGAAATAGCCTGTTAAATCCCAATTTTTAAATGTGAAAATAAATATAAAAATCTTAATTTATTTTAAAACTGGAATAGAAAGAGCAAGATAGTTTGAATTTTGGTTAAAAGTTGCCTAGTATTAATAGAAAATATGTATTAATTGAGTTTTTTATTGTACTTGTCGTTGCACTAATTTTCTCTCATAATGCATCCATCGAGAATGATTAAACATATTTTTCCTTGTTTTATCAAACTCCCAGAGATTTCTGAACCCTCTGGATGTGATTTATGCACATCCTTTTTTATGCTCAACCATCCCTATATGGTTGAGCTTTTTTTTGTCTTAAAACTTTAGTCGAGCTTGAATATCTGCGTGGACTCTGAAAAAGCTCAGTCGCGAATAATCGCCCCACTGACGGCGTCAATAATCCGGCTCGGTTGCTGGCTTAACCCTAAGTCACCATTCAGATAATTCAGATTCTGATCAAAGTAGCGAATCGCATCTTGCAGTGAACGCGCCGGTTCTAATCCTGCAGGAT
This sequence comes from Acinetobacter sp. F-1, assembly GCF_022869025.1. Taxonomy (NCBI): domain Bacteria; kingdom Pseudomonadati; phylum Pseudomonadota; class Gammaproteobacteria; order Moraxellales; family Moraxellaceae; genus Acinetobacter; species Acinetobacter sp. F-1. The sequence continues at coordinate 6,470 of NZ_JAJKFX010000022.1, read as the reverse complement.
TGGCGCTGGTAGACACAATAAAACCGCCAAAGGCCTGACATAATGCCACGCAGAGCGGATGATTGGTGACACGGACAGCCACTTTAGGGTGTTGGCCTTTAATCCAATCAGGAATTTCTGCATTCGCAGGGAGGAGCCAGGTGGTCGCACGTTCCGGGGGGCTATCATTGCTCCAGGATTCAATCACTTTTTCACGCATTTCTGTAGTTAAATCTTGCAGCAGATGTTCCACCTGTGAAATATGCGCTGCCAATAGAATCACCCCTTTTTCAATCGGGCGCTGTTTCAATTTTAAAATCTGATGAAATGCCTGTTCATTATAAGGGTCGCAACCCAAGCCCCAAACAGCCTCTGTAGGATATGCCAAGACTTGTCCGTCTTTAAGACATGCTGCTGCTTCAGCAACAGAGGTAGTAATCATGTGAATACCTTATACAAAACAACAAAGCCCTATTGTGAACTTTATTTCAGTGGACGACAACGCTGATACATGCCCGCTTGTTGAGTACTCAAGCCGAGCAGCTCAAGTTCCATCAGTTGACTGGTCAAGGAAGATACTTCCTGTTGTAAATGAAAACTGAGCTGATCCAGACTCTGCCCGACCCAATCGAGTTGATTATAAAGATGAATTAAATGGGGCGGGATAGTACATTCTTGCTCAGGATAAGTATCTTTTTTGAAGTGATTTGCATTCGCTTGCCACTGTGTTGCTAGGGCTAAATCCTCAATCACTTGCTGTGGATGGTCAATTAAAATCGCACCTTCACGAATCAGTTGATGACAACCTTGATGATGTTCACTGTAAATATGCCCCGGAATTGCAAATATGTTCTTGCCTTGTTCCGCTGCCCATTGTGCCGTAAGCAATGAACCACTTTTTAAAGCAGCTTCTGCCACAATCACCCCAAGACTTAAGCCGCTGACAATTCGGTTGCGCCGTGGAAAATGCTGCTGCAAGGGTGGGGTAAAAGGCAAAAACTCAGTAATAACTGTACCACCGTGGTTAATCATTTGCTGACGTAGTGCTTGATGTACAGCAGGATAGGTCTGTTCGATCCCTGTACCCATCACTGCAATCGTTCGTCGATGTTGTAGCGCAGCCCGATGTGCTGCTTCATCAATCCCTTGTGCCAAGCCACTATTAATATAAAAACCTTGCTCACTCAGATAAAAGGCAAAGTCATAGGCGACTTGCTGTCCGTGCGGACTTGGCTTGCGACTGCCAACAATCGCAATTTGTGGCTGGAGTAACTGATCTGCATGTCCCTGCCCGAACAGAATCGGCGGCTTATGCTCATAATGACTCAGTTGTTGTGGATATTCAGCATCTGTATGCAAAAGCACAAAATCACTGTGCAACTGAATCTGTTCTAGACTGTGTTGAAAATGGGTTTGAGATTCGCTGCTTTGAAAGTCTTTCAGGCGTTGAATATGATTTTTATGAAGGCCGAGCTTTTGCCAGGTCTCGATTTGAGAACAATGGACTGCATCTGCAAGATCTGCATAATGCCGACTGATTTTATAAAAGCTGGTGAGGGAATGTTGCACCAAATACCACAGCGTGATGGCATTGATTTGTGATGTCGACAATCTGTTCAACATAGTGAGACCTATTTTTGCGTCTTCTTATTATTGGTATGAATGAAAATAAGTGAGATGATGCTGATCTATCAACATCATCTCACTTTGCAACCTTAGTCTTCTAACAAAGGAGGCTGAATGCCGGCACCCACTTTAATTGGAAGCTCGCTATCCAGCACATAGGCATAGCTCAATTGATCGAAGGCTTTAAAGACCATCACCTGACCAATACGCTCACCTGGCAATTGCACCCGTTCTTTAGTCTTCGGATCAGTCACCACTTCACCTTTCTGGTTGACGCTAAAGACATGACCTGTCTGAACGCCATGTGCCGTACCACGGTCAAGGGTGACGACACTATGACGTGCTGCAGTACCAATCGACCCCAATACACGCACAATCTGACCACCAGGCACAATACTTTCTGCATTGGTTGGGTAGAACAGCGTCGGTAACATCGGGTCGTATTCAGCGAGTACGCGGTCACCGCGACGCACCTCCGCGTTATAACTGTCAGTCAGCTCCAGTGTGGTTACCTCACCTTCACTACGTACCGCAATACCAGATGCCACCTGTTGCAGCTCGAGTGCAGCAGTATATTTCTTGCCATTGGCATCGGTAAATACATAAGGCTCAGCTTCACGATAAACGGCATAGCGTTGACCAACGACCAGACCGTTACCACGTACATAGACTTTCTGGCCTTTGCCCGCCAGTACGCGCTGATCTGCAGTTCCAAGAATGTATGGGGTGCCTTGAACTGAATCAGGCGCCATCAGGGTATAGCGCTCTAGCCACTGTTTGATATGTTCTAGTGGAATCACTGGAATGGTATTGTTTAAAGATTCAACCCGAATCTGAGGTTGCAGAGAGGTGCTGCCCAGATAGCGGCTGATAATACCGTCACAACCATCACCTTCATCTTTGCCAATAATCGGACGGCCCTGGTAATCACACATCAACAGGCGATCGCCCGGGAAAATCCAATGTGGATTTTTCACATGCTTGTTGCTGGCCCAGATTTCAGGCCAACGCACCGGGTTTTTCAAAAAGCGTTTTGAGATGTCCCAGAGGGTATCGCCTTTTTTGACCACATAAATATTGGGTGCACTGGCTTTTAATGCCGGCGGATTGACATTACGTGCAGGTGCGGCCTCGGCAGAATGAATAGTCCCCATACCGACACCGACACAAACGGTGAGTGCCAGCATCTGATTTTTAAACCCCAAGGCACTAAAAAATGGCATGCCCTTCAAAACCTTTTTCATTATCATAATTCCTAAAATTATGTGCGTAGTTGCGTTATAATAACGATCTTACACACATTTTTTGATGAAGCATTCCCTTCATTTGGTTTTTTGATCAATGGCATAATTGAGGACGCAGTATGGCCTTATTACCTATTTTAAGTTTCCCGGATCCCCGTCTTCGTACCATTGCACAACCTGTCGAAGATGTGACTGATGAAATTCGTCAGCTCGCTGCAGATATGTTTGAAACCATGTATGAAGCACCAGGTATCGGACTTGCCGCGACTCAGGTGGATCGTCATATTCAGCTGATTGTTATGGATCTGTCTGAAAATAAAGATCAACCGATGGTGTTTATTAACCCCAAAATTACACCATTGACTGAAGAAACGCAGCCCTACGAAGAAGGCTGTCTATCAGTTCCTCAAATATACGATAAAGTTGACCGTCCGTCACGTGTAAAAATCGAGGCAATTAATCTGGAAGGTCAAGCATTTGAACTCGAAGCTGACGGACTTCTCGCTGTGTGTATTCAACATGAAATGGATCACTTAAGTGGCAAATTATTTGTTGATTATTTATCGCCATTAAAACGTCAACGTGCACGTGAAAAAGTAGAAAAACTGGTACGCCAGCGTAATAAAGACAAGGTGGCAGTTAAACGCTAGGATATTTTTTTAATTTATTTTAATGATCCAACAAAGCCCAATTCTGATTGGGCTTTGTTATAATCGACATGAGCATATTTTAGGAGTGGCCTGTGTTTTTACGCGCGGGGCTGCTATTTGCATTTGCAGCTGTGTTTCTACAGATTGCTGTATTTTTACAGCCTTTGTTACCGACGCAATATCAGGTTGCTCCGGTCTGCGAAACCATCACGCGTGCGCTTCTTATCGCGACAGACGTTCATACACAGCATAGTGCCAGTGAACATCACCATTTCAAAGTCCAATCTGGTCATATTCAGCATGATCATCATGATGCCAATCATCAGTGTCAATACTGTACGGTTTATGCCAATTTAGTCTTACCGCCGGATCTGGATATCAAACAGGTACTTGACCGGATTCAGGTACGTTTAATTGCTTATCAAAAAACCTTTAAGCATGTCTGGTTTGTCCTTCAGCAGCTCTTTTTAATTCCTCAGGGACGAGCGCCGCCACTGCCTGCATAAACCTGCATTTTTCGCTTGGGTTGTTATTGACTCAAGCCATACTTTTTTATGTATTCAGTGAGATAAAAAAATGGCTCAGCCTAAATTTTTTTTACAGCCACTTGCGGCTGCGATTTGTGTTATCTGTTATTCACCAGCCACAATGGCAAATGAAACGATGCCTGTGCAAACTTTGGCACCGATTGTGGTGACTTCTACAGCAGGTAATGATGCCAATGGACTGATTGTCCGTGCTGATCCGAAACAGCCGATTCAACCGATTCCGGCATCAGATGGTGCAGACTATTTACAAAGTATTGTCGGTTTTAGTGCAGTGAATAGCGGTGCCGGCACCAATGGTGATGTGACTTTCCGGGGTATGTTTGGTTCAAGAATTAAAATCCTGACCGATGGCACTGAAAACCTGGGGGCCTGTCCAAGTCGGATGGACTCACCCACCTCATATATTTCCCCAGAAAGTTACGACCAGATTACGGTGATCAAAGGCCCGCAAACGGTTCAATATGCCAATACTGGATCTGCCGCAACCGTGATTTTTGAGCGCAGTCCGGAACAGTTTAAAGATGATAAAAACTATCGTGGTCAAACAAGTGTCTTGATGGGTTCATTTGACCGACTGGATCAGAATATTGAAGTGGCAGCAGGCGATGAGCAGAAATATATCCGTCTGAATACCAACCGTTCTGTATCTGGCAGTTATAAAGATGGAAATGGCACCATTGTTCCTTCGGATTGGGAGCGCTGGAATGCGGATCTGGCTTTAGGCTGGACACCTGATGAAAATACCTGGGTAGAACTGACCGGTGGTAAAGCGGATGCTGAAGCAGTCTATGCTGGTCGGGCTATGGATGGATCGAAATTTGCCCGTGAAAGTCTCGGTCTAAAGCTCGAAAAGAAAAATATTAGCGATGTGATTCAAAAGATTGAAGCACAGGTGAACTATAACTTTAATGATCATGTCATGGATAATTATAGTCTGCGTGAGTTTCAGGCTAGTCCCATGATGAGTATGCCCATGGCGAGCAATGTTGCGCGTAAAACATTGAATGCTCGTATGGCAATGACCAATGAATGGAATAAATTACAGCTGATTACTGGTATCGATAGTCAGAATAACCAACATACTAAACGTAACGGAAGTCTGATGACGCCGTATCAAAATCAGTCACGTACTAAAGATATGGAATTCCAGTCTGTTGGGGCTTTTGGTGAGCTCAGTTATCAGCTTAGTGATAACAATAAGCTAGTGTCTGGTTTGCGTCTGGATCAGGTCAATGTAGAAGCAGTGGAGTCAAATCAGGAACGTAAAGAAACTCTACCGAGTGCCTTTGTACGTTTTGAAAATCATCATCCCGAGCATGACGATGGTAAGACCTATATTGGCGTGGGCTATGTCGAACGTATGCCGGATTACTGGGAATTATTCAGTCCTAAAACAGGGAATGGTAATACCAATACCTTTAAAAGCATTGATACTGAGAAAACCCTACAGTTGGATTTAGGTTACCAACATGAACATGGAAACCTAAGTTCATGGGTATCTGCCTATACAGGCTTGATTCAAGATTTTATTTTGACCAAATACAATGCAAACGATCAAGCTGAAACACGAAATGTCGATGCTGTCATTGCAGGTGCAGAAGCGGGCATTGGTTATCAGTTTAGTGATGCGATTCAGGCTGATGTCAGTGCCATGTACGCATGGGGTGAAAACACCACTGATAATACGCCGTTGCCACAGATTTCACCTTTAGAGGCTCGGGTGAATTTACGTTATATCCAGGATAATTATACTTTGGGTGCTTACTGGCGTTTGGTCGATGGTCAAAACCGAATTAGTGAGCGTGAAGGGAATATCGTTGGTTATGATGTTAAGAAAAGTGCAGGTTTTGGCACATTGTCTTTAAATGGCACATATCACTTTGCGAATGGGGTAGATCTTTCTGTGGGGGTCGATAACGTTTTAGATAAAACCTATACCGAACATTTAAACAAAATGGGTAATGCGGGTATCGGCTTATCTGCAACAGAACAATTTAACAATATTGGCCGTAACTACTGGGCACGTGTCAGTATGAAGTTCTAATTGTTGTCCACTATTCTAAAAAGCCATTGCTCTTAAGCAATGGCTTTTTTAATTTTAAGGTCGGAGTTTATTTTGCATATTTAAATAGAGTGCCAATTTCTAGGAAGAAGGCCGTATAAAACAAGTTTTGTCTATATAAGCGTCAGGGCGGTGAAGAATAAAACAAGAATTGACTACGCCTTAAGCAATAGGGAGTGCGTAATAAATGATTTTTTAAATAATTTTAATTAAAACAATTGGTTGTAATTACTTGGGTGAGAGTTCTTAGCTAGATCACATGAAAATCAAAAATAATTAAAATAAATTTTATATAAAAAACAATTATTTATATTTTTATTGGTTTATAAAACAAACACACGATAAAAAATCTTTGCAAGAA
>NZ_JAJKFX010000021.1:0-31378 GCF_022869025.1 Acinetobacter sp. F-1 | reverse complement strand
CCCAGTCGGGTGCTTTTTGCTCTTGAATATCTCTCAACTTTATAGTGAAAATTCCTTAAAAATCTGTTCGATCTGTTCTGCCGGATAGGCTCCCATGACTTTAAAACCATTCGAGAAAATAATTGCTGGTGTCCCATTCACACCCAAAGACTGGGCCAGTTTTTTATTGCGCTCAATCGGATTGGCACAACTTTTTTTCGATTTTGGCAGGCTACCTTGAGTGATCAGATCTTCCCAGGCCTGAGCAGGATTAGACGCGCAATACACCTGTTTTGAAGGCGCAACCGATTGTGGCTTTAAAGGCAGAATAAAAGTATAAATCGTCACATCCTTGAGTTTTTTTAACTCTACTTCAAGCTGTTTACAATACGGGCAATTTGGGTCAGAAAAGATCGCAATCTGACGTTTCCCCGTACCTCTTACACTTTTCACAGCATCTTGAAGCGGCAATTTTTTCCAGTCAACACTGTTCTGTTTTAGTATCAAATCACGGGTCAGATTATACTGATCCTGAATCCGCAACATCGACCCGGCAATCAGATGCTGGGCATCTTCATTCAGATAAACCACTTGACCCTGCATAAAACCACTGTAGATGCCCTTCATTTCCGTGGTCTGGATATTTTCGATTTTTAAATTGGGGCTATTCTTTGCCAGATTGGCTTTTACCATATCAATATTAGCGAATGCGAAGCTTGAAACAAATGTACTTAAAGCAATAATCAGTATTTTTTTTAACATGAATGTTCTACATGAATCAGATAAAAATATGCTTCGATTCTAATGGGTCTGCTTTTAAATTACCCACGGATTTATGTTACTGTTTATTCCAAGTTTAATCAGTGCATTATGTTTCACGTGGAACAGAAGCGATAAAAGAAGCTTAAATGACGGACAAAAATAAATTCTTGCACGAGATTACATTCTGGTTAAGATTTTATATATTATAAAATAATATACTATTTTGTTGAAATCTATATAAACACATCTATTTGATTTAAAATCTTTTACTGATTCGCCCTTGACCATGTTTCTTGGCCCGCTCTACACTGCATATACTTTTCTTTTTCTTCGCTATGCCCTGACATGGATTGGCCAAGGATCAACACTATAACGGCATGTTCATGACAACAATAACCACTTGGCGACCCTTCTGGATGGTCAGCCTGGCTTTAATCATGGGAACGATTGGTACTGCTTTGGCGAGTCCACTCTATCCGATTTATCAACAACTCTGGAATTTATCCCCAAGCCAGATTACCTATATTTTTGTCGCCTATATGTTTGGCTGTCTGGGCACCTTATTGTTTCTGGGGCGCACCAGCAATAGCATTGGCTTTTTAAAAACTCTACAAATTGGCCTCGTGTTTATTAGTCTGGGTTTGATTATTTCGGTCTTTGCCAATAATGCCCTGATTTTATCTTTGGGCCGTTTCATTATCGGGATTGCCTCTGGTTTGATGACGACTTCTGCCATGCTTGGCATGATGCAGACCATTCCGGAGAGTCATAAGCAGCTTGCGCCGCAATGGGTCTCTATTTTGACTGCGATTGGCTTTGGTCTGGGTCCGTTTATCGGGGGAGTCATTGCGCAGTTTTCTCAAGCCCCGCTGGTGACTCCCTATATTCCAATTATTGTTGGAGCAGTGCTTTGTTTTATCGGCTTATTCTGGTTAAAAGTGCCTGCTTTTGAGCGTCAGCCCTTTAGTATCGCCCCCAAATTACAACGTCCTGAGGCTCAATATCATGCTGTATTTATGATCATTGGGTTCACTGCATTTAGTGCCTTTGCTGCCTTTAGTTTATTTGCCTCACTTTCACCTTCTTTTGTGCAAGATATTTTACCGTGGCATGGTCCTTTAGTAAGTGGTACCGCCATTACCTGTATTCTGCTGGTATCTGCAGTGGTGCAATACCTGGCCAAAGCGGTGGCTGCAAAAAAATGTCTGAATATCGGCTTGGTCATGATGCTGATTAGTCTGCTCAGCCTTGCATTGTGTATGTTGCTTAAGGCAAGTTTCTTATTCTTCGTGAGCGATCTCTTATTTGGTATTGGGCATGGTTTTGCCCTGATGGGGGCTTTTGGCGTGATTCATGCTATCACCACTTTGCAAAACCGGGCCGCGGTGATGTCGACCTACTTGTTTATTGGCTATTTGGGCACCATTGTGCCGATTCTTGCGGTGGGTTACTTGGCCGACCATTTTGGATTAAATTTCGCTGTGATCAGCTTCTGTGTGGCGATGAGTGCTTTATGTGTCGTGCTCTGGTTATGCCACCAGAAGCTCAGTGTAAAAGCTTAAAATAGCCCTCTGATGAGGTAATGCTGATCAGTTAAGGAGTTTAGAAATAGACTCTTTAACTTTTTAGTCGTTCACGACGGAGTCTTCACCTTATAAATCAAATACTTGAAAATAATTTGTTACTTTGGTTTCGCCCAAATGAGAAGCGAAGCTTCGCAAGGAAGGCATCTTGCGGAGCAACATTCCTCACCGCAAAACTCGTCAGCCACCATCGACTAGTAAATTTGTCGCAGAAACAATCATTTTTAAATCTAGTCCTGCCTCAAACAGTTGCGGATGACTTTTCTACTTGTCAAATATGATCATGAATTTAAAAAAGAAAATACTAGTCAATTTCTTAACTGACTGGCATTCCTCTGATGAGGGCTATTTATGCATAATTTTTTGCTTACTTTCCAATACAAAACGAACCGAAAATTTTTCCAAGCAGATCATCGGCACTAAAGTCACCAGTAATTTCCCCCAGTGCATTCTGGGCTAGACGTAAGGACTCCGCCACCAGTTCACCGGCGTTGTACACCACCAATTGTTCACGTGCTTCAGCCAAATACAGTTGAGTGCGTTTCATTGCGTCTAAATGACGGGTACGCGCAATAAAGGTATCTTCTTCAGGCTGGAAGCCTGCATGCGCTGTAATCGCCTCTATGAGCGCTTGCACACCAGTTTCCTGCTTGGCAGAGACTGCGATATGCCGAAAACCATTCAAATCAGCAATTGCAGCTTCAGCACCAGTCAGATCACACTTATTCCCAATCAGCATCAAGCGTTTTGCTTCAATATGTTCAGCAAAATATTCTTGGGCCAGTTGCAGCGGATCTTCACCTTGACTTAGGTCATAGACCAGCAGTAACAAATCGGCCTGTTCGATTTCCTTGATTGCGCGGCGAATCCCTTCTTTTTCGACAATATCCCCGGTCTCACGCAAGCCTGCGGTATCCGTCAGGGTAATTGGCAAGCCATTTAAGGTGATTTTTTCATGCAGCACATCACGCGTAGTACCCGCAATATCCGTCACAATCGCACGTTCAATCCCGGCCAGCGCATTCAGTAATGAAGATTTACCGGCATTCGGTTTACCGGCAATCACCACTTGCAAACCTTCACGCAATAACTGACCTTGACGTGCTGATTGCTGAACTTGCGTGACCGCAGTCGCCACACCATCGAGCAGATTCAGAATCTTGCCATCGGCCAGAAAGTCAATTTCCTCTTCAGGAAAATCAATTGCGGCTTCCACGTGCAAACGTAAATGCACCAGCTGCTCAAGCACCGTATTGACTTTGTTTGAAAATGCACCTTGCAGGGAACGAACCGCAGAACGCGCAGCTGCTTGTGAAGTGGCATCAATCAGGTCAGCAATGGCTTCAGCCTGTACCAAGTCCATCTTGCCATTTTCAAAAGCACGCATGGAAAACTCACCGGCTTTGGCAGCAATCGCACCCAGTTCCAGCAAACGTGCAAGCAAGGCATTTTGAATCACCGGACCGCCATGACCTTGTAACTCCACCACATCCTCGCCGGTAAAGGAATGCGGATTCGGGAAGCAAATGGCTAAGCCTTCATCCATAATTTCACCAGCAGTATCGTAAAACTTACGAAAGGCAGCATAGCGTGCACCGGCAAGGGGTTGTTTTGTGAGTGCTTCGGCAATTTCATAGGATTTTGGACCCGATAGGCGAATCACCCCAACGCCGCCACGTCCTGGTGGCGTTGCAATCGCAGCAATAGTCGTGGTTCGGTTGAGCATAAAATTCACCTAAAAAATCCAAAAGTTCAGCCAAAAAAAATCCGCCTAAGAGTATCATCTTAAGCGGATTTATTCAGCCCGTCATTACAACTTAGTTGACTGGCGTTGCTTCATCACGTTTGGCACGTTCTTTAGCAACAGACTTGTTGATCAAACCTTGTTGCAGGATGGTGATCAAGTTGTTCACAATCCAGTATAGAACCAAGCCCGCAGGGAAGAACAGTAAGAATACGGTAAAAATCACCGGCATAATCTTGAAGACTTTGGCTTGCATTGGATCAGTGGGTTGAGGATTTAAGGACTGTTGAATATACATCGTCAGACCCATTAACAATGGCAGGATAAACCATGGATCCATTGAGGATAAATCCTGAATCCAGAGCATCCATGGCGCATGACGCAGTTCAACCGATTCCATCAAGACCCAGTACAAAGCCAGGAAGATTGGCATTTGTAATAACAGCGGTAAACAGCCCGCAAGCGGATTGACCTGTTCACGTTTATAGAGTGCCATCATTTCCTGAGAGAAGCGCATACGGTCTTCACCAAACTCTTCTTTCATACGCTGCATTTCTGGAGCAATCACACGCATTTTCGCCATCGAGCGGTAGCTCTTCGACGACAATGGCCACAGAATCAGTTTCACCAGAATGGTCAATAGAATAATTGCCCAACCCCAGTTACCCACTAAACCATGGAAGAATTCCAGACCTACGAACAAGAGCTTCGCAATTGGCCATAACCAGCCATAATCGACTGTTTGGTTTAAACCTGTGGCCAAATCCTTCAATTCTGACTGGATTTTTGGACCTGAATAGAAGGTCGCATCAATCTCGGCCACAGTACCTGCAGGCACATTAAAGGTTGGAGAAGTAAAGCCAATAATGTTCATGTTATCGGTTGATTTACGTGATTCAAGCTTGGCGCTATACGCTTCACCATTACCCTGAGTCAACTTCAGATTACCAGGTACCCAAGCACTGACAAAGTAGTGCTGTACCATGGCAACCCAGCCACCTGTCGCTTCAGTACTGACTTTTTCTTCAACAAAGTTGTCAAATTTAAGCTTGTTGTACTGCTCGTCTGGCGTACCCCAGGCACCGCCCAGGAAAGTCCCTAGCGTGAAAATACCCTGGTCTGATTTACCCGGATCTTCTGAATTATCACGTTTGATCTGGCCAAACATCTGACCTTGCCAGGTCTGAGCACTGCGGTTCACCACTTTGTGGTTCACAACAACCGGATATTCACCTTCAGTGAAATTGAAGGTTTTGATAATCTCGACACCATCCGCGGTTTTAAATACCAACGGTACAGACAAGACTTTAAGGTTTTCACCCTCTTTAGATTTGGTTGCTTTCGCGTCTGCCAAGGTATAAGCGGTTTTTTCCAGCTCATACGTCGGACGGCCGTTACGGCTGCTGTCCGGTCCATTCAGACCGATCAGACCAGACTGAGCGACATAAGTACGTTTCGCATCGCTTTCCAGCATCACGAACGGTTCATCGCTGTCCTTGTTTTTGTCATGATTGAGTAATTCAACACGAACAATATCACCACCTTTCGGATTGATCCAAAGATGATAAAGGTCAGTTTGTACTGAAATAAGCTGCTGACTTACAGGTGCTGTGGCATCCGTGGCTTGCTGCGCTGGCATATTCGCTTGTGGCAGATCAGAGGCAACTGTAGCCGTCTGAGCATTTGGCAAATCTGCAGATACGTCATGCGAAACAACAGCAGTTTCTGGCTGCGGTTTGGTTTCAGCATTTCCATAATCTTTTTGCCACGCCAAAATGAGCAAATATGCGACAACAAACATGGCTCCGAGAATTGCAATCCTGGCCCATTGTTGCATATGTATTACCCCAAGTGGTGAGAGTGATTTTGGTTCAATAAACGATCACGAAAGGGTACAGCAACGTGAAGCGTTTGAGAATCTATTTGCTGAAATGAAATAAAACGAATCGCTTTAGAGGGAACAGGATCATATCCCGAGCCCCCCCACGGATGACAACGGCAAATACGCTTAGTAGCCAGCCACACTCCACGTCCAGTCCCATGTATCTGGACTGCTTCCAAGGAATATTGAGAACAAGTTGGAATATAACGACAGCGCGGTCCCAATAAAGGACTGATCGCAATCTGATAGAAACGTATCAACCAATGTAGTAAACGTACCATTGGCCTACTCTACTTTTGTGGGGAGGGGGCTATTTTTGTATGCTTTTTGGCAAGACGGTTCAGTTTTTGCCAAGCAAATTGTAATTGCTGATGCAATTCTGCATTAGGCACTGCTTCCACACCTATTTTTGGCATGATTACAATGTCTAAGTCATCTAATTGCTGTTGATGCAGGCGAAAACTTTCGCGAGCAAGTCGTTTTACTCTATTTCGTTCGTGTGCTCGGCGCACTTTCTTCTTAGCAACAACTAAACCCAAACGGCTATTTGGCAGTTCGGAATGTTTTGCAAGAAATAAGAAATGGGGCTGATGCACTTTAAAAAGCGCACCATCAAACACACCTTTATAATCGGCGGCACAGCGTAATCGCAACTCTGTACCAAAACTATAAAGTTTTGTCATAACACCCAAAATCGTCTTAGCGTAACTGATTAAACAGTTAAGCTATGACGACCTTTTGCACGACGGCGAGCTAATACTTGACGACCAGCTTTAGTAGCCATACGAGCACGGAAACCATGAACACGCTTACGCTTTAATTCAGATGGTTGGAATGTACGTTTCATATTGAAACTCCAAAAAATGATCTTTCTATGAAGGTCCGCGATTTTAGTGCTCATTGCTTGAGCTGTCAATGCAAAAGCACTTTTCTTTTCAAATAAGCTTAAAAAAGATTTTTATACGAGTTTTCAAAAAAACTGTTGGTGAAATGACTAAATTATACTTAACCACAGATTAAATTATTGTTATACATAGATATATAACTTATAAACAACTCTATCAACAAAGTTATCCACAATCTATCCAGTGTTGAAAAGCAAGATTCTGTTTTTGAATTTAAATTCGTAATCTCTCGATTTATCCACAGAAACCTCAAAGCTTATAAATAAATTCAAATTTATAAATTTAAGTTTATTATTATTAGGGAGCACTTTTTCTATGGATAAGCCACTTTTTATTTAACTAAACATATATTTATGTTGTGGATAAAACTGTTTCTAATAATTTTATACTTTGTGGATAACTTTGTGTTATATTTTATCCACAGCTTGCGGATAAACTTATCCACACCGGGTTTTAAATTTAAATTTATGCACGATGATGGCTTTTTGCACAGTTTCTGTAGAAATGATCATGACAGATGTGGATAACTTGGTTAGAATGGCGACCCGCTTTTGGTCGCGGTCATCTTTTTGAATGAACAATGGAATGAATAGGGGATTCACATGCTTTGGACGGACTGCTTAAATCGCCTGCGACAAGAGCTCTCTGGAAATGTCTTTACAATGTGGATTCGCCCATTGGTTGCAGAAGAGCTGGAAGATAGCTTGCGTTTGTATGCACCCAATCCTTACTGGACGCGTTACATTCAAGAGCATCATCTGGAACTGATTACGATTCTGGCCGAACAGCTGTCTGAAGGACGGGTACGCAAGGTCGAAATTTTGGTCGATTCACGTCCTGGTGCGATTTTATCGGCCAGTGAACAGCCAGCGACCACCACCGCGGCGTTGACTTCAACCCCAATGCCGGTACAAAAACCGAAAAAAGAAAAAGAAGATATGGTTAAAAATAGCCGTAGACGTCAGCTCAATCCGTTATTTACTTTCTCGCTGTTTGTCGAAGGCCGTTCTAACCAGATGGCAGCAGAAACCTGTCGCAAGGTACTGACCCAACTCGGTGCTTCACAGCATAATCCCTTATTTTTATATGGGCCGACCGGTCTGGGTAAAACTCACTTGATGCAGGCCGTGGGCAATGCACTGTTGCAGGCCAAGCCGAATGCACGGGTGATGTACATGACCGCGGAAAGCTTTGTACAAGATTTTGTTAGTTCTTTGCAGCAAGGCAAAGTGGAAGAATTTAAGAAAAATTGCCGTTCTCTGGATTTGTTACTGGTCGATGACATCCATTTACTGGCCGGTAAAGAAGCCAGCCTGGTAGAATTTTTCTACACCTTTAACGCACTTTTAGATGAATCTAAGCAGATTATTCTGACCTCGGACCGCTATCCAAAAGAACTGACTGAACTGGATCCACGTTTAGTTTCACGGTTTTCCTGGGGCTTGTCGGTCGGGGTTGAACCACCGGATATTGAAACCCGGATTGAAATTTTATTAAGAAAAGCCGAAAGCAATCAGGTGGATTTACCGCGTAACTGTGCCCTGTTTATTGCGCAGCAGGTGGTGGCCAACGTGCGTGAACTAGAAGGTGCGCTAAACAAAGTGGTGGCGATTTCACGTTTTAAAGGCACACCGATTGATCTGGATGTGGTGCGTGAATCCTTAAAAGATGTGCTGGCGATTCGTGCCCGCACCATCAGTACTGAAAATATTCAGCGTGTGGTCAGTGAATATTTCCGTATTCCCTTAAAAGAGATTGTCGGACCGAAACGCACCCGAATTTATGCCCGTCCACGTCAGCTGGCGATGGGTCTGGCACGTGAACTGACCGGCGACAGTTTTCCAGAAATTGGCATGGCTTTTGGTGGTCGTGATCACAGTACCGTGATGCATGCCTGCGAGAAAGTGCAGAGCCTGCGTGAGGAAGATCCAATCTTTAACGAAGACTATAAAAACCTGCAACGTCTGTTGCAAAGTTGACCTAAATCGCTCAAATTCTATTCTTGCTATGCGGCTGCTTTTGCCGCATAGTAAACCGTTAAAAATTCACTTTTTCTATATTAATCTTCAGCTTTAGAGGAATGCACCGTGCGTTTAAAAATCGCGAAAGAAAGCTTACTGAATGTTCTCTCACATGTCGTAGGAGCGGTTGAACGTCGCCATACCTTAAATATTTTATCTAACCTGAAAATTCAGGTGACTGCCCAGGCATTAACGGTGACCGGTTCCGACCTTGAGGTTGAACTGGTGGCCAGTACCGCACTGGCTGAAGGTGCATGTTTGCAGGCCGGGGAAACCACAGTTCCGGCGCGTAAGCTGATTGATATCTGTAAGTCACTTCCTTCAGCGGCATTGGTGGATTTGCATATTACTGAAGATCAGCGCTGCATTCTCAAATCAGGTAACAGCCGTTTTGTGCTGGGTACCTTGCCTGCTGATGATTATCCATTACTGAATACTGAAAACACCCAAGGTACGCAAGTAACTGTTACCCAGCGTGAGCTGAAGCGTTTATTCGAGAAAACTGCCTTTGCGATGGCGGTGCAGGATGTGCGTTTTTACCTGACCGGTACTTTGCTGGAAATTGATGCCAATCAGCTGCGTGCTGTGACCACTGATGGCCACCGTCTGGCGCTTTGTGAAACTGCGGCTCAATCTACTGCGACCCAGCCGATTCAAGCGATTGTGCCACGTAAAGCCGTGGCGGAATTACAGCGTCTGCTCAGTGTTGAAGATGAGCAGTTATCTTTGCTGATTGGTCGTGAACTGCTGAATGTGACCATCAATATGCCAAGCCGTGACAAGGAACAGGCCGATATTACCGTGCGTTTCACCACCAAACTGATTGATGGTAAATTCCCGGATTATCGTCGTGTGATTCCACGTGGCGGTGACAAAATCGTGATGATTGCGCATGATGTGTTCAAGCAGTCTTTGCAGCGTGTCGCGATTTTAAGTAATGAAAAACTCCGTGGCGTGTTCCTGAATTTTAATGCCGATTCCCTGCAACTTCGCGCCAATAACCCGGAACAGGATGAGGCGATTGAAGACTTAGCCATTCAATATGCCGACTCACCGCTGGAGATGTCGTTTAATGCGCAGTACTTGATTGAGGTGCTGGGTGTGCTGGATGGTGATGATGTCTCCATGACCATGACTGAAGCCAATCAGTCTGTGTTAGTACAAGACCCGGCACATACCGATCAAACTTATGTCGTCATGCCGATGCGTGTTTAAGTCGCGGCTATTGATACTCGTATAAGACATGCATATTACGCGTTTACATATTGAGCGTGTACGGAATTTAAAGACGGTTGCTCTCCACAGATTGCAGCCGTTTAATGTTTTTTATGGCCAAAATGGTTCAGGTAAAACCTCGATTTTAGAGGCGATTCATTTGCTAGCTGCCGGTCGTTCTTTCCGTACCCATATCCCGAAAAATTATATTCAGCATGGCGCACAAGACGCGATTGTGTTTGCACAGTCCGCGACCGAAAAAATCGGCATGCAAAAAATGGCCAGCGGGGAACAGCTGATTAAGGTCAATGGTGATCTGGTGGCAACGCAGGGCCAACTCGCCAAGCTATTGCCTTTGCAGCTGATTGACCCACAAAGTACCGATATTATTGATCATGGTGCCAAGCCACGACGTCAACTTTTAGACTGGTTAATGTTCCACGTGGAACCTGAGTTTTATCATGCCTGGCAATATTATTCGCGTGCCTTGAAGCAGCGCAATAGTTTGCTCAAAAGCAAACGTTTCTTGAGTCTGTCCGATCTGGAGCCTTGGAACCAGATGCTGAGTGAGTATGGTGAACTTCTGCATTCGCAACGTGCGGGTATCGTGGAACAGTGGAAGTCCTTTTTTGAAGATGATCTAAAGCAGCTATTGCCTGATCTGCAGATCAGTCTGGAATACAGTCCGGGGTTTCATAGTGAAACCGGCCTGCTGAATGATCTGACCAATCAGCATGCAAAAGATCTGGAAAGACGTTATACAGAATACGGTCCACATCGCGCAGATTTGCGTCTGAAAACCCCTCTGGGGGATGCTGATGTGATCCTGTCACGCGGGCAAAAAAAGCTGCTGATGATGGCGTTAAAACTGTCGCAAATCGCAATGCTGCATTCTTGTAATAAGGAAACTGTGGTATTATTAGATGATGTGACAGCAGAATTAGATTTAACCGCACAACAACGTTTAATTGAGCGATTGAGCCAACTTGGTAGTCAAGTTTTTATTACCACCTTAGACCATGAATCAGTACAAAAGCACTTACATGATTTGTCTATCTCATATCAGTTATTCAATGTTGAAAACGGTACAGTTCAGGTTGTTGTGCAATAGTATTTTTTTAGTTTTACCCATCTTGGGATAGACCTATTTTTCACTAGGGAGAAACCATGAGTTCAGAAGATCAAGCTGCTTCTCAAACAGAACAAACCATTGAAAAGGCTTATGATTCCTCTAGCATCAAGGTATTACGTGGTTTAGACGCAGTACGTAAGCGTCCGGGCATGTACATTGGTGACACAGACGATGGCACAGGCTTGCACCACATGGTGTTCGAAGTAGTCGATAACTCGATTGATGAAGCCTTGGCAGGCCACTGTGATGAAATTATAGTGACTATTCATGAAGATGAATCGGTTTCAGTTTCTGACAACGGTCGTGGTATTCCAACCGATATTCACCCTGAAGAAGGCGTGTCTGCGGCAGAGGTGATTTTGACCATTCTGCATGCCGGCGGTAAGTTTGATGACAACAGTTACAAGGTCTCAGGCGGTCTGCATGGCGTAGGTGTGTCTGTGGTCAACGCACTCTCTGAAAAACTACTGTTGAACATCAGTCGTGCAGGTAAAACCTATGAACAGGAATACCGTCATGGTGATCCTGTTTATAAATTACGTGAAACAGGGACAACCGAAACGTCAGGTACCACTGTACGTTTTTACCCAAGTGCTGAAACTTTTAGCCAAACCATATTCAATGTCGATATTCTGGCGCGTCGTTTGCGTGAACTATCGTTTCTGAACGCAGGTGTGCGCATTGTACTTCGCGATGAGCGCGTCAACCTTGAAAATATCTATGACTATGAAGGTGGTTTATCTGAGTTCGTTAAATACATTAACGAAGGCAAAACGCATCTGAACGATATTTTCCATTTCACTACTGCACAGCTCGATACCGGCATTACGGTAGAAGTGGCATTACAGTGGAATGATTCTTATCAGGAAAACGTACGCTGCTTTACCAATAACATCCCGCAAAAGGATGGTGGTACACATTTGGCCGGTTTCCGTGCTGCACTGACCCGTGGTTTAAATAACTATATGGACAGCGAAAATATCCTGAAAAAGGAAAAAGTTGCAGTCTCGGGTGATGATGCGCGTGAAGGTTTAACCGCGATCGTCTCGGTGAAAGTGCCTGATCCGAAATTCTCTTCGCAGACCAAAGAAAAACTGGTGTCGAGTGAAGTGAAAACTGCGGTTGAGCAGGCCATGAACAAGGCATTTTCTGAATATCTTTTAGAAAATCCACAAGCAGCGAAATCGATTGCCGGCAAAATTATTGATGCCGCACGTGCCCGTGATGCAGCGCGTAAAGCCCGTGAAATGACCCGTCGCAAGAGCGCACTGGATATTGCCGGTCTTCCAGGTAAGCTGGCCGATTGTCAGGAAAAAGATCCAGCCTTGTCTGAATTGTATCTGGTCGAGGGTGATTCTGCAGGTGGTTCAGCGAAGCAAGGCCGTAACCGTAAAATGCAGGCGATTTTACCGCTGAAAGGTAAGATTCTGAACGTAGAGCGTGCGCGTTTCGACCGGATGATTTCCTCTGCGGAAGTCGGCACACTGATTACTGCACTTGGCTGTGGTATTGGTCGTGAAGAATATAACCCGGACAAATTGCGTTACCACAAAATCATTATCATGACCGATGCTGACGTCGATGGTTCGCACATTCGTACGCTGCTGTTGACCTTCTTCTTCCGTCAGATGCCGGAACTGGTCGAGCGTGGTCATATCTATATCGCCCAGCCACCACTCTACAAGCTGAAAAAAGGCAAGCAGGAACAGTACATCAAAGATAACGATGCACTGGAAACTTACCTGATTTCCAATGCCATTGACGAGCTAGAACTGCATATCAGTGCTGAAGCACCTGCGATTCGTGGTGAAGCACTGGCAAGGGTGATTGCCGATTATCAAACCTCACAGAAGAGCTTGGCCCGTTTAACTCAGCGTTATCCGGCGAGCTTGCTCGATGCTTTGCTGTCGCTGGACGCCTTTAAACTCGATCAGCTTGAAGATAAAAGTTATGTCGAAACTTGGGGTGAAAACCTGCGTGCAGCGATTGAAGCCATTCAGCCGACGCTACGTCCAGAATTAACGCTGGAATCTTTCGAGAAAGAACTGGCAGATGGCCAGAAAACTCAAAGCTGGTTACCAAGAATCACCATCTATGTGCATAACCTGCCACATAGTTATCTATTAGACTCTGTGCTTTTAGGTTCAAGTGAATATGCACGTTTATTAAAGAATTCGAAGAGCTGGTTCAGCCTGCTTGAAGAAGGTGCTTATTTGCAAAAAGGTGATCGTAAGATTAACGTGAACAATTTTCATCAAGTCTGGCAGCATATTCTGTCTGACTCGCGTCGCGGCATGATGATCCAGCGTTATAAAGGTCTGGGTGAGATGAATGCGGAACAGTTGTGGGAAACCACCATGGATCCGGATAACCGTAACATGCTGCAAGTGACGGTCACCGATGCGATTGAAGCAGACCGCATGTTCTCTTGTCTGATGGGTGATGACGTGGAGCCACGTCGTGCCTTCATTGAAGAAAATGCCTTGAATGCAGACATTGATACCTGATTAAGATGATTTTAAAAAGCGCCTTTCGAGGCGCTTTTTTGATGCAAAATTTATGCGAATATCATCTGAATTATTTTAGAAGCATTCCAATCTAGAGCGTGCTTTTCTGCCAAATGATCAGCTGATTTTAGCTGCAAAAAAAAGTCGAATTAAGCGGTGGCTAATCGACCTAAAAAAATTATCCATAAGTAAGCAATATAAAGACAAGTATGAGATCTGGATGAATGCAATTTATCATGGTGGGGAAGTAATTGTGCCACTATAAATATGAAGATTTTAGCAGGGTTTAAAGGATAACTATCGATACTAGGATCAATTGTACATGTGCTAAAAAATAGCGTGTAGAAGCCATTGAAGCCAAAGTTGGTGTATGAAAAATACCCGTAGCGAAGGCCGAATTGAAGAGTGGAGAGCAATAGAGCTGGAAAATAATAAATACAAAATGATAAAGCTGGTTTTTTTAAATTCTATTATTTGAATGGCTTATTAAAATATCCTGCCGTATCTCAAATAATATGTAAATAGGATTATTTTAAGGCCTGCTCTAAATATGATCAAATGTGTGGATAACTACAAAGTTATCCCTAATTAATTATGTGAATAAGATTGTATTTATCCACAAACCAACTCCCTCTCTAGTTAATTTCTGGTTTTAAATTTAAAATATTTGGCTTGTGGACAAGTGCTTTTGAATTTAAAATGGCGTTTTGAATTTAAAGTGCTATTTAGAGTTATATTTCCTCTGTTATATAACCCTGAAAAATCAATAGCTACTCGTCAGCATGCTTGAGCAGCTATTTTTATTGAAAACTAAAAATACTTTTAAAATTAATTACCTATATATCTATTGTAGTTTTATTTAATAATAAGCGTGAAACATATTTTGATTGAAAAATAGAGGGTGTAGATAAACTACATAATTAATTTAACAATCAAGAGAATTTTCATTTTTTAATTTAAAATCATCGTGTTATTGTTTTTATTCCTTCTTGAGGTTTGTATTTTCTGGCTGAGTGCTAAATCTCATTGTGACAATCATGCTATGCAGGATGTTTAGAAAAAACAGAAAAGGACATCAAAGTTTTGTGAATTGAAAATAGAAAAAATACAATTCATCAAATGCTGTAAAAAAAGCGCCTGACGGCGCTTTTTGCTATCCAAGCTATTTAGGGTGTCAGGATAATCTTGCGGCAGTCTTCTTCACGTTTATCGAAAATGCGATAACCTTCAGTAGCATCTTCTAGTTTCATGCGATGGGTAATAATCAGGTCTGGCGAAAGATCACCATTTTCAATATGTTCCAGTAATTGTGGCAGGAACTTGTGCACATGGGTTTGTCCCATTTTAAAGGTCAGGCCTTTATCGAAGGCATCACCAAACAGGAAACCATGAATTGGACCGGCATAAACCCCCGGCACACTGACCACACCGCCACGGCGCACCGCCGCAATACATTGTCTTAGCGCAGAACCACTCGAACCTTCCAGTTTTAGATTGGTCATTACCGTTTCCAGCATACTCCCTTTGGCCTCAAAACCCACCGCATCAATCACCGCATCGACACCACGATAACCTGCCGTATTTTGAATGATGAATTCGGCTGCATCCACGTCATCAAAATTGACCGGAATCGCCCCATAAGTTTGATGAGCAAAACGCAAGCGATAAGGATGGTGATCGACCATAAAGATCTGTTCGGCACCGAGCATACGTGCGCAGGCCGCAGCCAGCAGACCGACCGGCCCAGCTCCATAAATGGCGACACTGGAACCTCGGCCAATCTGGGCATTGGTCACAGCTTGCCAGGCTGTGGGTAAAATATCGGTCAGAAACAATACTTTTTCATCAGGCAGGGAACCGGGAACCTTAAACGGTCCGACATTGCCTTTGGGAATCCGCACATATTCGGCCTGACCGCCTGGCACACCGCCATACAGATGGCTATAACCAAACAGGGCGGCACCTGGTGGAATCTGTTTTTTATTGATAATCGCACCACGTCCGCTATTGGTATTTTCACAGGCAGCCATCAGCTCGTGTTCACAGAAAAAACAGTGGCCACATGCAATCACAAAGGGAATAATCACCCGATCGCCTTTTTTTACTGAAGTGACTTCAGGACCGACTTCTTCGACCACCCCCATAAATTCATGACCGAAAATATCACCCTGTTCGGTTGCGGGAATTTTCCCACGATAAAGATGCAGGTCTGAGCCACAGATAGCAGTAGCCGTTACTCTGAGAATGACATCATCTGCTTCCTGAATGACTGGATCAGGAACAGATTCAACTCGTACATCGCGAGTACCGTGATAAGTAAGAGCACGCATGCGGATTTCCTCTCTCTAGTTCAACATTAAACAGACTCGAATCAAGGCTGCCGAAAATTAAAAAACACTTGTATTAGAGCCTTAGGATGCAAGCTGACGCTGTAAATTAATGTATGAAAAAAGCCACTCCACTGTTTAAAAAATAAACTTATATGGCACTTGCGTAATTCACGACAAAATGTGTCAAGTTTTGAAGAAGAGATGCAGTACTCAAGAATAGCAAGGAACTACACGGAGATGAAAAGCAGGAGGAAAATATTAAAAATGGGTGGTTTTAATAAAAAAAAAGAGATGAATAACGCTTGTTACTCATCTCTCAGATAATGGGGGGTATTGAAATAGCGTTAGAAGGACTGCTCCAGACTTTCCAGTTCCATCATCAGTTCCAGCATCTGTTCCTCGGCTGTTTCCAGTTTGGCTTTCAGCTCGGTTTGCTCATTCATCAGTTTGAGCAAATCATTTTTACGTGAGGCTTCATATAAAGCACTGTCACCCAGTAAAGTTTCAATTTCAGCCAGACGCGGCGTAACCTTTGCAATCTGTGCTTCGCATTTTTCGATATTTTTACGAATCGGGCGGCTCAGTTCCCGCTGGCGTGCCGCTTCCTTACGCTGTGCTTCTTTGTCCAGTTTGGAAATGGTTGCTTTGACTTCGACCTGAGATTTCACCGGCTCGGCTGGCTTCTGCCCGTTTTTGATCATCTCAATGCGGGCCTGACGTAACCAGTCGGCATAAGCGGTCAGATCACCGTCAAATTCACGGCATTGACCATTATGTACCAGCAGCAATTCATCACAGACACTGGCAATCAGCTGGCGTTCATGCGATACCAGCACCACAGCACCTTCAAAATCCTGCAAGGCCATGGTCAATGCATGACGCATATCCAGATCTAAATGGTTGGTCGGTTCATCCAGAATCAACACGTTTGGACGCTGCCAGACAATCAATGCCAGAGCCAGACGGGCACGTTCACCGCCTGAGAAACTTTCACTTGGCGTATCCATGCGTTCGCCGCTAAAACCAAAACTGCCCAGGAAAGAACGTAAGCTGGCTTCACTGATTTTTTTATCGGCAATACGGGCCAGCTGTAACATCGGGCTGGCATTGCCATCCAGTGCATCCATTTGGTGTTGGGCAAAGTAGCCAATATTGAGCAGTTCCGAGTCTTTGCGCAGCCCCTGAAGCAATTTTAAATCACCGACCAGCGATTTAATTAGGGTAGATTTACCGGCACCATTCATCCCGAGCAAACCAATCCGGCTGCTTGGCGTGATCTGTAAATTGACATTGGTGACAATCAGCTTGTCACCATAACCAATATCGGCATGTTCCAGTTGCAATAAAGGCGAACTCATTTTGGTCGGTTCACGGAAACTGAAGGTAAATGGTGTATCAACATGGGCAGCAGACAGTTCCTGCATACGCTCCAGCTGTTTGATCCGGCTCTGTGCCTGCTTGGCTTTGGTGGCTTGCGCTTTAAAACGGTCAATATATTTTTGCAGATGTGCGCGGGTTTCCAGCTGCTTTTCATAAGCCTGTTGCTGCTGCGCCAGACGTTCACTGCGGGTGCGCTCGAAGGTCGAGTAGTTACCGGTATATAAAATCAGTTCCTGATTTTCAATATGTAAAATATGATCGGTAATCGCATCGAGGAAATCCCGGTCATGCGAAATCAGCACCAGCGTACCTTCATAGGCTTTCAGCCAGTCTTCGAGCCAGAGAATGGCATCCAGGTCTAAATGGTTGGTCGGTTCATCAAGGAGCAGTAAATCGGAACGGCTCATCAGGGTACGCGCCAGATTCAGGCGCATGCGCCAGCCACCGGAAAAACTGGACACATCCAGTTGGGATTGATGTTCAAAAAAGCCCAGACCGGCCATCAGTTGCGAAGCTTTGGCTGGCGCAGAATAACCTGAAATTTCATCAAAACGGCCATATAAATGCGCCAGTTCTGCATCATCCAGCTGATCTGGCTGCTCCAGTTTCTGCTGAATATCCCAGTATTCTTCATCGCCCGACAAGACGAAATCAATGGCTTTCATATTCAGCGCTTTGATTTCCTGTGCCATATGCGCCACGGTCCAAACCGCAGGACGGGTCAACGAACCGGTGTCTGACTCCATGCCACCGAGCAAGGCTGAAAACAGGGTCGATTTCCCGGCACCATTGACACCGGTTAGGCCAATTTTCCATCCTGGGTGTAACTGCATCGACGCTTTTTGAAATAAAACACGTCCACCGCGACGTATAGATAACTGGTCTAACTGAATCATTGAGAAATCAAAGCTAAGAAATAAGATGCGCCTATTCTAAAGGAAAGCCTTGTGAAAATGAAAAATCTTGCGACTTTTACTGAAATGAGCCAGCTTTTAAATACTGTGAATTTATATATTATGGACGCATAAGTTGAGTATAAGCTCTATTTTCAGCATTAACAGTTGTTTATAGTAGAAGCTGATCGAGCAAAAAATACGATAGAGTAAAATAAAAATGAAAAAGGGATTTTTAGTTTTATCTGCACTGGGTCTACTGGCATCGACTTCAAGTCATGCCAAAGTAAATGTCTGTGTTTTTGATTTGCTGGGCAAGTCTGGCGAATCTTTTAAATTACTGGAAGAATGGGCCTTAGCTGCAAAAGCTTGGAATGCTGATGTTCAATTGACTGCCTATCAGGACGAAGCCAAAGTGGATCAGGATGCCAAGGCAGGTAAGTGCGATGGCTTCTATATGACCTCCATGCGGGCCCGCGCCTATAACAAATTCGCCGGCTCGATTGATGCGATTGGTGGTGTGCCAAATAATGACATTGCCATGAAAGCCATCGGTTATGTACTGGACAAACGCAACAGCAAGCGCTTGATCACCCAGATTGGCAAAGAAAAATTTGAAGTGGCTGGGATCGGACAGATTGGCCCGGCTTATATTTTTGTCCGTGATCGCGAGCTGAATAAACTGGAACAGGTAAAAGGCAAGAAATTTGCCGTGCTGCATTATGACTATGCCCAGAAAATTATGGTCAATCGGATTGAAGCCGTGCCGGTAATGTCGGAAATTTCCAATTTTATCCGTAAATTTAATCAGGGCGAAGTCGATATTGTGGCTGCACCGGCTTATGCCTTTAAACCGCTTGAATTAGAAAAAGGTCTGGGCAATAAAGGCGCCATGATTAATTTTCCAGTAATCAATGTCACTGCCGACCTGATCATCCGGCAGGATAAATTTCCTGACTCTTTCGCAGTACAATCCAGAGACTGGTTTGTGAAACAGTTGCCGCGCAGTTTTGCCATGGTGAAACGTATGGAAGCGGAAATTCCCAATAAATATAAGCTGAACTTAAGCCGTGAAGATCGCATTGCCTATCAGAAGATTCTGCGCGAAGGCCGCATCGATTTAACCCGGCAGGGGATTTATGATCCCGGCATGATGACGGTATTGAAGCGTGCCCGCTGTACCGTCGAAAGAACCAATTTTGAGTGTTCAATTAGTGGCGAATAAAATTCAAATGATGTATATCTTTGTAACTCTCACGGATTAAATGTAATGATACGAAACTTCTATTAAATATTAAGAAATTGATATTTAAAAATATTTTATAAAATAATATTTAGAACATACGCTGATTTATCTTTATAGGCCAAAACACGGGTTTTAAATGGAGTAAATGCTCTATTTTTTTTAATTAAACTTGCTTAATATTTGTTCCGTGTACGGACACTCAGCGAATAACAAGATTCCAAAGGATAATACAATGAAAAAAGCACTCTTATCATTGGCTGCACTTTCTACATTTGGTTTTGCCAATGCAGTGCATGCAGAAAAAGTCGATATCTGCGTGTTTGACTTACTGGGTAAATCGGGTGAGTCTTTCCAGATGGCGCAAGAATGGGCACTGGCTGCAAAAGGCTGGGGCGCAGAAATCAATCTGATTGCCCGCCAGGATGAAGCTGTTGCCGACAATGATTTTAAAGCCGGAAAATGTGATGGTGTATTTATGACTGCCATGCGCGCCCGTCAATACAATAAATTTGCCGGTTCTATCGATGCACTGGGCGGTGCACCGAGCAATGCAATTGCACAGCGTGCCATTAGTTTTGCGCTGGACAAACGCAATGCCAGCAAAATGGTGACTAATCTGGGTGGTAAAAAATACGAAATTGCCGGGATTGCACCACTTGGTTCGGCGTTCATCTTTGTCCGTGACAAAAATATTAACTCGATCGAAAAAGCCGCAGGTAAAAAATTCGCGGTATTGGGCTATGACGATGCCCAGAAAATTATGGTGCAGCGTGTTGGTGCACAGGCCGTGATTTCCGATGTATCCAATTTTGTGGCCAAATTTAACAATGGTCAGGTGGATATGGTGGGGGCACCAGCCTATGCTTATAAACCGCTAGAGATTTATAAAGGCCTTAGCAATAACGGCGCGATGTTTAATTTCCCGGTGCTGCATGTGACGTCCGATTTTGTCATTCGCCCGGAAAAATTCCCGGCAGGTTTTGGGCAAAAATCGCGTGACTGGTTTATCAAAAACCTGCCAAAAAGTATGGCCATGATCGGCCGTCTGGAAGCCGGAATTCCGTCTAAATATAAAATGAATCTGAGCGCTGAAGATAGAACCAAGTACCAGAAAATGTTACGTGATGGCCGTATGGACATGACCAAACGCGGAATCTATGATGCTGGCATGATGTCAGTGTTAAAACGCGCGCGCTGTTCTGTCGACAAAGCCAATTTTGAGTGTTCACTTTCGGGTGAGTAATTTGATTTTTAAAGAAAAAGCTTAGCTGAGTCTAAGCTTTTTTTGTAGTTGAACTGAGGCAGATCAGCCATTGTACAGCTGATTAAATAGCTTAAGCTTGATCTAAAGATTGATATAAAAATAATTAGATGCGGCTGAAATCGCAATAACAAAAACAAGGTATAAGGACATTAGGATGATGCAAAGAAGATGGAAAATACTGGCATTGGCCGCAGCGACATTTACTGTTTCAGGTCTGGTACAGGCCAAACAGGTGATGTGCGTATTTGATCTGGTGGGCAAAAATGGCGATGTGTATAGCGTCATGAAAGATTATCAGCTGGCAGCGAAAAACTGGGGCGCTGATATCGAGCTTAGAGTGAATACCAATGAAGCCGTGGTTGCAGAAGATTTTAAAGCCGGAAAATGTGACGGGATTAGTGTTACTGGAATGCGCGGGCGTCAGTTCAACAGTTTTACCGGCTCACTCGATGCCATCGGGGCGATTCCAGATCTGAATCTGGCCGTTAAAGTGATGCAGGGTCTGGCGAGTCCGACTTTTGCCAAACATATGCTCAATGGCAAATATGAAGTGGTGGGGGTGATTCCTGTCGGTGATGCTTTTCTGTTGGTCAATGACCGTAGTATTAATACCGTGGCCAAAGCTGCAGGTAAAAAAATTGCGGTACTCGACTATGATGAAGCACAAAAAATCATGGTGCAGCAGGTTGGTGCTCAAGCCGTTAGTGCCGATGTCACCAACTTTGGCGCCAAGTTTAACAATGGTCAGGTTGATATCATTGGCGCACCCGCTGCGGTATTTAAACCCCTAGAATTACACAAAGGCTTAGGTACAAAAGGTGCGATTGTGAATTATCCGGTGTTGCAAGTGACCGGTAATATCATTATCCGTCCCGATAAATTCCCGGCGGGTTATGGTCAAAAATCACGTGAATGGGTGAAAAGCCAGTTGCCGCGCGCTTTTGGTATTCTGGGCAAAATGAAAGCCGATATTCCTGCAAAATACTGGATGGATATTCCGGCTGCAGATAAACCGGGCTATCAGAAAATGATGCGCGATTCCAGAATCGACCTGACCAAACGCGGCGTATATGATAAGCGCATGATGAAACTGCTGTGGCAATTCCGTTGTAAACAGAACCCGCAAAACTTCGAATGTGCCTTACAGGATGAGAACTACAAATAATCCTGATAAAATTACTCTGATTTGACTTTTAATCTGTAGAGACTGACCATATATTGAGTGTGTTATACTTCGATATGGTCTTTTCTTTTTAAAGACATTCCATTCAACAGAGGAATCCGCCATGAATGCCCAAGCGCTTGTGCTCACCGACAATGCCGCAAATAAAGTACGCCAGTTGCGTGACAGTGAAGGTAACCAAGACTTAATGCTCCGTGTGTATGTTACCGGTGGCGGCTGTTCAGGTTTCTCTTATGGCTTTAACTTTGCCGAAAGTCAGAATGAAGATGATGCAGAATTTGCCAACGGCGATGTGAAAGTACTGGTCGATTCACTCAGCTATCAATATCTGGTCGGTTCCGTTGTAGATTATTTGGAAGGTCTGGAAGGTTCACGCTTTGTGGTGCAAAACCCGAATGCGACCACCACTTGTGGTTGTGGATCTTCATTCTCGATCTAAACACGTACAATAAAAAAGTCCTCTTGATGAGGACTTTTTTATATCTGAAGAAAACTTAATTTTCCAGTTTTACCGCTTCCAAGAGGTCAAAAATTACTGATGTGACATCCTGACTCAGCTCACGATTATTAAAAATCTCATAAGCGCTAATGGTAATATCGGTATCACTTGGCAACAGGCGCTGCTCTTCTTCGATCAGGTCATTGATCGGCAAGAGGGTCTGTTTGATTTCCAGATGTAAAATATCTTTATATTCCAGATTCTCATCGTCCAGTTCAATCAGCTGTTCATTGAAATAAGGCAATAAAATCGCATGAAGATGTGGCTGAATATCCTCAATATCAAAGATCTCGATATCACGCGTTTCATCAATCGTACTAATGTGGTCATTTACTTCAATTAAAATATGGTAGTAACTCACATGAATCTCCAAAGATGGCCTGAACAATGTAGCCGTTCACAATAACATGAAATCCGAATAGAGTGTTTTTTATAACACTTATACACTTAAATTAATTAAGGAATTCAGGCTGATCACTTAACGGTGATACAGCAAAGTCTTGTCGGCAGGTCGCAACTGAAAGTGTTGTAAATTCTGTTTTCCCAGTACCGGATACATCAGCGCCTCTGGATCATCATGATGATACAGGCCCAAAGCATGCCCCAGTTCATGAGCCAGTGTCAGACGCAGATCATCTTCTGCATCAAACTGATATACATGAATCTGATGACCCATAAATACCCCTTTATGAAATTCACGGGCAGGAAAACGTTGCTGGGCCTGAATGATATTCTGTTGATGATTTTCAAGACTATGTTGATGCAGCGAAACATTCAGGTTAAAAGAACTTTGCTGTCGCTGAAGATACTCGGCTTCCCGTTTAAAATTTTCCGATTTGCGCTGTAAAGCCTGAAACTCATATTCTAATTGTTCGTGCTCATAGGCAGATAAATTTGGCTGATGCCGTCGTTGCTGTAGCTTCTGAAATTCATAATTAATCTGATCTCTTTGCTGGATCAAGCGTTGTTGTTGACTTTCCAGATGTTGATAAGATGCTTCCAGATTTTTGACCTGACGTTGATACTGGGCATCATCTGCCAGCAACTGTTTTTCGACTTTCTTTAAGGCATTATATTCCTGTTGCCGTTGATCATAGATCAGATGAATACTCAGCTGGGCATTTTCATCATAGAGCAGCAGATCATCGCGATGGGTGCCCTGATGCCAGATCTCGACGGCTTCTTTGCTCAGTTGAATCACTTGCTCTTTACTCAGCCCAAAGCCTGCATCTACCTGATCGACCTTAAAGCGTAAACGTGTGTCAAAAGGATGACTGAGCCGGTCTGCAAGCGAGTTGTAGCGCAGTTGTGGATGAGCTTTGGTCTGCATATGCATAGAGGCAGACAGGATTAACCCAACGATGACCAGACAAAATAGAAGGCGCATATTGCTATTGAGATGCTTATTTTTAAAAAATATAGCTTAATTTTAAGGCATTTCCCATGCTTATTTGCCTTCCTGCTCAGCTTTTGGATAAAGTCCTAATTCGGCCAAGGTTTGCTGTAAAATGTCCAGACGAATCGCCGGATCCATATGACTGTGCATCTGCATATTCAGGGAAAAGGCCACGATGTCAGCCTGTGGTGTTTCGATCCAGCCCGTGCGTCAGCCAACTTGCGCTTCCAGCTCCATACCCCGGCCGGATTTGGCATACAGTCGACAAGCGTGGCGTTCCTGTAGCAATAACATGGCTTTAACCCATTGCTGAAAGGCCGCAAAATCAGAATTTTCAGGGTTGATGGTCGTTTCATGCTGGATTTAGCTTAAACAGCTTTACTTGAACATACGATCCATTTTTAGTCATTTTACCTTCATGCTTTAAAATTTGGACATAAAAAAACCGCGCTATTGCGCGGTTTTTCAGTTAAAGCGACAAATTATTTTTTGTCATCTTTTACTTCAGTGAACTCAGCATCTACAACGCCGTCGTCCGCTTTTTGCTGTTGTTGACCAGCGTCACCACCGAATGCGTTCGGATCAAACCCTTGCGCACCGCCTTGGCCTTGAGCTGCTTCATAGGCACGCTGAGTGATCGGCATGATGATGTTTTGCAACGCTTCAGTTTTCGCTTTGATTTCTTCAACATCATTTTCTTTAGTTGATGCTTCAAGCTCAGAAACCGCAGTTTCAATTGCAGTTTTTTCGTCTGCAGTCACTTGCTCGCCCAAATCTTTCACTGCTTTTTGAGCAGAAGAAACTAACGCATCCGCTTCGTTACGTGCTTTCGCTAATTCTTCGAATTTGCGATCTTCTTCAGCATTCGCTTCAGCATCACGGATCATTGCTTCGATTTCAGCATCAGACAAACCTGAGTTTGCTTTAATCTGGATCGATTGCTCTTTACCCGTGCTCTTGTCTTTTGCAGATACTTTCAAGATACCATCAGCGTTGATATCGAAAGACACTTCAATTTGTGGCACACCACGTGGCGCAGGTGGGATATCGCCCAATTGGAAGTTACCCAACAATTTGTTTTGCTGTGCCATTTTACGTTCACCCTGGAACACAGAAATGTCTACAGCAGGCTGGTTGTCAGCAGCAGTCGAGAACACTTGAGATTTCTTCGCAGGAATCGTGGTGTTTTTCTCGATGATTGCTGTTAACACGCCACCCATGGTTTCGATACCAAGTGTCAGCGGAGTAACGTCAAGTAGAAGTACGTCAGTTTTGTCACCTGAAAGTACCGCACCTTGAATCGCAGCACCCATTGCGACTGCTTCGTCAGGGTTTACATCTTTACGTGGCTCTTTACCGAAAAATTCTTGAACCTTCTGTTGAACCATTGGCATACGAGACTGACCACCCACAAGGATTACGTCAGAGATGTCAGAAGTCGAAAGACCAGCATCTTTAAGTGCAATCTTACATGGCTCAATGGTACGCGCAACCAAGTCAGCAACCAAACCTTCAAGTTTCGCACGTGTTACGTTGATCACCAAGTGTTTAGGACCAGTCGCATCAGCAGTGATGTATGGCAGGTTGATTTCAGTTGCATTCGAAGAAGAAAGCTCGATCTTCGCTTTTTCAGCAGCTTCTTTTAAACGTTGCAGCGCAAGCGGATCTTGTTTCAAGTTGAAGTTTTGTTCTTTCTTGAACTCTTCAACCAGGAATTCGATCAATGCGTTATCGAAGTCTTCACCACCCAGGAATGTATCACCGTTAGTAGACAACACTTCGATTTGCTGGTCGCCATCAAGATCCGCAATTTCAATGATTGAAACGTCGAATGTACCACCACCCAAGTCATAAACCGCGATTTTACGGTCGCCTTCTTTCTTGTCCATACCGAACGCAAGTGCAGCAGCAGTTGGTTCGTTGATGATACGTTTCACTTCTAAACCTGCAATTTTACCTGCATCTTTAGTGGCTTGACGCTGGGCATCGTTGAAGTAAGCAGGAACGGTAATGACCGCTTCAGTTACTGTTTCACCCAGGTAATCTTCCGCTGTTTTCTTCATCTTTTTCAAGATTTCAGCAGAGATTTGCTGTGGTGCAAGTTTCTTGTCGTTGACATCAACCCAAGCATCACCGTTGTCAGCTTTGATGATTTTGTACGGTACCAGACCGATATCTTTTTGTACCGCTTGGTCTTCATAACGACGACCGATCAAACGTTTGATCGCGAACAAGGTATTTTTAGGATTCGTTACCGCTTGACGCTTTGCCGATTGACCTACCAGAATTTCGCCATCTTTATAGGCAATAATTGATGGCGTTGTACGCGCGCCTTCAGCGTTTTCGATTACTTTAACTTTGTCGCCTTCAAGTACTGCAACACATGAGTTTGTAGTACCTAAGTCAATACCAATGATTTTAGCCATTTGGATGTTTCCTCAAAAATTTTTTTATTCCCAAACTTTTCCCTTTATCAAAGGGAAATTAAAAGGGATTTACTTGTTATCCGATATGAGAGCCGTTCGATTTTTTTCAAGTAAAATTGTTGAAAAAATTTCACAAACTCCCGAATTTATTTGGCTTAAGCGCCAACCATAACCATCGCCGGACGCAACAGGCGATTATTCAGCGTGTAGCCTTTTTGCAAAACAGTGCCAATTTCATTGGCTTTGGCATTTGGATCAATCCCAACTGCCTGATGCAGATCAGCATTAAAGCCGTTACTGGTGTCTACCACCACGACTCCAAATTTCTCTAAGGTATTCAATAAAGATTTAAGTGTCAGTTCAACGCCTTCCAGCAGTGGAGTTTTCTCTTCACCTGCGGCAACAATGGCGCGCTCGAGATTGTCGACGGTTTCTAAAAGTTCTTTAGAGAACTTTTCTAAAACGGTATCTTTATGCTTTTCAGATTCACGCTGAATACGTTCCACACTTTTTTGTGCTTCGTAGACTGCATTGGCCGTACGTGCTTTTTCTAACTTTAAGTCACCTTCAAGCTGCGCAATCTGCTCTTGTAAAGACTCAACGGAAACTTCAGCCTGCTCGGTTTCAGCTTGAGTTTG
Organism: Acinetobacter sp. F-1; assembly: GCF_022869025.1. Lineage (NCBI taxonomy): Bacteria > Pseudomonadati > Pseudomonadota > Gammaproteobacteria > Moraxellales > Moraxellaceae > Acinetobacter > Acinetobacter sp. F-1. The sequence continues at coordinate 4,393 of NZ_JAJKFX010000021.1, read as the reverse complement.
CGCTGTATCTTGTTCCGCTTGCTCTTGCTCAAATTTTTGAGCTTGCTCGTTTTGCTCAGTCGCCATTGATTTACTCCGTTTAAATGGGTTCTTAAACATGTACAGTCCTCAGGCCTCAGTATTCACTGCGTTAATGCTGAACTGCCATGGTTGAAGTTCTTGATTACCTAAAGAAATCGGGGCAGGGCGTAAAAATTCAAGCGTCAGTCAAGATTAAATTTAAGATTTATACAAAATTCTGAATAAAACAGCGAGCAGATGGCAGGCTTTTACCGCGATATAGGCGGAGATAAATTGAAGTAAATGATCAAGGAGTCATCTGATCATTGTTGTATACGTCGCTGAATAGACAGTCTGAGCTTTAAAATAAAACATGAATTATTTGAAAATAAATATAAAAAATTGATAATCGTATTTTTAAATAAATTTAATAATTTTAATCTGTTTTAAATATTAGTAAAAAAATTGCATGATACTGACATAGACAGCGACCTTGTTCAGAGGAGAGAGCCGAACTCGGTTGCTGTTGCCTTATTTCAAGTTACTTTTTTCAAGCTGAGTTCCCCCAAGACTCGGCTTTTTTTTGCCTGATTATTTATTAGACATAAAAGCGATTAATATCTAAGCAATAAAGTATTTCTCAATAGATGAACTTTTGATTAATATTTATTCCAGATTCTATCGCTGTAGTTTCTTCTTATTTTGAAATGTGTTTTCGTGGCTTATCTTTTTCTCTAAGATAGGCCTTTTTTTTGTTAAAATTGAGCATTCTTGATCTGATCAAGATAAAAATGATGGCTTGGCGGCTTAGTCCGGCCTTCATGCAAAAATACTGCTTTTATCCAATCAGCTTGAGATAAAATTTTCCATTAAAAAAGCCTGCTACAGGCTTTTTTAACAAAGAGTGAAATCAAAGTATTAATCACGGCGATCGCGTGGACGCTGTTGTTGCTGTTGACGTCGATTATCGCTCCAGCGTGGGTTAGATGAACGGTTTTGCTGGGCTTTTTTGGCACGTTGATCGGTGATCCGTTTACGATCCTGCTCCAGGCGGCGTTTATTACGTTCTGTTTCAGCCTGTTTTTGCCGTTGGCTCATCATGTTTTTACGCTGCTGTTCCTGGCGTTGTCGTTCCAGCTGGCTTTTACGTCGGTCCTGTTCTAACTGTCTTTTACGGTCCTGTTCCCAGTTACGACGCTGCACTTCCTGTTTACGTCGATCCAGTTCAATACGTCGTTGCTGTTCATATTCCCAGCGTTGCCGATCATAACGACGCTGTTGCTCATAACGACGGTCCTGTTCATAGCGGCGGTCATAACGCTGATCATAACGGCCATCGTAGTAGCCACCATCTTCAGGGAAAGCAACACAGCCTACAGCCAAAAATGCAGTCGCCAGAGACAGAGCTATAATTTTGCCAGCCATAGGCATTCTCCCAACTTGAAATAAAAAATATACTGAAGCTCGCAAAACTACGTCAAAAATACCATTTAAACGGTCAATGACATCTTTTATAAATCAGGTTAACGTATTGGATAAAACTATATGTACTTAGATATTAAGACTTATATAAGAATATGGTCACTGAAATGCTAATCGTGTAGAAACTATGAAGAATTAAGAGAATAAGGACTAAAAATAATGACTGTGAATCATCCAGTACTGAAAAGTGTAATCGAAAAAGGGCAAGGCACAGCAGCGCGTATGCTGGATCGCTTACCTGGTATTGCACAAGACGCATTGGTTAAGGCTTTGGACTATCCTCATCACTATCCTGATTTAGACCCCATGGTCAAATGCCTGATGGCGATTCAGCTTAAACAGGGGCATGGCAGCTTTCTGAGTGAAAATGTCGCACAGGCACGGGTGGCGTTTGATGCGCGCATGAAAACAATTCAGGCCAGACCGACTGCTGTGAAAATGGTAGAAGAGCTGCGTCTGCCTTTGCAAAGTGGCAGCATCTTTGCCCGGCATTATCATCCTGCACCGCAAAAGAAGTTGCCTATGGTGATTTTTTATCATGGCGGTGCATTTATGGTGGGTGGTCTGGACAGCCATGATGAGTTCTGTCGCCTTCTGGCAGTGCATGCCAAAGCACAGGTGCTGAGTGTGGCTTATCCGCTGACACCGGAATTTAGTCCCTTGCAGATGGTACAGGTCTGTGAAGATGCCCTCGCCTGGGCACATCAGCATAGTAAACAGCTGAAAGTGTATAAAAACCGGATTGCGGTGGCGGGAGACAGTGCAGGTGGAAATCTGGCAGCAGTGGTGGCGCAGCGTAGTGCAGGCAAATCTTATGCAGCACGTGCCCAGCTCTTGCTTTATCCGGCGGTTGATTTTAAAAGCCGTCATCCCTCTTTTTATGCTTATAAAGACGGCTTGGTATTGTCAGATCAGGATATTGATCTGGTGACCTTGATGTATGCCCAAACTCACCAGATTGAACTGGATGATCCATTGGTTTCTCCCACCTATGGTCAATTGAAAAACTTGCCGCCTGCCTATGTGATTACCGCACAACATGATGTTTTGCATGATGAAGGTTCTATTTATGCACATAAATTACGTCAAAATGGGGTAAGTGTTTATTATCATGACTATATCGATCAGGCCCATGGTTTTATCAATTTAACCCCGATTTCCCGCCGTGCTAAAAAATATGTAATCGAGATCAGCAAAGATTTTCGCAAATTTTGGGATAAACATAGTTAAATCCAAAACGTGCATACAAAAAGGTGTTTCTCATGGAAATGCCTTTTTTATACCTGGCTTGATATAAGTTGTTATGGCTTGGTCGCAATCTTTGCTTCAGGGAAGATCAGATTAAACTTGGGTACATAAAAGCTCTGTAGCAACTTGGCTTTAGAAAAATCTGGAAATATATTATTGATATTTTGCCATTCCACTTGGGACAGCTTGGAGAGATGACCACGGAATTGTGGGCTGAACTGAAAACGCTGACCTTTCCAGGCTTGCTGAATTTTGAGCATAGAGGCTGGAATATGATGACTATTAATATAGAACTTGCGCGCAGATTTGGTTTTTTTGAGTCGAATCGTCATACGCTGGTTTTGATGCTGAATATGACACAATATTTCCTGATTTTTTTCCTGCCATTCAAATTCTGCATGTTCTTTGGGAATACCCCATAAATGCTGGCCGTGTACGACAGATTCATGAGTAGACACATAAATTTTAGGAATCGAGCTGAGGCGTCGTTTACTAATTAAAGGATGATCCAGAATCAGTAACTCATCATAAGGACCAATGGGTGAAGAATGATAACGCACCAATAATACTTGTACCACGCGACCCAGTGGGGAGGGGGCAATACGGAACTGCTTGGCTTGCTGAATAAAGCCGGGTGTTAGCCAGTAATTCAAAATAAAACCTTCGCCCTGTAAATGCCAAGGCGGAAACTGGTGGATATTTTGCTCCTGTAATAATGCATGGCTCATTCTTATTCTCTTGTCTTTAGTCGGCAGGCAACTGCATTATGAGTTATAAAAGATTAATATACAGTCATTCACAACCATTACTTCTAAGTAGATGAGTTAAAAAATGTTAAAGAAATCATTATATGCGATCGCCCTTACTGCCATCAGTCTGCCAGGTTTTGCTGCCAATACCCTTATTGAGATGAAAACTTCATCGGGAAATATTGAAATTGAGCTCTTTAATGATCAAGCCCCGATCTCGGCAAAGAACTTTGAAAACTATGTAAAGAGCAACTTCTATAAGGACACTATCTTTCACCGGGTCATTCCCGGCTTTATGGTGCAGGGTGGGGGCTTTGATAGCAACATGCAGGAAAAGGCCAATACCCAAGCTCCAATTAAAAATGAATCATCGAATGGTCTGCAAAATAAACGCGGTACTTTAGCGATGGCGCGTACCAATCAGCCGGATTCTGCACGAGCACAATTCTTTGTAAATCTGGTCGATAACGATTTTCTGGATCGTTCTGCCCGAAATGCAGGCTATGCGGTCTTCGGTAAGGTCACTAAAGGTATGGATATTGTCGATCAGATTGCCAAAATACCGACTCGAAACTATGGAATGCATCAAAATGTGCCGGTGAAGCCTGTAAAGATCAACAGTGTGAACATTAAAGCGCCAGTTGTGAAAAACTAGGTACAGAATAAAACAGAAATATTTAATTCATATTTCTGTTTTAAAAATATGTAGTTATGTGATGTTTTGTATAAATACGAACCAAATTGGTGCATAAAAATAAAACAGTCGTGATTCCTGTGAGTTAAAAGCGCTTGCACCTGTAGGAAATTGCCCTATAATGAGCTCATACCGACGAGATAGACGGAAACGAACGAAGCAGATTGCTGAGTTGTTAAGTATATCGAAGTCCAGCTTCTGGCGCTGACGAGGTGTTGGA
>NZ_JAJKFX010000020.1:0-43341 GCF_022869025.1 Acinetobacter sp. F-1 | reverse complement strand
TCAGTGCGGGTTTCTTTTTTGATACTTATTCCACTACTTTTTCTGAAAATTTACAGCATCAACCCATGGTCTGCATACAGGCCGTCAACAGTAGCAAACTGTTTTGGATTCATTCGTTGCTTAAAGGTAAATTTAAGCGTTATCCAGGAGTACGCTTATATGCAGAAATTGGCCCTTTACGTCCGGCCTCGCCAGAGGAAATACAGCAGGTGGAGTCTCGTATTCGAGCTTTAAAATGGACCAAAGGTAGCCAGTTAATCTGGTCCAGCTTTCATCATGTCCGGGAGATTAAAATCAATAGCTATCGCTGGGTCAAATATCCAAATATGTGAATGAATAAAGCTACTAACTTACAAATAGTAAGTTTATTTCTTATCTACAACCTAAAACCTCTTTAACCATTTTTTATCTGATTATTAGATTAAATATTAAACCAAACCCACATGCTCAAACATCATCTGGTAACTTTCGGCTTTTTTCTCCAGAGAAACCGGATATGCTCGAGAAGATGAAGGCATTCGATATAAATGCAGTTCGCGTCCTTCCAGGTTGGTTTGCGTCGGCTCTCCAATTTTGGGCTTTTCTGCATCTTCAGGCATAGACAGCATCATGGTATCGGTGGCTTTATCACCGGTGGTCATAATGTAGGTACATTCTGGGATCTGTAGCAATAAATCCTTTAAATTGGTCGGTACCACAATTTCCAGAAACTTATCTGAAGCATTGCCCGTCAGCCGTCTGATCTGAGAGGCACTATCAAAAATCGCAATTCCAGTCTCCAATAGAAATTCACGGATCAATGATTCCTGAAATTTTTTATTCTCAATATCCAGAAAATAATCTTTATTTTGAAAGAAAATTAAACCAAAAATCCGCCACATATCGTTTTGATAATTTGGATAATAAAAATTCATTTTCCAGCGAGTTGCTGGTGGTGGAAAACTACCCAGCATCAGCAACTTGGCATTTGGCGGTAAAAAAGGCGGTAATGGATGCGTTTCAATATCAGACATAGGATTCCTTAAATTGAGAACTTTCAACTATTTTAGAGTGTTTGCCGAATCTTGCTAGCCACTTCTTGTCCCCAAAGTGTATAAACTTCCTTACTCGGATGAAAACCATCTGCAGCCATTTCTAAATTCATGGCACGATATTTTTCAATATCATATTCAATCCATTGCATGCTGTCTTGGCTTGCTACGAATTTCGCCAGTTGCTGATTCATTTTTTTGGCATATTGTCCAAATAACCAGGCCAAAGGATTTGGTAATGCCGGGAACATATTCATGGGTGGCACACCTGCTGCAATGACCAATTCAGGACTGAATTTTTGTTGAATCATGGCATATAGTTTTTTCTGTTTTTGAATCCAGATATCAGCCGGCATGAGCTTGGTTACATCATTTACACCAACCGAGCTAATGACCACATCAAAATGTTCTGTCTCCAGTTGTTCTATGGCACAAATCACTTTAGCTGTGCTATCCCCTGTTTTTGCATGCAATTTCCATTGAATTTTAAAGTCATGCTGCAAATCTTTTAAAATGGCGCCCAGCAATGCATCATCCTGATGCTCTACCCCAACGCCGGCAGCCGCAGAATCGCCGACAATCAGTATAGAAAGCGGCTGGCCTTGACCGCACGTTCCTTCACGTTCACCCTCCGGTTCTGGGAGTTGCACAGTGTTTTTTTTGACGCGATTGCCCTGAATTACCAATACTGGAATTAATGCAAGAGTCGATATTTTCAGCCACATAAATCTATACTTTAAATATAAAACAATGAATTAGAACTTTATTGTAACCTGTCATTGTAACCTGTCATGCTATGATTTTTGATAAAACATCATGTAAATAATTGAATAAATATATAAAAATAATTGAAAGACAAATCTGTATTTATAATTGATAATAATTATCATTACTATTTTTTAAAATTAATTGGGGATGATTTGAACTACTTATACTTAAGCACACTCTTACTAAGCGCACTATCATTACATAGTTTGGCAGATTCACCTTCTTCAATAGAGCAAGCACCCTATGCTGCAGCGTGTGAAGCAGTTCAACCCAAAAGCGACCTGTTAAAAAGTTTACAGCAGCAATTAAAGCAGTCTCCTGAAAACCGAGCGGGATTAATCCAACAATTCTGGGAAAAAGTGCAAAATCAAACTACACCGATTATTGAGCCACTTGATCAGGATCATGTTCGACTGATTTTTTTATGGAAAGCAGCCAAACATAATGTGCGTCTGGTCGGTGGCCCGAGTAATGATCATGAATGGTTGACTCGCCTGCCCGATACCGATATCTGGTTTAAGGAAAATATTGTGAACCGTCGCTATATCGGCAGTTATAGTTTTGCAGTGGATTTACCAAATTTGGACGGTTATCTATCGAATTACTGTGCACATTTAAACACAGAACTCAAAGAACCCCAGGCGCAGCGCCGTGCTGTATTGCAGGTATTACAACTTGATCCATTGAATCCAAAACGCTGGCTTAAAGAAAATACTGCCTCTAAACTGAGGAATGAAAATATTATCGCCCTGGATCAAGCCCCTCCCTTTATCGATCCTAAACGCTATCCAGATCATCCGCAGCCTGAACTAAAACGTTATCAGCTATCCAGCCAGTTTTTAAAAAATCAACGTCGTGTTGAAATCTATCAATCTAAAAAAACTGCACAACAATCTTATATCACGGCTATTTTCTTTGATGGAAATGAATATGCCCATTTGGTTGATGTGCCAAAAGTGCTGGATATTCTGGTGGAACAAGGCAAACTTCCACCGATTCAAGCGGTTTTTTTACATGCACCGAATAGTGAACTTCGTCCTAAAGAGCTGACACCAAACCCGAAATTTTCAGGTTTTTTTAATCAGGAATTTTTGCCTTGGCTCGATCAGAAAATTGTACGTGATAAGCAAAAAACAGTTCTTCTCGGTTCCAGTTTGGGAGGGCTGAGTGCAGCTTATCTTGCCTTGGAAAATCCACAGCACATTAGTCATGCTGTGCCTTTATCCGGCTCGTTCTGGTGGTCACCTGAACCACACTCAAAAATCAATGGTATGAATCAATTGATTCATAATTTAAAAAAACAGCCTCAACAGTATTTTCATATTTCAGCGAATCGTTATGAATCTTCGCGTACCAACAATGACTTAAGTATTCTGGAAACGTCACCCATCGTGGCACAAGCTTTAAAATCCAAAGGACATGAGGTCAGATATCAGGTTTATGAAGGCGCACATTCCTATGCAATTTGGCAGGTGATATTGCAAGACGCTTTGCTGTACTTCTTTGCAAATTCCAAAGAGTAGATAAAAAAATCCTGCATTTGCAGGATTTTTTTAATTCAGTTTTATTTTGTTTGAATATCATTCCAGCGATTTAAACGTTTAAATGTGCCCAGGTCATTAAAACGTACGCCCACTTCTTTCATCACTTTATGCGCCGTTTTCGAGGTCATTTGACGAATATAAAAAGGCTCTTTAACGACAAAGTGATGAATCGCATGCGTGGCCCCAAAGTTGCAGCAGAACAACTGAAATGGCATCATCCACCAAGGCGTCAGTACTTGCGTTTGCTTGATGACATCTCTTGGATCAATATCGCCATAATAATGCATATTCGAGCTGACAAATTGCAGGCTAAATGAACGGATAAAATTGGGCATCAGCCAGATGACTGCAATAAAATTAATGATTGGCATTGCTTCGATTACGACTTGCGACCAGCGCATCTCATAGCCAAATAAAGGCACGATTGCATTTGAAACATGGAACACGACAAATAAATAAAATAAGCCATAATAAAGAATGCTTAATGGCACAAAGCCCAATAGCTGGGAAATCATGGCAATTTTACGTTCTTTTTCAGGCTGTTTTTCCAGAAAAAGATGGATCATTTTAAACATCTGGAAAGGACGCAGATAAACCGACATCAATTGATCACTGATGATCAAAATCCGGCGAATTCCCCAGGGCATACCATTGCTGATTCCACGTTCTTCCAGATCATGTTCAGTTCCAGAATATTTATGATGATGCAGGTGTAAACGACGACGTGCCCACGGACTAATGGTATTTGGACGCGCCAACCACACCAAAGCCAGCATCAAGTGATGTGCCCAGGGCGTTTTTTTGAAATACATATAATGAATTAAGTCATGCTCTAATTCATGCGTCAGTGAAGCAAAAATTGCAATTAAAGGAATCGTCAGCCATACAGAAAGATAGCCATAGGCATAGGCCAATGCGCATAAAACCATACCGATCCAGGCAAAACCGAGAATACTGGCACCAATAAAATTTTGATGTTTCAATATTGGATAACGGTTACGTAAATCTTCACCTGCCTGTGTCACCACAGTTCTAACTTTGGAGATACGCTGCTGGTCTGTCATCTCTGAAGATGTAGACATATAGAGAACCTTTAATTTCTGGACAGTTGCACATTAAAGGAAATTAAAAAAAAGAGAAGTGATCTTTTGACTGTCCGAGCGAGTATGTCCAAGTTTTGGACAATTTTGGCACTTTTTCTAAGATGAATAAAAATACAGGGAGGTCATGCGTAATTTTTTATGAGATTCAGTCTCTAAAAAATCTGTTTTTTAACAGAAATTTATCTCTATATTAATTAAACTTGGTTTGCCTTGAAATAATAAATATTTCATTATTAAAAGCTTATCAAACTACCTGATCCTGATTAATCGAATTAACGAGCTTTGTTTTCTTTACACAGGATAGTGCATGTATTTGGCACATTTTTATCTGTAACTTTGATAACGCCAGCATTAGCGTTGACTTTGCAAAGCAATTTTTTCAAGTGAAATTACCAGCAAAAAAATTTCTGAAGTTCTAGAAAAGTAAAAAGCCCCTTATGGAGCTTTTAGATTTTAAATCTTAGCCTAATTTATTCACCAATTTCAGCGGCAATATTTTCATCGCCAGACCCAATGGCAGCCATGGCCATTTTGGCACATAAGCCTTTACTGGCACTTTTTCAATTTCAGCAGCAAGTAAACGCGATCCGGTTTTTTCATCCACTTCAAATGGCAGTTTCTTGGCGCCTTCATTAAGTTCGGTACGAATATAGCCCGGGAAAATTGTGGTGACTTTGATTGGCGTATCAATCAGTTCGGCACGAATCCCTTCGGCCAGATGTGCAACACCTGCTTTACTTGCACCATAAGCGGTTAAATGTTTAGGCATACCGCGCATGGCACTCATTGAAGAAATCATGACCAGATGGCCTGAATTTTGCGCCCGGAAAATCTCTACTGCTGCTTCACATTGCGCCAAGGCCGAAATAAAATTGGTTTCAACTGTGGCCTTATTAATGGCAAAGTTTCCCTTGCCAATACGACGGCCTTCACCAACTCCGGCATTGACAATCACCCGGTCAATCGTGCCAAAATCTTGTTTAAAAGCACGAAATACGTCAAAGACCTGATCATAATTAGTGACATCTAAAGTTTTAGCAATTACTTGAATGCCGTATTGACTCTCCAACTCTTGTTTAAGTATTTCCAAACGATCCAGGCGACGCGCGCAGATGGCCAGGTTATAGCCTTTCTGAGCAAATTCGCGTGCCATACCTGCACCAATTCCTGAACTTGCACCAGTAATTAAAATTGTTTTTGCCATGTGTTTTACCTTATTCCTTTATTTTTCTAAGCGATCAGATTTGCGGTACAGATTTAAATCCAGGTCAATAAATCCGGACGTTGCGCTTTAATATAATGATGTTCATTTAGGCTTAATAGCTGGGGTTGGTTGCCTACCAGACGTAGCGTGGTCATGCTGGTATTGGTAATTGCCCAGTTTAGAGCAAAGGTTTTATTCGGAGACAAACCGAGAATTTTGCCCGCAGCAACCGAAATGACCCCGCCCGACGTAAACACTACAGCATAGCGCGGTTTCTTTTCAGCCAGATCATCACACAAATGCTGTAATGCCGTTTCCACCCGCTGTTTGAAATCCGGCCAGGATTCTTCATATTCATGGTGATAGTCACCGCCAGTCCAGCGCTCAATTGCACCTTCAAAAATTTTACTTAAATAGGCGCGTGGATTGGCATGCTGCGATACATCTTCTTTCAACAGTTCAGGTTGATTAAAGCGTGGCTCATATTGAGCAAAGACTTGTTGATGATTAAATTCGTTCCAGGCTGAATCTGTAACTGGCTCACTTTCAGGAAAACATTCAGCCAAGGCCAATTGCGCCGTTTGTTGATGACGCTGCATGGAGCCTGCCACCACATAAGGTGCTTCTTTTAAAATTTCATCAAAATAGCGGCCCAATAATTTGGCTTGTAATTCACCATTTGGAGAAAGTTTGTCATAGCTTTCTGCACCGAAAGACGCCTGTCCATGGCGGATTAAATAAATCGTCGTCATTTCGGCATCAACTCCTTAAATTTGGTCATATATTTCTGTGCAATATCATTGGCCTCAATTTTCTGGCGGCCAATCAGTTTTAAGGCACGAATATGCAAGGCATGAATCACAATCCAGAAATCCTTAAATGCTGGATTATTGGTCTGTTTATGATAATAGCGATAATAAATTTGCTGCGCGATCACCGCTAAACGGAAAATTCCAAAGACTTCATAGAAGGTCCAGTTTTCAGGGGTTAATCCGGTTTTTTCCAGATAATAATCCACCACTTCTTTACGGCTAAACATGCCTTTTAAGTTGGTGGGTTGACGACGTGTGGCTTTAAAAATTGCATTATCCGTATCTTCAACCCAGTAAGCCAAAGCTGAACCCAGATCCATCAATGGATCACCGAGTGTCGCCATTTCCCAATCCAGAACGCCAATGACTTGAGTCGGATCGTTTGGATCTAAAATGACATTATCAAAACGCCAGTCATTGTGAATCAGACAGGTTTTAGCATCCACTGGGGTATTGTCTTTAAGCCACTGACGGACATATCTGAAAGATGGCACATTCAAGGTCTTGGCTTTGGCATAACGTGCATCCCAACCATCTACCTGACGATGACAATAGCCCTCGCCTTTGCCTAATTTCTCCAGTTCAGTACCCACATAAGGCACCTGATGCAACTCAATCAGCTTATCAATGACGTTAATACACAGTTCACGTACCTGAGCTTCATTAAAATTCAGTTCTCTGGGTAAATTGGCGCGTGGAATAATGCCTTCAATGCGTTTCATCACATAGAAGTCGCAGCCAATCACGGATTCATCCTGACAAAGTGCCACCATCTCTGGTAATACCGGATAAAACTCGGAAAGTGCGTGCTGAACCTTAAATTCACGGGCCATGTCGTGGGCAGATTTGGCTTTGGTACCTTTGGGTGGACGACGCAGAATTAGATCGGCATTGGTATATTTCAGACGATAAGTCCAGTTCGATGCGCCACCCGAATATTGAGTAACTTCGACCGGACCTTCAAGTTGAACTCCCTGCCCAATCAGCCAGTTTCCTACAGCCTGAACATCCAGTTCCTCACCTGCACGAACCGATCCACCGACATCAATAACTGCCATAATTTTTCCTTCAATTCTTTTTCAAATGTCTTCAAACTTTATATCGTGTTTAAGCTTATTTTTTATGGCGTGTACTGTAACCACGTTTAGCCAGTTCCAGTTTTGCGATCATACCTTTATGCACTTCATCTGGTCCATCCGCCAAACGTAGGGCACGTGCCTGAGCAAAGAATCCGGTGAGTGGCGTATCACGGGAGACACCAGCACCACCGTGAATTTGTATGGCCATGTCCACTACTTTTTCTAATACACTTGGCGCAACCACTTTAATGGCCGAGATTTCAGTCAAAGCCGCCATATTCCCTAAAGTATCCATTTTATAGGCTGCATACAAGGTTAAAAGACGTGCCTGATCAATCGCGACCCGTGCTTCAGCAACACGTTCCAGATTACCACCCAGTTTTAAAATTTCTTTACCAAAGGCAGTCCGGCTCATACCGCGGTCAATCATCAGCTCCAAAGATTTTTCCGCAGCACCGATACAACGCATACAGTGGTGAATACGGCCTGGCCCGAGACGACCTTGAGCAATTTCAAAGCCTTGACCGGCACCACCAATAAAACTGGCAACTGGAACGCGGACATTTTCAAAACTGACTTCACCATGACCATGCGGTGCATCATAGTCGCCAAATACCGATAACATTCTTTCGATTTTCACACCCGCCGTATCGACAGGAACCAGAACCATGGAATGCTGATGATGACGGTCTTTGCTTTCATCTGGCGTATGCGCCATAAAAATAATGACTTTGGCATTAGGATCGCCCAGACCTGATGACCACCATTTACGGCCATTCAGAACAATTTCATCGCCTTCGATGACCGCCGTTGCTTGCATATTGGTCGCGTCACTAGAAGCCACCGCCGGTTCAGTCATACAAAATACAGAACGGATTTTGCCTTCAAGTAATGGCAGAAGCCATTGCTGTTTCTGTTCTTCAGAGCCATAACGCCAGAGGACTTCCATATTGCCGCTGTCTGGCGCATTACAGTTAAATACGGTCGGTGCAATCAGGCTACGGCCCGAAAGCTCGGCAATATGAGCATATTCATTGACTGATAAACCTTGGCCCAGTTCAGGACATGGCAGAAACATATTCCACAGCCCTGCTGCTTTGGCTTTGGCTTTTAAAGTTTCCAGTTCAGTCGGCCATTGCCATTTGGTCCAGTCACTGCCTTGATTTAACTCATGCACTTGCTGCCAAAAATCGGCTTCAACGGCGTCGATTTCATCTTTAATAAATTTTTTAGTCCGTTCAACATAGTCTTGTGCGCGTGCGGATAACTCAAACATGGCTATTTCCCTCTGGATATTTTGTATTCTGCTTTACAAGACCTTAACTTAAAAACTATTATGAATAAAATGATTTTAATCCATAGCTCATCATGCATAGCATTCATAATAAAACACTGATGGATATGAGTGTTTTCCATCGTATAGATATCAATTTATATCCACTTTTTGTCGCTATTTTTGAACAGAACAGTATTTCTAAAGCAGCACAGCGATTATGTATCACCCAATCTGCTGCCAGTCACGCTTTGCAGCGGCTCAGAAATCAGTTGCAGGATGATCTGTTCGTACGTTTTGGTGCAAAAATGCAACCCACGCCGTTTGCTGAACAGATTTATCCCGCCATTAAAAATGCCCTGATGACGATTCAAAGTATTTCTATTCAGCATCAACAATTTCAACCAAATATGGTGCAAAGTTTAAAAATTGCCGTACATGATGAAATTGAACCAATGATTTTTCCAAAGTTGGTGGCACATTTTCAGAAAATGAATCTGGATATTCAGTTTAGTAGCATCAAACTGGATCGTAAAAATATCAGTGCTGACCTGGCAGCGCAGCAGGTCGATTTTGTCATGGATCTTGAGCAAAAACTGGGAGATAAAATTCAGTTTGAACCCTTAGTACAAGATGAATTTGTCGTCTGTACGCAGCAAAATAAAATTTCAGAACAATCCTATCTTTCCTCCCCACATATAGGCGTATCGTCTCGCCGTACAGGTATCTTAATTGAAGATCTGTATTTGAGCCGTAAGCAGCTTTCAAGACAAATTTTTTTACGCTGTCAGCATTATTCAACTGCGTTGCAAATTTTGGAGCAATATCCCCAAGCGATGTTGACTATGCCACGCAATATCTTAGAACATTTACAGATAGCCAAAATTCTGAATTTTTTTGAAGTGCCTGTGCAACTGCCTAAGATTAATATGGGAATGTATTGGCACAAAGATTTACAGGAAAATAAGAGACATCAATTTTTGCGAAGCGAAATTAATAACATTTTTACTTAGGCTATTTTAAGTAGATATGAATTTTGCTTAGGCTATTCTAATGGTTGGTATTGTAGCCTGAAATGTCAGGCTCAACCTAAATTGCTTAGGCTATTTATAAATACAAAATGAAACACTGACTGTTTAGCTTTTGAACTCTAGTGCTTGGGGCTTTCCTCTACAATCATGCATCTGCTTGCTGTTGTTCTTCTACAGCTTCTTTTGATGATCTGGATTTTAGCTTGTTGCCTCTTTCTCCCACCTGGCAAATTGTGCTGGGTTTATTTGCCTTATGCTTTTCCTATTATTTGCTGCACAAACTCACCATTTACCTCAAGGATATATTTCGTCCCTTTAAAAAAGGACAGAAATACTGGTGTCGTGTTAAGGCGGTTAGCGATGGGGATACCCTCACCTGCTACCGTTTCAATATTAGACGTTCTGAAACCAGACTACGTTTTGCCTATGTGGATGCGCCAGAATCCAGCCAAAGCTATGGCAAAGAGTCACAGCGTCTAGTTAAAAGCATGGTGAAAAACAAAATAGTTCGCGTGAAAATTACAGATATTGACCGTTATGGTCGCTGCGTCGGCGTCGTTTACCGCTATCGTAAAAATATCAATGAAGAAATCGTGAAACGCGGCGCAGCATGGGTCTACGAAGATTATATTAAAGATAAAAACCATTTACGCTATATGCTGGACTTGCAAAACAAAGCCAAAAAACAGAAAAAAGGACTCTGGAAAAGTAGCCGACCTGTACGCCCAAGTGTGTATCGAAAACAGGTAAAATCCTAATCTTTGCTGATTTCTCTTCGCTATTAAAAAGTGATCCGGCTCGCCAGATCACTTTTTAATTTTTAAATTAATACGCCAGATGGACAAAAAACCTGAATGCGCCTGCAATTAAAGCCAGAGTAACGAAGCCTAAAATCCATAGGCCCACAAACCATAATATCTGCTTCCCTTTCATTGTTGCTCCTTAATGATAGCCATCATCCCCGACCCGCACTTTATGGCGGAATACCCAGTACGACACGCCGGTATAAATCAGAATGATTGGAATAAGTAATAAAGCACCAATTAAGGTAAATAATTGACTACTTTCTGGCGCTGCCGCCTCCCAGATGGTCACTGACGGTGGAATGATATAAGGCCAGAGACTGATCAGAAATCCGGTATAGGCCAGAAAAACCAGCACCAGCATGTACATGAATGGGCTAAGTTCCTTACGTTGTTTGCAGGCACGTAAAGCCAGCCAGGTAAATAACAGGACTAAGATCGGCACGGGCATGAGATACATAAATTGTGGCTGACTAAACCAGCGTTCCGCAATCTGCGGATGAGTCAGCGGCGTATAAATACTGACAGCGCCCAGGATAATCAATAAGGCGATAATCATTTTTGGCATTAGCTGATACATACGGTCTTGTAACTGATCGGCCGTTCTAAAAATCAGCCAGCCACAGCCTAAGGCAGCATACAGCACCATGACACTCAGACCGGTAAACAGGCTAAATGGTGTCAACCAGTCCAGCCCGCCGCCCGCATAAATGCCATTTCGGGTTTCAATTCCCTGAATATAAGCGCCTAAAATCACCCCTTGCAGGAAGCTGGTCAGCGCAGAACCACCAATAAAGGCTTTGTCCCACCAATGTTTACTGCGATTGGCCTTAAAACGGAATTCAAAAGCAACACCACGGAAGATCAGCGCAATCACCATCAGGATGATCGGCATATACAGTGCAGATAATACGGTGGAATAGACCAGCGGAAATGCTGCAAATAAACCTGCGCCACCCAATACCATCCAGGTTTCATTGCCATCCCAGACAGGCGCAACAGTATTCATCATCACATCACGGTCATCCTGATGCGGAAAAAACGGAAATAGAATGCCAATGCCCAGATCAAAACCATCCAGAATGACATAGATCAGGACACCAACGGCGATGATCACCACCCAAATCAATGACAAATCAATCATTTTTTATTCTCCTGATCTGCATTATCGGCCCCATCCTCAATACTCTCGCGAATACTGCTCAATGGCCGGCGAGATGCCTGAATTACGTCACTATCAATTTCATGTGGGGGTGTAGAATGAATAAATTCCGGGCCTTTGTGCATGAGTCGCAACATATAATAAATACCGGCGCCAAAGACCACACAGTAGACCACGACAAAGATAATCAGGGTCAAGCCTACCTGCTCTGCCGATACCGGCGATAGGGCATCTTTGGTACGCATGATGCCATAGACCACCCAGGGTTGACGGCCAACCTCCGTCGTAAACCACCCAGCCAGCATGGCAATAAAACCGGAAGGCCCCATAATCAGGGCAAACCGATGTAATCCTCGGGATTCATAAAAGCGACCTTTTTTACGTGACCATGCCCCCCAGATTGCCAGCAGTAGCATCAACATTCCTAGCCCGACCATGATCCGAAAACTCCAGAACACGATTGCCGAATTAGGACGATCTTCAGGTACAAAATCCTTTAAGCCGGTGACAGTACCGTCCATGGAATGTGTCAGGATCAAGCTGCCCAGATTAGGAATGGCGATGGCATATTTGGTTTCCTCAGCCTGCATATCTGGCAGTCCAAACAGATATAAAGGCATGCCGCCATCATGATTGGTTTCCCAATGACCTTCCATTGCCGCCAGTTTGGCGGGTTGATGTTCAAGCGTATTTAGACCATGTACATCACCCACCAAAACCTGTAGCGGCGCAAGTGCCAGAATCAGCCACATTGCCATGGAAAATGAAGTTTTGACCAAGGCATCACGACGGCCCTGAATAAGATGCCAGGCTGCTGTGGCTGCCACCAGCAATGCAGAAACCAAAAAGGCAGCAATGGCCATATGCGCCAAACGGTAGGGAAATGACGGGTTAAATACGATGGCGATCCAGTCTTTGGGGACAAACAGACCATTTTCGATGGCAAAGCCTTGCGGCGTTTGCATCCAGCTATTGGAGGATAAAATCCAGAACATCGAGATACAGGTGCCTACCGCGACCATCAAGGTCGAGAAAAAGTGTGCACGTGGCCCCACCCGTCCCCAGCCGAAGAGCATAATTCCCAAAAAGCCCGCTTCCAGAAAAAAGGCGGTAAGAACTTCATAGGCCAGTAATGGGCCAGTCACGCCACCTGCAATCCGGGAGAATTCACTCCAGTTGGTGCCGAACTGATAGCTCATGACCACGCCAGAGACCACGCCCATCCCAAATGCTACAGCGAAGATTTTCACCCAAAACTTAAACAGATCCCGATAAATCGGGTCTTGGGTTTTGAGCCAGCGCCATTCCAGAATCGCCAAAAAGCTGGCCAATCCGATTGAGATTGCAGGAAAAATAATATGAAAAGAGACAGTAAAGGCGAATTGTATTCGCGCTAACTCTAATGCGGTTAAACCCAGGGTCATACATTTCACCTATATATAATTATTTGTAGGAGCCTTGCTTAGATTTATTAGTGAAGTGTTTTTTCTTGGTCTTAGCTTAGGCTTAATTTGGCTTGGCAATATGTAGACTTTTGTCGGTTATTTTTTACTCAAGTTAACAATGTGTAAGCGCTATTTAATTAAATATGCAAGTGAATATTTAATTGAACGGTGACCACTTGTGTAATCCAAAAAATAGGCGTAAATTGGCTCTAAATTAGTTAGCCAGGTTAACTATATGCCTTCTGCCTCTCTTCCATTTCGCGCCTTGTTATTACGTTGTGCACGGTTACTCAGTGATGAAATCAATACGATTTTATTATCTTCACAGTTAAATTATTCCTTATGGCAAGTGCTGTATGTGATTCAGACGCATCAGCAATGTACCCTGATGAATATTTCTCATTATTTGAACGTATCTAAACCCAGCATCAGTAAACGTATCCAGAATTTAGTGGAACTCGGTCTAATTAGCCAACTCGAAACTGCAGACAAGCGTCAGAAGCTATTCACACTGAGTGAGCAAGGAGTCGAGACTTTTGCCCTGGGTTCCACACAGATTGAGGCATTTGAAAAGCAGTTGCTTGAGCAAATTGCCTCAGATGATATTGAAAGTAGTAAAAATATCTTGATGCAGCTCATTCAGCAGTTACAACCCGCTTCGCAGGATCGACTTTAATGAGCCAAGAACAAACGCCTTTATGGACTCCCAATTTTATTTTGATCAGTCTGGTGAATTTCCAGTTGGTGCTGGTGTTTTATTTGCTGGTGATTGTGATTGTCGGCTACTCGGTAGCAGAATTAGGTGCAACCACGGCACAGGCAGGGCTGGTTTCTGGCTTGTTTATTGTCGGTACCTTATTCGGCCGTCTTATTATCGGGAAACTGCTAAACCGTTTGGGCCTAAAAATTACGCTTGTGGCCGGTCTGACAGGTTTTCTGCTTTTTTCTGGCCTCTATCTGATTCCGGCCAAGCTGGAAATTTTACTGGGCATCCGTCTGATGCACGGTTTTATGATGGGTGTGGCCTCAACGGTATTAGGCACCGTGATTGCCCAGACCATTCCTGCGACTCGACGTGGTGAAGGCATTGGTTATTTTAGTATGAGCAGCACACTTGGCACGGCGATTGGCCCCTTCTTAGGCATCTGGCTAATGTCAAATTTTAACTATCAGGTGATTTTTGTTTTTACCAGTGTAGTCGCACTCAGCTGCCTGATTTGCAGCCTGTTTATTCAGCCGCCACAGATTAAAATAACGAATCCAGTCAATCATATAGAAAATCAATCATCTAGCAGACTGGCGCAATATATTGAACCCAAGGCTTTGCCGATTTCGATGATTGTTCTGATTGTGGCAACCTGCTATTCCGGCGTCTTATCTTTTATTCATTTCTATGCCAAAGAGATTAATTTAGTCGAAACGGCTTCTTTTTTCTTTCTGATGTATGCCATTGCGATTTTGCTTTCACGTCCATTTACCGGCCCGCTAATGGATCGTAAAGGTGAAAACATCATCATCTATCCGGCCATTGTGATTATGGCCTTAGGAATTTTATTACTCAGTCAGGCCCATAATGCTACGATGTTATTGGCCAGCGCCGCACTGCTTGGTTTTGGCTTTGGTAATCTCCAGTCCGTCTGTCAGACCATTGCGGTAAAAAGTACCAGTTTGCAGCGTATGGGGCTGGCGACTTCAACCTTCTTTATTGCGCTAGATGCAGGTTTGGGTTTTGGACCTTATTTCCTCGGCATGCTTCTGGATCAGATCGGTTATCGTCAGCTTTACCTGTACTCTGCTGTACTGACCATCAGCTGTCTGATCTGGTATTACCTGTTGCATGGCCGTAAAGCGGGGGAAATACAACCTTCTTATTAAACACTTCTAAAAGCGACGGCTAAAGCGGCGCCGATATTCCAGCGGCGTCAAGCCAGTTTTTCTATGAAATAAACGGCGAAATGAACTTGGGTCCTGATAACCAATATTTTGCATGATCACATCCACCGCCTGATCGGTTTCTTCCAGACGTTTGCGTGCAGCTTCAATTCGGATCGCTTGCAGATACTGATTTGGCGGCAAGTCCAGTGCCTGTTTAAAATGGCGAATCAAGGTACGCGTGGTGACATTAAAACGTGTTGCAATATCATCCAAGCTAAAAGACTCATGAAAATGCTGCTCCAGCCAGTTCTGGACATTTTGCACCAGTTCATCATGATGCGGTTGTCCAATCTTGAGTAAGGAATAAGACAGCTGGCTATCGCGTCGATAATCAATCACAAAAGATTTGGCCGATTGCATGGCCACCTCAAAGCCATAAAAACGTTCAATCAGATGCAAACCTAAGTCGAACCAGGCCAGGCCACCACCCGCGCAATAGATATTCTGGTCGCGGCTAATCATCAGATCGGCATTCAATTTGACCTGCGG
This sequence comes from Acinetobacter sp. F-1, assembly GCF_022869025.1. Lineage (NCBI taxonomy): Bacteria > Pseudomonadati > Pseudomonadota > Gammaproteobacteria > Moraxellales > Moraxellaceae > Acinetobacter > Acinetobacter sp. F-1. The sequence continues at coordinate 27,662 of NZ_JAJKFX010000020.1, read as the reverse complement.
ATAATGCGTCCGGAAAATATCTTGAAAGCCCCAATGCGTCGTTGCCACGCGATTATCTAAAATACCGGCTTCTGCCAGAAAGAAATTTCCGGTGCAATTTCCAGCAATTAAGGTCGAATCTGCATGAGCAGATTTTAGAAACCGGATCAGCTCAGGGTTTTGTTGCAATACATCCTGAATCGGTGCAGCTATGGTTGGCACCACCACAATATCTGCAGTTTGAATCTCTTGATAGGAACAATGTGCCTGTAATTCCAGACCATTAATACAACGAATCGGTTGTCCATCAGGACTGGCAATACTAACTTTAAACAGGCGCTGTACATCCTGCTGCTGAATGCGGTTCCAGCTCACACCGGCCATGGCAAATAAATCGACGACACCGGTAATGGCAGAAGCCAGAGCGCCATCAAAACCCAAAACTACGACTCGCTGCATCTTGATCTCATTGTCATTTTTTACCTGTTTGATGTCATTATTGACAATCCTGCTGAATAAAAGCAACTGTTAGTCTTGGCGCTATCTCAAGGATTTTACATTCAGGACAGTACCGTGACCGAGCTAATAAATGATAAAGATCTTAATTTTCTACTTTATGATGTCTTCAAACTTGAAGCTCTGACAAAACTGGAACGTTATCAGGAGCATGATAAAAATACCTTTGACAGTATTTTAGATACAGCCAAGGGTATCGCGACCGATTACTTTGCCCCGCATAATGCCAAAGCCGATCAGCATGAACCGAGCTTTGATGGGAAGCAGGTCAAAACCATTGCTGAAGTCAAAACGGCGTGGCAGCAGTTTGCCGAGGCCGGCCTGCTCTGTGCCCAGCATGATTATGAACATGGCGGTATGCAACTCCCGACTTTATTAAATATGGCCTGCAATGCCTATTTTATGGCGGCCAATCCTTCAACTGTTGCCTATTCTTTTCTGACTGCGGCGGCGGCAAATCTGATTCAAGCCTTTGCTTCACCGGAACAAAAACAGCTATTTTTACCGCATATGTTGAGCGGCCGCTTTGCCGGCACTATGGCCATGACCGAGCCGAATGTCGGTTCTTCTCTGGGTGATCTAACGACCAAAGCTATTCCTCTGGCAGATGGAACTTATAACATTAAAGGCCAGAAAATGTTTATTTCTGGTGGTGATCAGGATATTACCGAAAATATTATTCATCTGGTTCTGGCGCGGATTCAGGATGCACCGCAAGGGGTCAAAGGTATTTCCCTGTTCATTGTGCCGAAATTTAAAACCAATCCAGATGGCTCTATAGGTGAATCCAATGATGTACAGCTGGCTGGTTTACTGCACAAAATGGGTTATAGAGGAACGACTTCAACGGTTTTAAGCTTTGGCGAAAATGATGCTTGCTTAGGCTATTTGATTGGTGAAGCAGGTCATGGCTTAAAATATATGTTTAAAATGATGAATGAGGCGCGTGTCGGCGTAGGCTTGGGCGCAGCCATGATTGGCTATCGCGGTTATCTGGAATCCTTAAACTATGCCAAAAACCGTCCGCAAGGTCGTCTTGCACATGAAAAATCGCCTGATTCCAAACCGGTCAATATTATTGAGCATAGTGATGTCAAACGTATGCTGCTGGCACAAAAAGCTTATGTCGAAGGATCACTGGCCCTGTGTTTATTTGCGGCGCGTCTGATTGATGAACATCAGGCAGCACATGATGAGGACAGTGCCCTCTTGCTTGATCTGATCACTCCAGTGGTCAAATCCTTCCCTTCAGCCTATGGCCCAAAAGCCAATGATCTGGCGATTCAGGTTTTGGGCGGCGCGGGTTATACCCGTGATTATCCGGTCGAACAATGCTACCGCGATAACCGCCTCAATCCGATTCATGAAGGCACGTATGGTATTCAGTCCCTGGATTTGCTTGGGCGTAAACTCTGGCAGCACAATGGCAAGGGACTCAGCCTGTTGATGCAACGCATCCAGCATACGTTGTCTGAGATTCAGAATCCCAAGTTAGTCGCACTGGCAGAAAGCTTTCAACAACATCTGGCTACCGTGCAAAAAACCACCCAGGTTTTAGGTCAGGCTCTGCATCAAGGCCAAATCAATGAAGCATTAGCCAACTCTGGGCTTTATTTAGACATGATGGGAAAAACCATGATTGCCTGGCTCTGCTTAGACATGGCGCAGCAGGCACAACTTAAATTTGGCAATTCCGATCAAAAAGAAGATCAGGACTTTTTGGCGGGCAAGTTTCAGGCAGCCCAATATTTTATCCGTTGGGAATTGCCTGAAATTGAACATCAGGCCAAGTTACTGATGAACTTTGATGATAGCTGCAGGAATATGCAAGCTGACTGGTTTTAAGGTTCATAGCTAAATAAAAATGCGCTGTAAGAAGTAATGCTGATCAGTTAAGGAGTTTAGAAACAGACTCTTTAATTTTTAGTCATTCAATGCGGAGTATTAATGTTATAAATCAAATTCTTGTAAATTATTTGTTACTTTGGTTTCGCCCAAATGAGAAGCGAAGCTTCGCAAGGAGGGCATCTTGCGGAGCAACACTCCTCACCGCAAAACTCGTCAGCCACCATCGACTAGTAAATTTGTCGCAGAAACAATCATTTTTAAATGTAGTCCTGCCTCAAACAGTTGCGGATGACTTTTTTATCTATCAGATATAATCATGAATTTGAAAAAGAAAATGCCAGTCAATTCCTTAACTGACTGGCATTAGCTGTAAGAAGCGCATTTTTTATTTAAAACTAGGTTTATGCTTCAGTACTTAAAATAAGTCCAAACTTTTTAAAAATTTTCTCACGTTTGCCTGGATGAATATTGGCCTTAGTCAGGTCACCCTGATAATGCTGATAGACCCGTTGGTCCATCATTTTGTACCATAACGGCGGAATTAAAGCCGGAATCAACATGGTGGCATAACCACTGGGTAATTCGGGTGCTTCATCAAAATGTCGCAGTGCCTGAAATGGGCGGCTTGGAAAAGCATGATGATCAGAATGGCGTTGTAACTGATACAAAAACAGATTAGTTACGATATTGTTGTTATTCCAGCTATGTTCCGGCAAGGTTCGCTCATAACTGCCATCCGCTTTCTGTCCACGTTTCAGTCCGTAGTGCTCGATATAATTCACAATCTCAAACAGGCTAACGCCATAAAATGCCTGTGTCAGTGTATAAGGAATAATTTTCTTGCCATACGCCTTTAGCATCAAGGCATGATAGCCGGCACTCATGGCCCAACCATGAAACAGCTCATTTTCCTGATTAAAGAATTTCAGTCCCTTACGCTCGAGCCGTCTTTTTTCAATCTGGATTGCAGATTTTAATCCGCCTATTACGGTACGTGGCCAGAAACGGTAAAAAGATTCACCCATTTGTGAAGATGCTGGATCTTCTGGCGTTGCCACCCGTTTATGATGCCCATAAGGATGTTCAATACGGAAATGATTATAGGCCAAAGGCATCAGGCTGGCATGCGACCAGTAATGGTCTTTTTTCTGCGGACGATGACTCAGTTCATGTGCCGTATTGACCGCAATGCCGTTAATCGCACCCATGGAAACTCCCAATAAGAGCTGATCCAGTATCGATACATTTGGACGTGTCACCACATAGCCGGCAAAAGCGTTGGCTGCCATTTGCAAGGGAATAAAGGCTTTTACAATCCGGTCATAATACGGATCTTTGACCAGCGCCTGAATCTGTTCGTCATTCGGATTGTTGGCATCATCGCCAATCAGGGCATCCAGAGTCGGAATAATCACATGCAATAATAAAGGCCCGCCCAAAGCAAAGACTTTTTTAGTCGCTTTGGGGCCAAAATGATAACCGGCCAAAATTCCCATTCCGATCACAGGCAAACCTGGGCTGAGCAACCAGCCAAAACGTTTTTTATCCAGCTTTACACCTTTTAGTGCTGACGCTTCCTGCGTAAACTGCGCTTTCTGGATTTGTGCAGGGGCATTCATTGCGAGCTTCCTTTTTTATGTTACTCTGCACTTATAGTTGAATATTTCAGCAACAGCGAACAGTATTCAACGTCCAGAAAACCTATGTCAGCGTCTTTGGCACATGCAGCCAAATTCTGGCCTAAAATCAAAAAGTTAAAAAATTTATAGTCAATTAAGTGAAATAAATAGAAGAATAGAGTTAGGCATGGATGCTTTGAGTAAAATTTTTGATGATATTCATTTGGCAAAATCTGAATATCTTTATCTGAATGTGTTTCATCCGGGCGGCTTTGACTATCAGCATGAGCCTTTTATGCTGGCTTATATCCTGTTACAAGGACAGGCACAATTAAAGTTCGCCAACGGCGATCTGCTCGAGCTGCAACAAGGTGATCTGGTACTCTTACCCGCAGGTTCTGCCCATCGCATTTCTTGCCCCGGCAGTGCCGATTTTTCTGAGCATCGTTCAATTAATGCTTATTTCCAGACCCATGCACAGCAATGTGTTGATCTTAATCGGGAGAGTTCAGCAGCACACAGCTTCATGCTCACCCTTCGTTCCAGTCTGGATATGCAGATGGCAAAACCTCTACTAAGTGCCTTACCTAAATACCTGCATATTCAGCATATTCTGGGCGACACCGCACCGGAATGGTTACAGGTCGGTTTGCAGTTTCTGGCGCTGGAAACCCAGCAGATGCGGCCGGGACGTGACAAGATTCTGGATCATCTGGTCAGTATTTTACTGATTGAATGTGTGCGGGATTATATTTTAAATCTGGAAAATGCCTCGAGCTGGCTGAATGCGCTCTCGCATCCGGAACTGTCCAATGCACTGGCTGCAATTCATGGCAAACCTGAGCAGTTCTGGACCGTAGAAAGTCTGGCTGAGCAATGTCATATGTCACGTTCCAAATTTGCCCAGCTCTTTACCCAGATTGTTGGTGAGCCGCCACTGGCTTATTTACAACAGCATCGCCTGCGACTGGCGGCACAATATTTGCGAAATAGCGGATTCAGCATTCAGCAAATTGCTTATTTGGTCGGTTATTCATCCGAGACAGCCTTCAGTCAAAGTTTTAAAAAACAGTTTGAACAGACGCCCACCCAGTACCGGCTGAATTGTTAGAACAATAACGTCAAATTACTGGATTAGCGCGAGCACGGCTTTGACCGGGTCTTCGCTATTACCAGACAATAGCTGCTTATGCATGGTGATATGCTGCATCACCTGAATTTGTGCAGTTTCAATATTCATTAGTTTTTCAATTTCAGCCGCCAGCTTTTCAGGCGTAGCATCGGCTTGAATCAGCTCCTGAATGACTTTTTTGCCGGCAATGATATTTGGTAGCGAATAATAAGGAATTTTGATGAGAAATTTCACCACATGATAAGTCAACCAATTCAGCTTATAGAAAGTCACCATCGGACGATGTAATAACATCGCTTCCAATGTAGCAGTACCTGACGCCAGCGCAATAATATTGGATGCATTCATGACCTGACGGCCGATTTTTGACTCGGTACCGCTGTTTTCCATTAAGCGGATTTGAATCTTTAGACTTTCAGGATAAGTCACCAGCAAGCGTTCTATCTGTTGCTTGCGCGCCTCATTAATTGCCGGAATCAGGAAAGTATAGTCCGGATATTTCTGATGCAGAATCTTGGCTGCATCCAGAACCAAAGGCCCCAAACGTTCAATCTCACCGCGGCGACTTCCCGGTAATAGTGCAATATGCTTCTGATTCGGATCAAGATTCAGTTCTTGTTTAGCATCGATAATCGGATTTTCAAGCGGCAACTGACTGGCCAGAGGATGACCAACAAAAGCGGCTGGCACATCCCATTTTTTAAAGAAGGTTTTTTCGAATGGAAATAAACACAGCACCAGATCAATGTTGGTCTTAATACCATGCACACGTCCCTGACGCCATGCCCAGACCGAAGGACTGACATATTGCACGGTCTTAATCGGCAACTGTTTTTGTTTAATGGTTTTCGACAGGCGCAGGTTAAAATCAGGTGCATCTACACCAATAAAAATATCGACAGGGTTTTTAGTCCAAGTTTCGACCAGCCCATCACGTACAGCAAAGAGTTTTTTAATATCCTTGAGAACTTCAACAATGCCCATCACCGATAAAACATCCATCGGATAATAGCTTTTAAAGCCTTCTGCGATCATTTGTGGACCACCGATGCCTTCAAATTCGGCATCAATCCCTTGCTCACGAAAACGGCGAATCAACTTTGCGCCAAGCGTATCTCCAGAGACCTCACCGACCACGATTCCAATTTTTAGTTTTCGATTTAGCAAGTGAGTTCCCTCTCAGATCCGTATTGAACTGTATTTAATCGTAATTCTAACATAAAGCTGGGTTTATGCCTGAATAAGCAGTGAGCATCTTATATTTTAAGAAAGGTATGCTTTAGAATTACTTAGCCTACTCTTAATCTTCCCTGATGATTTTTTCTATTGAAGTGGTTTTCCTGATTCATCTTCATTTTCAGGCAGATCAAAGTGTCCTTTAAAATAAGTGACCGGTGTTTCACGTTATTTTCTTAGCGAGGATGAACATGAAACTTCATTTAATTTTAAGCCCAGTGCTTTATCTTTTTTATGCATAAGTAAATCAATAATCAAGACAACGACTTATATCCAAAAGTCATAAGATATCCACGTTTTTTGATTTTGGCATATATGCATGTTTGGTCCGATTGAGTTTATTTTAGCAGGTGTGTTGGTAGGTTTTTGTGTTGGAGTAACCGGTGTCGGTGGTGGCTCATTGATGACACCCATTCTGATCAGCCTATTCCGGATTGAACCCCACATTGCAATTGGTACTGATCTGCTCTATGCCGCGATTTCAAAATTCTGCGGTTCTTTTGTGCATGCCAAAAAAATGAATATTGTCTGGCCAATTGTAATCTGGCTGGCAGTGGGCAGTATTCCAGCATCTTTTGCCACGCATTGGGTACTCGACAACTATTTAAGCCAATCGACGCATTATAAGGCTGTCCTGACCATGGTATTGGGCTTTATGCTGACCATTACCGGCTTGTCTATTCTGTTTCGCACCCAGATCGAAAATCTTTTCAACAAATACCGAAAACAAGAACTGCCAGATATGACGCAGGATCTGGAAAAAGTAAAACTGCAAGCCAAGGAAAAGCGCATCGCCATCATGATTATGGGCGTTATCTTGGGCATCTTTGTCACCCTCTCTTCAGTGGGGGCCGGCGCATTTGGCATCATGGCTTTAGTGGTGATGTTCCCGAATCTGCCGATGATTCGTATCATTGGCTCAGACGTGGTGCATGCGGTGTTACTGACGCTGGTTGCAGGCTTGGGGCATATGTCATCAGGCAATGTCGATTTCATGCTGCTCATGTGGTTATTGGTGGGCTCTATTCCCGCGATTATTGTTGGTACTTTGCTCAGTTCACGGATGCCAGAAAAACTGATTCGCAAAATTTTAGGCATTACCTTATTTGGGCTCGGCCTGAATTTCATGCTTAACCCTGTAAAATCAAAACCGGCTCAACCTGCCGAAACAGCGATGGTCGTCATGAGCCAGAATTCCCAGTCCGTTTAATTTAACTATGCGATTCATCACTTTTTTTTCAAAGAAGTATTCATCTTTTTTATAACAAAGTGACGCATCATTCATGTTATATTCGGGCTATTAAACAACCTTTTGTATGATCGAACCAGTGACGGCAATGAATACACAACAGTCAAATCCCATTTCAGCATCAGATATTGATGACGTGAATATCCACAGCATGATTCCTTTGGTAACCCCTGCTGAGCTTAAAGCAGAATTACCTTTGACTGAAACTGCTTATCAAACCGTACTGCATGGTCGTGAAACGATTCGTAAAATCCTGGATGGTGAAGACAAACGCCTGTTCGTTGTCATCGGCCCCTGTTCTATTCATGATCCTGCGGCTGCACACGAATATGCTGAACGCTTAAAAGTGTTAAGCGAAAAAGTTAAAGACAGCTTATACATCGTGATGCGGGTTTATTTTGAAAAACCACGTACCACAGTGGGCTGGAAAGGCCTGATCAACGATCCGGATATGAACGACTCGTTCAATATCGAAAAAGGTCTGCGTATCGGTCGTAAGCTGTTACTTGAACTGAATGAAATAGGTTTACCATGTGCCACTGAAGCACTTGATCCGAACTCACCGCAGTATTATCAAGACCTGATTTCATGGTCTGCAATTGGTGCACGTACGACTGAAAGCCAGACGCATCGTGAAATGTCTTCAGGTCTTTCGTCACCAGTCGGCTTTAAAAACGGGACGGACGGCGGTTTAACCGTGGCAACCAATGCGATGCAATCGGTCAAACATGGTCACAGCTTCCTCGGTCTAAATGATCAAGGTCAGGTGGCTGTGATTCGTACTTCAGGTAACCCTTATGCTCACGTGGTACTGCGTGGCGGTAATGGCAAACCGAATTATGATGCCGGCTCGGTGGCAGATGCAGAAGCCGCGCTAGCCAAAGCCAAAGTCAGCACCAAGATCATGATTGATGCCAGCCACGCCAACTCAAACAAAGACCCGTACCTGCAACCACTTGTACTTAAAAACATTTCAGAACAAATTCTTGATGGAAACAAGTCAATTGTTGGTATTATGGTAGAAAGTCATCTTAAGGGCGGTCGTCAGGACATTCCGGCCAACCTGAATGATATGGAATACGGTCAGTCCGTTACGGATGGCTGTATCGACTGGGAAACGACTGAAAAAGTTTTACTCGACATGCATGAGGCATTGAAAGACATTTTACCTAATCGTTAAATGATCTGACCAACGCCATCGCCAAGATGGCGTTTGCATTTCTAGAATAAGGAAAATTTATCTGATGAATGATATTGAAACGGCATTAAGCCAGATTGAGAATTTTCAGTTCATACACGAACATCTGTTTAGCTCCGGCCAACCGACCACTGCCCAATTAAAGCTGATGAAAGAATATGGTGTATCTACAGTCATCAATGTGGCATTAACCGATAGTGAACAGTATCTACCACATGAAGATAAAATTTGCCTTGAGCTGGGACTGAACTATATTCAGGTTCCGATTTCCTGGGAAACGCCTTCAGACAATCAATGCCTGCTGGTACTGGACCTGATCGATCACCTGGTGAAAGAGCAAATGGTCTGGGTGCATTGTTTGCAAAACTATCATGTCAGCTGTTTGATGTATTTATATCGTCAATACTATATGGATATAGATTTGCCTACGGCGCATGAGCATTTGCATCAAATCTGGGAAACGAATGAAACCTGGACCGGTCTCATGCATGCGGTTGCCCTGCAACTACAAGGCCGTAAAGCTACTCAGGAACTGGAATTATCCCTGATTAATCCGAATCATTTTGCCTGATCTTATTTGCTGTGGCTCAATAGCACGGTTGCCATGCACATGATGCCTTCCTGACGACCGGTAAAACCTAACTGTTCAGTCGTCGTGGCTTTGATACTGATTTGAGTAACATCGACACTCAACACATCCGCAATACTTTGACGCATTGCCAGATTGTGTTTGGCCAGTTTCGGACGTTCACAGGCGACCGTAATATCGGCATTGTTCAGCTGATAGCCACGATCCAGAATTAACTGATAAACATGCTTCAACAATACCCGGCTGTCCGCACCTTTAAAGTTCGGATCTGTATCCGGGAAATGCTGGCCAATATCTCCCAGCGCCAATGCACCTAACAAAGCATCACATAGTGCATGCAGAATCACATCACCATCCGAATGTGCTTTCAGACCGTGCGTATGCGGAATTTGAATGCCTGCCAAAGTAACAAAATCACCTTCTTCAAATGCATGCACATCCAGACCCTGACCAATACGAATTTGTGCGATCACCTTATACATCCTTTAGAAATAGCCCATTGAAATCTTGTACACTTGCTTTCTATTTCGCTATAGTTAGACCAAGCGTAACACAGTGAAAGTATAAGCGATCATGCTACTGAAAACTGATATAAATATGTTGAAAATAATTGGCCTGATGCTCGGCCTGGGGATGATATCTGCGGGTAGTTCAGCGAACCCACTCGACTGTAACAACGACAGCAAAAAAACAGCGGCCATGAATAAAGTCTGCTCAGTAGCGCTGTCCGAAGCTCGGGAAAAACTCGCTGACCAATACTTGACCGCTTTTTTAATTACTGATGCCCCCGTTCGCTTATTGCAAGACACCCAACAGTTATGGGCAAATCGGTTACAGCAATGCAAAACGCTGGACTGTTTTAAACAGCAGTTTGAATGGCGCCTCGATGATTTAAATATCTATATTTCACTGAATCAAAGCCTGACTCAGCATTATATTAAGTTCGAGCAGGGACAAATGGCCAAACAGCCTGTGCATATCAAGATTCATCAACTGACTAAAGACCGCATCAAGATTGAAGGTCTGGCCTATCGCAATCCCAATAACCGGGCCGAAACGCAGACTGTTCCATTTTTAGCCTACACCACGCCTGCAGCAAAAGAACAGATCATGGATAATGAAAATGACTGCCGCTATGAGTTTAACTATAGTAAAGCAATTCTAGCCGTCAACACTCAACAAAAAGGTTGTGAACGTTTTACTGGGATTTATCGCTTATATGATTGATTCAATTTAAAAAATATTAAAAACTTAACCTTATATAAAATGAGAAATTTGATGTAAAAAATAGCCCACATGCGGGCCATCAATTTAAACAGGATAGTATTGAGCAATTTCCTTGCTAATCAGTGCAGCCGTTGCAGCCGACAAGGTCCAGCCCAGATGACCATGGCCGGTATTATAAAATACCCGCTCATGTTGACCACGGCGCACCACAGGCATCATATTTGGCATCATCGGGCGTAAACCTGCCCAAGGTACGACATGCTCGGTACACAGATCAAAGTTACGATTGCTCCAGTCAATCAGTGGTTGAATCCGGTCTGCACGAATATCCCGGTTATAGCCATTAAACTCGGCGGTTCCTGCGACTCGTAAACGATCCTTACCCAGACGTGACAAGACAATTTTGGCACTTTCATCCAGCAAGCTGACCCATGGTGCATTGTTTTGGCTCTGTTCATCATTCAGCTGCACGGTAATTGAATAGCCTTTGACCGGATAAACATTGACTCGTTCCCCTAAAATCTCGGCCAATTGATAACTGCCCACACCCGCACACACCACAATGGCATCTGCATTAATTTCCAGAATGTCATCTGTAGAATGATGTACATTTTCAGTACTGGGTTTGCATTTCACCCGAATATGTTGAGCCTGATGATCGACGGCAAAGACATCTTGGCCAAATTCAAATTTCACGCCTTTTTGCATGCAAGCTTTGGCCAGTCCTGTACTGAATTTATGAATATCTCCGGTCGCATCGCTCTGGCAGTAAAATCCGGCATAGTAATCGCCTGTTAATGCAGGTTCGATCTGCTTGATTTCCGCATTGGAAATGGCATTGCGCTCCAGTCCGCCGCTACACAACAGGTCATTGACCTTGATCGCGACATCGTAATCCGTCTTGTTATGATAAAAATGTAAAATGCCGCGTTTTTCCAGGTCAAAATCAATCTGTTCTGTTTGGGCAATTTCATACAAACGTGCTCTGGCCAATAAAGCCAAACGTACAGTCTCTCGGGTATTGGCTTCATAATGTTTGATATTTCCCAAAAATTCCATGAGCCAACTATATTTATGCACACTAAAAGAAGGATTGAGCAAAAGTGGTGCAGTTTTTTGAGACATCCATTTGATACCTTTGAGTACCGTGGCTTTCTGGTTCCATACTTCGGCATTACAGGCCGAAAGCTGGCCGCCATTGGCAAAAGATGTCTCCATGGCCGGATAGAGATGTCGATCTACCACAGTCACCTGATAGCCTGCCAAAACAAGCTCATACGCTGTGGTTACCCCAGTAATACCCGCCCCAATCACCACGACATGACGCATAGACACCTCCTTGATTATATTGATGTCTTTTCCCATCTGTCATGTGTACCTGAGAGCTTCGGTCGCTGCATTGCACATCAATGCGAGCACCTTCCCCTTCGGTGAGTGATTGAACACTTCTCTCCAGAGTTTTTATCCATTATCACAGTCCTTTTGCCTGAGAGTTTCCTGGGAACTTGCTCCTTCGGCGAATGCAGAAGCATTTCTCTCCTGCAATAATGTTTTATTATCATGAGCAATTTATATACCATTTTATTCAATAAGACAGTTTTTATTTATGTGAGTTCACGTGAATCAATTTGTAATTACTGTTCCGAATTAAACTGAATTATTGCTGCTGACTGATATTGCCCATCTACCAAATTTTTAGATTTCACTTTTGTTCTATTCAGCGAGATACAACAGATTCTAAACTTTATAAGATTTTAGGATTGATTTGATTTTAGCGCTTAAATAGAACCTTTATTGCTTAGGCTATTTTAATGGTTCAAAGCATAGAGAGTTTAAATTCAGTATTTAAATCTTATATCATCTATTTGAGAATCAAGGAATTTTAAATAATCCAGGAAAGTACCAATATTAAGCTTCCCGCCGCTACGACGGTTTGTACACTAATGATGCTCGCCATTAACTGGCTATCGCCGCCATATACCCGGGTTAACACATAAGACGCTGAGGCAGTAGGTAAGGCAAAGAACAATACCAATACTTGCGTGGTGAATACATCAATCTGGAAAATTTTACAGACTAAAAATGCAATCAGCGGCATTCCAAACAGGCGACCAAAGGTCATCAGACTGAGTGGCAATACATCTCGCTGAAAGCCCTGAAACTTTAAGGCTGCTCCTACACACATCAGACCGAGTGGCAAACTGCATAGTGCAATCTGTTTAAGAAATTGCTCTGCTCCGGCCCAGAGTGCCAAACCGGAAAGATTAAACACACCACCCACAATACAGCCTAAAATTAATGGATTTTTAGATAAATCCAGAATGATTTTTTTCAGCTGCATATCGTGACTGCGGGTAAATGCCAGCACCGACAAGATATTCACCAAAGGAATACACAACACCATGATCACAGCGAAGATGGTCATGCCCTGCTGATGAAATAAGCTACTGACCGCAGCAAGTCCGATATAGGTATTGAAGCGCAACAAGCCCTGAACATAGACGCCAAAACGCGTATAAGATATCTGGTACATATGGCGCAACATATACAGTGCGATACTGACCACGATCATGATACTAAATACCACCAGTACCACATCCTGAATCACATTCATCTGAATCTTGGCAGTGGCCAGATTTAAAAATAACATCACTGGAAACAGTGCATAATAATTTAACTTTTCTGCACCGCGCCAAAAGTCTTCACTCAACCATTGCCCATGCTTAAGCAGATAGCCAAAGCTGATCAAGCCAATAAGAGGAAATAAAGAAGTTAAAATAATTTGCAGCATGTGCCATCCTGGTCTGTTTCCCGTCTATTTTTCAATACCCTTTAGACGGTGCACAAAAACTAGCATATTTAGTGGCTGTTTCACCAATTAATTTAAGAAGTAAAATGCTTGAATTTTCATCAACTCATTATATTGATCTGATCATTTTTTCTAAAATCAGTAAATGTAACGGAATCAAAGGCTCTCCGACATTTTGATCTAGTGGATATGCTTCAATTTTTTCAGTCAATAGATAGCCACGGCGCTGATAATAAGCAATCAATTCTGTACGGACATTCAATACTGACATTCGAATCACTTTCTTCTGATACGTATCAATAATATAAAACTCGGCAAAATCTAGTAACTGCTTTCCATAACCCGAGTTTTGTTGGTCTGGATCAATGGCAAAACTTCCAATTTCGATAGAGTCATCGAATTCAGTCAGCCCAATACAGCCAATGATCTGATCATGATTCTCTAATACAAAAAGCTTAACATTAGTCTGTGCCAAGAGAATCATTACCTGATCACAATTAATCCGTTGACCAGCAACCATCTTATGTTCATGTGTCCAGCCACGATTGGAACGATAAGCTGTATTGATCAATACAACAATGTTCTGAATATCTGTAGTTTTTGCCAAGCGAATATTGTTATTTTTCATTATATAAATATAAAAAAAGCCAGACCGAAGTCTGACTCTAATCGTATCCGCTTCAGATGAAAAGCGAATTATTTTGGTTCAATCGGCTCAAAAGGCGTAACTACATCGGCATTTTGCGCACGATGACGCATAAAGTGATCCATTAGCACAATCGCCAGCATCGCTTCTGCAATTGGTGTCGCACGCACGCCCACGCAAGGATCATGACGGCCTTTGGTCAACACGTCTGTATCTTCACGATCGATATTAATGGTTTTACCCGGAGTAGTGATTGAAGCCGTTGGTTTCAGTGCAATCGCGACACGAATGTCCTGACCACTAGAAATACCGCCTAAAATACCACCGGCATGGTTTGCCAGAAAACCGTCTGTTGTTAACTCATCACGTGTTTCATGACCAAATTGCTCAGCGACGCCAAAACCATCGCCAATTTCAACGCCTTTGACCGCGTTAATCGACATCATGGCATGCGCAATATCTGCATCTAAACGATCGAAGACCGGTTCACCCCAACCCACAGGTACTTTAGACGCAATAATTTCAAGTTTTGCACCGCAGCTGGTGCCTTGTTCACGTAGTGAAGTCACGAGCGCTTCAAAACGTGACACGGCATCCACATCGCCACAGAAGAATGGATTGTTTGGCACTTCATCCCAGTCCAGTTTTTCTGCTTTTTCAGTACCAATTTGTGTGACATGGCCACGAATTTCAATGCCAAATTTCTCTAACAGGAATTTCTTGGCAATGGCACCCGCTGCCACACGCATCGCTGTTTCACGCGCGCTTGAGCGGCCACCACCACGATAATCACGGAAACCGTACTTCTGGGTATAGGTATAGTCTGCATGACCCGGACGGAAAGTTTGCGCGATATTGCCATAATCTTTCGATTTCTGATCCGTATTACGAATCAAGAGCCCGATCGATGTTCCAGTGGTTTTACCCTCAAACACACCAGAAATAATTTCTACTTCATCCGGCTCTTTACGCTGGGTGGCAAATTTCGATGTACCCGGCTTACGACGGTCCAAATCTTTTTGCAAATCGGCTTCACACAGCTCAATGCCCGGTGGAACCCCATCAACGATGGCCATCAGGCCCACACCGTGAGATTCACCACAAGTCGTCACACGGAACAGTTGCCCTATACTATTACCTGCCATGTCACACGACTCCTTATGCTTGAATAGACTGAATGAATAAATCGCGGTAAGTACGGCATTGCTGTGCAGTGAGTGCAAAGATACCTGAACCACCTTTCTGGAATTGTAACCAGTAGAAATCGACTGAATTGAAGTTCTGTTTCATCGCCCATTCCGAGTTACCGACTTCAATGACAATAAGACCGTCTTCAGTCAGGTAATCTGCAGCTTGTGCCAACATTTTACGTACAAGGTCCAAACCATCCTGACCCGCAGCCAATGCCATTTCAGGTTCGTGATGGAACTCATCGGGAAGATCAGCCATATCTTCTGCATCCACATATGGTGGGTTCGATACGATTAAATCATATTGATTTTCAGCAGGAATTTTTTCAAACAGGTCAGACTCAAGCAAGGCCACATTAAACTGTTGGTTATGATGTTCACAGTTAATTTGTGCTACTTCTAAAGCATCCTTAGATAAATCAGTGGCATCGACTTCGGCTTCCGGAAAAGCATAAGCCAGAGCAATCGCGATACAACCTGAACCTGTACACATATCTAAAATACGGCGAGGCATTTTTGGATCTGGATTTTCAGGTAGATTGTTTACCCCTTCACGCGCCTGATAATTTTCATCCAGGCAGTAAGGTGCAAAACGGTTCTGAATCAGTTCAGCAATCGGTGAACGTGGAATCAGTACACGCTCATCCACGTAATAAGGTTTATCGTCAAAGTAGGCTAAATTCAATAAATATGAAGTTGGCATACGCTCATTGATACGGCGCTCCAACAATCCTAAAAATTCAGCTTTTTCACTTGGGAGTAATTTTGCCTCGAGAATTTCAGCATCCGCTTTCCATTCCAATGACATGCTTTGTAATACCAATGCTGAACTTTCAGCAAAATAATCTTCTGTACCTTGGCCTAAGTGCGCATCATATTGACGTAATGCTGTCACACCAAAGCGGATAAAATCACGAATTGTGCTTAGGTTTTCAGCGGCTTCCTGAATATGTTCAGGGCTAATAGTCGGTCGATCCACGTAGGGCGTCTCCAAGGTCATTTTTTTAAACGCCTTATGATACCTTGTTTTGCCTGCTTTTATAATGCTAAAAGTATGAAAAACACGAATTCTCTAGGCTCATAAAAATGATAAAATTCGTGTTTTTTTACCCAATCCTCAACCTGTCATTCTAGTTTTTTAGAGCAAGTTCAGACGATTCAAACTATGCCTCATGTATTGATTTATCGTGAACCTGGTGCATAAGAGCGGGATTGATAAAGATTTGCCTGATCCATAATCAAGGCCAGCATACATTGACCTTGCTGCTGTTTGGCATATTTTCCAGACACTCTTAAATTACATTGCTGCGACAGTTTGCGTTCCCAAAGCACATGCTGACTGCGGATGGCCGCGGTCTGATTCGGATTCAGCTTTAGATAATTTTTATAGCTTTTCTTCAGACGTTTGTTGTGTAGTTTCAGCTCTTTCTTTAGGCATTTCTCTGCTTTAGCGGTATTACCATAACTAAAGTTCATACACTGCGAATATTCCTTGGAATATCCTACAGCAGCCTGAGTCTGAACTGCACTACCCGCAAAAACTGCAACCAAAAACCATGCAAGACGCATAAAATCCCCTTTACCTAAACTGGTATAATTCCAATAAATGTTTAACAATCAATATTGTTTAAATTATCCATGAATATTAACGCAGTCCTTGCAATAATCCTATGTATTTCTCCGGCAGCAAATTAAACAGTTGTGCAATTGAAAACTGGCCTATCACCCACATATAATCCGAATTAAATCTTCAAACGAGCCCGGTCCTATGAGCTATAAGCACAATAATCTTATGGCGATGCGCCAAAATTACTGGAATGACCAGGTTTCCGGTCAGGTGCAGCAAGAAAAGGTATTTTTGCAGTCAACTTTAATCCAGCATGGTGTATTTAGCAGTGCGACACTGGACGATGCCAAATATCTGTTTTTTGGTTTGCCGAGTATTGTGATTGTAAAAGGCTATGCATTGGGTTTTATGCACGACAGTGTCCAGCACCTGATTCATCAACATATTCAAACAAATAAACAACAGTTACAACAACGATCTGAATTAAAAATCCAATTTCAAATGGCATAATGCCCTGTCTAAACTGATACAGGCTGGTGAATAAATGAAAGCTTGCCTAGCTTTTACTATGAATTCAGCGGCTTAAACTTTTTTAATACGTGCAGAAGCGCTAATATCCCCTACAATGATTTATTCTGCTTCATGCTGATGATGAAAGGATTGAGTTTACATGTCAGATCAGAACGATAAGCTTAAACAACTGAAAACCTCCTCTATGGATCGACGCTTATCGATCGCAAAGGCATCCTTGCTGGCAGGCACGCGTTGGGCGGCTTCCAGTGCAGGCTCCATATTTTCGAGTGAAGAAGAAAAAGAAAAGAAACGTAAAAAAGCCATGAAAGAGCAGGCGGATTATCTGGTTGCAGAAATTGGTAAGCTCAAAGGTTCAATTGTTAAAATCGGCCAGATGATGGCGCTGTATGGCGAACACTTTTTGCCAGAAGAAGTCACTCAGGCTTTAAATACGCTCAACAACCAGACCGTGGCACTGGCTTGGCCAGCGATCAAGACACAATTACAGCAGCAGCTCGGTGCAAAGCTGAATGATCTCACCATTGATCATGAGCCTTTGGGCACTGCATCTTTAGCCCAAGTCCATCGCGCTACCCGCAAATCTGATGGCATGGAACTGGTCTTAAAAATTCAGTATCCCGGTGTGGCAGAAGCCATTGATTCGGATATGAGCCTGTTTAAAAACATGCTCAAACTGACGCGTCTGGTGCCGCAAACCCGCGAGTTCGACCAGTGGTTCGATGAAGTCCGTGAGATGATGCATCGTGAAGTGGACTATCAGATTGAAGCAGATACCACACGGCGTTTTGCGGCACGTTTAAAAGACGATCCGCGCTATATCGTGCCGACGATTATTGATGAGTATTGCTCTGATCGCGTGCTGTGCATGACTTTCGAACGCGGTGTGCCGATCAATAGCCCAGTAATGTTGTCTCTGCCACAAGAACGCCGCAACCAGTTGGGTGAAGCATCGTTAGAAATTGCCGTACGTGAAATTTTTGAATGGGGTGAAATGCAGACCGATCCGAACTTTGGGAATTATCTGGTTCGTCTGGGCAATGGCGAAGATATTCCTGACAAGATTGTCCTGCTCGACTTTGGTGCCATCCGTCAGTTTGACCAGCATTTGCTCAGCGTCGCGCGCAATCTGATTCAGGCCGGTTATCATCACGACTCAGATATGATGGTCAAAGCCATGACCGGTTATGAGTTTTTTGATTCAATTCCGCAAAGCATCAAGCCAGATATGGCCAAGGTCTTTTTACTGGCCACTGAGGCTTTTAGCTCACCATTGAATAATCAGGAGCTGCCAGCTAATGTGATGGATCAACATAATCGTTATGACTGGAAAAAAAGCCAATTGCATAGCCGTGTCATGCAACAGGCTTCAAGATCTATGGCTTCACGTTATTTCAGTGTTCCACCCAAGGAATTTATGTTTATTAGCCGTAAATTCATCGGTGCATATACCTTTATGACCGTGATTGATGCCAAAACCAATGTGCGTGCCATGATCAAAAATCACCTTTGATACCCCAATAGACGCCACATAGAAACCCGGATGATTTTGTCATCCGGGTCAATTTTTATTCAAAAATAATTTTCTCTTTTCTTGTTTTTAATTATATTTTCATAAACTTAGCTTACCATCTATTAACTTTTAATAACTTAAAAATTGTCAATCATTCATGTCAGCGATGACATGGTTTTTTCTTGGCGTGCATGTCAGCATGACTAAAATAACGTGACAACACCCATAGGATAATCAAAATGAATAATATGGTGAACAAAGCTCAAGGATTTGGCTTGTCCATGCTGACCAAAATTGCGGGTAGCGAAATATTAGATCAATTAAAGCTGCGTAAATTTATAGAAAAATCCCTGTATCAAAGTTCCAAAGCAGGATTTAAAACCCTGAGTCAAACCCAGAAAATCCTGAAATCTGGCCAGAACATTCAAAAACAGCGTCTCCCCCCTCAATCTAAAGCACTGTTTGATCTAAACCTGTCTGCAGAACAGCAACTGACCTGCGATGCGATGCAGAAATTTGCTCAAGAGGTACTTTATCCATTGGCGCATGCTGCCGATCAGCAGGAAATATTTCCGTATGAACTGTGGCAATATAACACCGATCTCGGCCTGAATTTCTATGCCTTGCCCGAAGCGTTAGGGGGTGTCGCCTCCGAACAAAACATTGTCAGTAATATTTTAATTGCACAACATTTGGCTCGCGGGGATTTCAGTTTGACTGCCGGTTTACTGTCTAGCTTTAGTGTGATCAATGCCATTACCCGCTGGGGTTCAGAGCAGATTCAGGCAAAATATCTTGGTGCTTTCGCAGAAAATCCAGAGCTGAAAGCAAGCTTTGCGGTACAGGAAGAAACCGCCGCATTTAATCCGTACCAACTAAAAACTCAAGCGATTGCTCATCAGGCGCATTATCTGATTAGCGGTGAAAAGACCTTGGTCATGCTCGGAGAAAATGCGGATCTTTATCTGGTCAGTGCCGATCTAGACGGAACACCTGAGGTCTTTGTGGTACAACGTGACCATAGCATTACTGCAAAAAAATCCCCTGCCATGGGTCTAAAAGCAACTGAAAGCGTCACACTTCAATTTAAAAATACACCAGCGCAGCGTTTGGGTGATGATGATTTTGATTATCATACTTTCGTTGATTTAGGCAATTTGATGTGGGGTGCCATGGCCGTCGGCACTTGTGAAGCCGTGAAAAAATACTGCATACAATATGCCAATGAACGGACTGCCTTTGGCGAGCCCATTTCCCATCGTCAGAGTGTCGCTTTTATGATTGCCGATATGGCGATTGAAATTGATGCCATGCAGATGCTTATTCTTAATGCTGCCAGTCTGGCTGAATCTGGCCAACCTTTTCATCGAGAAGCTTATCTGGCACGTTTACTCTGCGCAGAAAAATCCATGAAAATCGGTACAGATGGCGTGCAGATTTTGGGTGGTCATGGCTTTACCAAAGAACATCCGGTCGAGCGCTGGTATCGAGACCTCAGAGCCACTGCGATTGTTCATTCTGGCCTACATGCCTGATCGGAGAATAAAGAAAACTATCATGAATCTACAAAATCCAAAAAAATTCAGACTCCTGATTGATCAAGCGCACGAAGTTGCACTCAATGTACTCCGCCCTATTTCGCGTAAATATGATAAGGCTGAACACACTTATCCTAAAGAGCTGGATATGCTGGCCTCCATCGTAGATGGTATGAACCAAGGCAGTGAAGGTATGAATGCGGGCGCAGCAGTGAATAAACGGGGCGAGACCGACAGCAGCAATAAAAATGGTATTAATATGTCTACTGCCCTGAGTATTATTGAAATGTGCTATGGCGATACGGGTTTATTGCTGTCTATGCCACGTCAAGGTTTAGGAAATTCAGCCATTGCAGCGGTGGCAAATGAAGAACAGCAACAACGTTTTCATGGGACTTGGGCAGCCATGGCGATTACCGAACCAGGTTTCGGCTCAGATTCCGCTGCAATTCGCACCACTGCGACCAAAGATGGTGATAACTATATTTTAAATGGTGAGAAGATTTTTGTGACCTCTGGGGAACGTGCCGATGCGGTCGTGGTCTGGGCAACATTAGATAAAAAACTGGGACGATCGGCAATTAAATCATTTGTGGTGACCAAAGGTACGCCCGGAATGAAGGTTGAACGACTGGAACATAAGTTAGGAATTAAAGCTTCGGATACTGCCACGATTCGCCTGATCAATTGTCGAGTACCTGCGGCAAACTTGCTCGGTCATGCAGAAATCGATGTTGCCAAGGGCTTTGCCGGTGTAATGGAAACCTTTGATAATACCCGGCCATTGGTCGCTGCCATGGCAATTGGCTGTGCCAAAGCCTCGCTGGAACGTATCAAGGAAATTTTTAAGGATCAACTGGATTCCAGTTATGTCACGCCCTATTTACAAAGCTCCAATATCGCTGCACAAATCTATCGCATGGAAGCAGAATGGGAAGCTGCGCGCTTGCTGATGCTCAAAGCGGCGTGGATGGCAGATAATCATAAACCGAATTCACGTGAAGCATCTATTGCAAAGGCCAAAGCTGGACGTATGGGTAATGAAATCACCTTAAAATGTGTAGAATTGGCAGCTGCGGTAGGCTATAACGAAACTGAACTGTTGGAAAAATGGGCACGTGATTCCAAGATTCTGGATATTTTTGAAGGTACCCAGCAGATTCAACAACTGATTATCGCCCGACGCGAACTGGGTAAATCTTCGAGTGAGCTAAAATAAAACTTTATCGAAGGAAAATTGAACGAAAAAGATGGCTTTTTTAAAGTTTTCGGACTATAAAAATTCCATCTTCTTTTATGTCATGTGCTATGTATTCTATTCGTCCCATTCAGCCTCAAGATAATGCTCAAATTGCCAAGATTATTCGTGACGTTTCCATGGAGTTTGGTCTGGCAGCGGAGTCCGGTTTCGCTGTAGGTGATTCAATCCTGGATCACCTGTATGACGTATATCAACAGCCAAATTCTGCCTATTGGGTCATTGTTGATGAACAGGATCAGGTCTATGGCGGTGGTGGTATTGCTCCACTACAAGGTGACCACAATATTCTAGAAATACAGAAAATGTATTTTCTACCAGCCATTCGTAGATATGGCTTTGCAAAACAGATTTTGAATTTGGCCTTTGATTTTGCCCGACAACATAAATTTGAACGGATTTATATCGAGACTACCAAAAACCTTTGGCAAGCGGTGAAGCTGTACGAGAACTTAGGTTTTGAGCATCTGGATCGGCCTGAAGGCGACACTGGCCATAGTCAAGCCTGTGAAATCTGGATGCTTAAAAACCTAGCCTAATCGATGTCGATCCTCATCTTCTCCATAACACCAAGAAAAGCCTTAAATAAATCTCTATTCCAACCGGCTTTTCTTTGATCATCTCTTCATAAATCATCCATGATTCAAGTAGATCTACTTTGACTTTGTAAACAAATCATATAATTTCTTGACGATTTTTATACATCTTCCTAAGATCAGTTTAATTTTAAAAATACATGGAAGCTGAAAGTTGTTAGGCAAATTTTCTGTTAGAAAAAACTTATTATTACCAGTATTCAATAGCACAATTTTTAAAATTGGGCTGCTTGGTCTAAGTACCGTGTTATTTAGTGCCTGTTCTTCTCTCGGCGGCAATTCTTTAGAAAAACGTTCTGCTCAACTGTCTAAAGGAATTCAGACAGCCTACGGTGTTCCAGCAACCACAGCAACTCGCGTTTCACCTTTGATTATTCAGAATGCAGAAAAAAACCGTCTGGATCCATTACTTGTAGCAGCCGTAATTCGTCAGGAGTCAACTTATCGTAGCCAGGTGGCTTCACATGCTGGAGCTGTTGGCCTCATGCAAATTATGCCAAGATATTGGCAAGCGACTTGTGGTGATGATTTATATAATGAAGCTATAAATATTTCATGTGGTAGCCATATTCTTTCTCGTTATCATGAATCCAGTGGTAGCTTAGAAAAAGCACTGGGCTATTATAATGTAGGTCCGACTGCCTATGAGAAAAACCGTAAAATGCGTAAGCAAGGCAAACGTTATGCACAACAAGTGAAACAGCATAAAAAAGATCTGAAGAATGTGATTTAATTTATCTTTAACATAATGCTTGAATCAGTTTAAAACTCCTAAAATTAAACTGATTCATCTTTTATCGGCTATATTGATTCTGCAAACGTTAAAATAATGCAAAACCCATCACATATTTATTTTTTCATTTAATTTGGGGAAGATTAATATTTAACCAATCAACTTTATACCTATATATTAAATATCAACATATAAAATATAATTTTATATGTCTAGCGAAAAACTATATTTAATTATATTTCATACATTTATTTTAATTAATTTAAATAAAAATAAATCCAATGAATAAATTAAATAATAAAAACTACATTAATTTATCTTTATTACATTATTTTTAAGAAAAATAGAATTAAACTTATACTTAATGTTTTTAATATATATTGCAATTTTTTGTTAATTATTAGAAACTCCATCTAATAGCTAAATCTATTTAGAAAATAGGGGATAATTATGGCTAAAGTTTCTTTAGAGAATTTAACAAGTATTGTGGTTTTGTAGCGGCTGCACTTGTTGATAGTGAAAGTGGTTTAGCACTTGCTACACAGGGTAATAGTACAATTGACTTAGAACTCGCTGCTGCTAGTAATACTGGGGTAATTCGTTCAAAACGTAAAGTTGCAGAGAGTTTAAATCTTGATGATACAATTGAAGATATTCTCATTACCTTAGGTAAGCAATATTATCTTCTTCGTCCACTTGATTCAAATGAAAATCTATTCCTTTATCTTATTCTTGATCGTTCGCGTGCTAACTTAGCTATGTCACGTCATGAACTTAAGCGTTTCGAAAAAGAACTAGATTTCTCTTAATTTCCAATCAGGATTGCCCATATATTCTTGGGCAATCTATTATTTAATTTGAATATGAAAGACACAATTTATCTCTCTGTATTTGGTTTAAATCTTGCTTTGATTAATGAACTCAAGGCCATCATTAATATCGCTCTACAGGAAAAATATGAGATTTCCTGGACACATCTTGCTGATTCAAAACTCCAATTACTCTTAATCAATGAGGATTTTATTAATATTCCTCATATTGAACAAATGGATAAAAAAAAATCAGATTCTGCGTATAAAGAAATCTGATACGAATACGACCCAGCAAATTATTAATAATACGATCTATTTGCCATTATTTGATGAAAAACCTCTCATTCAATGGATACAATCCTATTTTTTCAATTTACTTAAATCTAATAATTTATCTTATCAGCTGAACAATAACTCTCTATTTATTCAAAATCAAAAATTCAATTATGATAATTTAGAAAATATATTTAAAGATATATTCAAAAAATATCGAACAGGTTTATTTTTATTACAAAGTGAAAGTGATGATATTGCCATACTCGATTTTGATCGGTTTCAATTTTATTTAAAACCTAATCTTCAAATTATAACAACAAAAAATTTAAACATTATCCCTGCAAGTATTAATCAAATTTTAAGCATTAAAAAATATGCAAAAGGCATAGATCTTAAACAGGGAGTCTGGCAATTTATTTGGGACTATCTCGACCAAGAGATTCCAAACTATCCATTTCATTATCAAATTAAACGTTGGCCAAAAATATCAAACAGAACCGACCGTATACATTTATTTAAGTTATCTACTGTATTTAGCTCGGGCAGCCATATCAGCTATGCAGAGTCTTCTTTAAAAATTGGTTATAAATATATTAATTTCTTTTTATGTGTTTCTGATTTAGCAGGAGATTTAATTCCTATTTCAGAAAATATGTCCCCATTTAAGTTAACCCAACAAAATAAAACTAAAAATAATGGACTAAGTGGGTTCTTTAATAGTTTAAGAAAAAAGCTAGGGCTTTAAAGTTTAATCCATGGTTTTACAAAGATACAAACTTGTGTTCGCTGGAAGTATGGGGGCAGGTAAAAGTACTGCGATTCAAACCATTTCCAGTATTGACGTTTTAAGTACGGAAGCCATTAATACCGATTTAAATGCACATAAAAAAGCACAAACAACTGTAGGGATCGATTATGGTGAACTCATTTTAGAAGATGGAAATATTGTTGGCTTATATGGCACACCAGGACAAGAACGCTTTGACTTTATTTGGGATATTATTACGGAAGGCGCTCTAGGTGTGATTCTACTCATTGATCACACTATAGAAAACCCCATTGAACAACTAAATGAATATTTAACTTATTATAAAGCCAAGCTTTCAAATATTATAATTGGCATTACTCATTTAGATAGCAAAGCTCAATATAACTCATCGATCTATCATGAATGGCTAGACCAACAAGATATAAATTACCCTTTATTTTTAATTGATGCTCGCGATAAAGAAGATATTCTCCTTTTAGTTGATGCATTAATCACACAAGCTGAAGTTCTTTTCGAGTTAAATTAATATGTCACTACATGAACTATCTAAACGTACCGCACCTCAGGATTTAATTCAGTTTGCACAAAAATATATACAAGCTATTCTTAGGGATGTTTCCGAAGTCAATTTAGTTATGCTCTGCTCTTCAGATGGTTTTGAACTTGCGTCAGTGCATAAAAAGGATGTTGAAAATCATGGAAAACTTGCAGCTGTAAGTAGTTCAATTCTGGCTATGATTCATGCATTTATGAATGAAATTAATTTTACAGGATGCCAGAGCATAACCCTAGATGCAGATAATGGTAAGGCTGTTATGGCATCTATTCAACATCCTAATTTTCCAATGCTTATAGTCATTCTTTCTTCCAAAGAAGTTTTACTCGGTCAGCTACTGTACGCAACCAAAAAAGCTAGCACTGATATTGCAGCATATAAAATTAAAATTTAGGTTTTAAATGCTCTATCCTATTTATATTTACGAAACTATGGTCCGTCATCAATTAAGCTAAATTATTGTTGAGGCAAGATAAATTGCTGACAAAAAGTTTTGAACTAATTTATGATAGCGTATGGTAATAACACGATACTGTTTGAGCTTGGCAAAAAAGTTCCCGATCAAATGCCGTGCTTTATAAAAATATCGGTTTATAATCACCTTGACTCATAGCGTTATTTTTAGAGGGTATCACGCCTTAAACATTAATTTTATGGATTGGAACAATTATTCGATCTTTAGACTTTTAGGGTTTATCTATGGGCTAAGTTTGACTGAATAATAAGTCCAGCAATATATCAGCACCATTTAAATCATGAACTTGCCCAGCAACAGTAAGATAAAATTTTATTGGATTGCCTAAGACATCATTATGAGCACGCATTTTGGTACTTAAGTTATCTTTCCTCCGTCCGATCGCCTTTTCTTCCCCAGCGCTGTGTTGATGAGCACAATGGTGGAGTCGAACATGGCTATTTATTGTCACTGTCATGTGACAGCACTTCAAAGACTCTCTGCCACACACCTATTTTAGGCCAACGACTAAAACGAATATCCACGACGCTGAAATCACCAAATGTTATGAAAAGACTCACTCGCTAATGAATATCTGAACGATACCGAACTGCTCTCAGCAAATAATCGGTTATCTTTATCAATTACTCTAACAATTTCTATTCTAATATCTAAATCATGCCAGTAACACCTAAGAAAGCTATCACAGGATTTATTAAATAAAGACCTAGCACTTAGTCCTATTCTAACTATAGTCCACACGCCAAAAAACCAATACAATACTGATATGAGTTATCCAATACATTTTAGAAAGAAAATATTAGCCAAGCTTGAAGAAGGTCAATCTATCCGAGCGGTTGCTCAGCACTTCGAAATTAATAAAAATACAATTGTCGAATGGAAAAAGCGAATCGAAATAAAAAGAACTCGACCAAGAAAACCATCTAAAGTTGATGATGATGCCTTACGTGCAGATGTTGAGCAATATCCTGATGATTATCAATATGAACGCGCTGCTCGTTTTGGTTGTGGTACTTCTACAATTGGAGATGCGCTCAAGCGTCTAAATATTACAGTTAAAAAAAGACCTTACGGCACCCGAAAGCAAAAACAGAACTCAGAGAGCAGTATTTAAAAGATTTAAACCGATTAAGGTGTCAACACCCGATCATCTATCTTGATGAAAGTGGATTTAAATCTCATGAATATAGACCTCATGGTTATTCAAAACAGGGAATTCCTTGTTATGGAACATATAATTGGCAATTAAAAAATCAAACCAATGCAATAGGAGCAATCCATGAGAGTAAGTTATTTGCAGTTGGCTTATTTGATAGCAAAGTAAATTCGGATGTATTTCATTTTTGGGTAGATAAGTTTTTATTACCAGAATTACCCTCGAATAGTGTAATTGTCATGGACAATGCAGCCTTCCATAAACGACAAGATATACAAGATCTATTAGCCCAACATGGGCATCAAATACTTTGGTTACCACCTTATAGTCCTGACCTTAATCCTATTGAAAAAATGTGGGCATGGGTGAAAGCAAAAAGGAAAAAATGGTTGGTTAACTCAATAGATAAGCTTTTTAGTCGTTTCTTTAACGAGTGTATGGGTAATTAAGCGGTTTGACTATATCTTGATAGCTAAACTTGAACATATCTCAATCATTTTTTGAAAAGCTTGAGATTTAAATAATAACTTGATTATTTTAAATACACAAAAAAAAACACCCCCTGCTTATGCAGGGGGTGTTTCGAATAATGAGCTGGCGATGACTTACTCTCACATGGGTAACCCCACACTACCATCAGCGCT